>NZ_CP035108.1:333061-666122 GCF_004087915.1 Geovibrio thiophilus
AAGGCGTCCGTTTTTGTTATCGGTAAGCAGATAAATCCGCCCGTCCGGTCCCTGACGAACATCCCTGATGCGTTCTCCCAGTTCCTTGAGCAGGCGTTCTTCTCCTGCAATTTTTCCCTCTGCCAAGGTCAGTCGTATCAGGGATTTTCCCGCGAGTGCTCCAGTGAACAGATTTCCTTTCCACGCCGGAAACATGTCCCCTGAGTAAAACATCAGTCCGCTGGGAGCTATTGAGGGATTCCAGTAATAGAGCGGTTCACGGAAGCCGCGCGAGGCATGCGCATCCGGAATGGGTAAGCCCGTATAATGGGAACCGTAACTGGCTTCCGGCCAGCCGTAGTTGACTCCCGCTTCTGTGATGTTAACTTCATCGCCGCCTTTCGGACCGTGTTCGATTGTCCATAGCTTACCTGTGGCGGGATCCAGTGTTGCGCCCTGAACATTGCGGTGTCCGTATGACCAGATCTCAGGTAAGGCGCCTGCACTGAGGATAAAGGGATTTCCTTGAGCGGGAGAGCCGTCCGTCTGGATACGTACAACCTTGCCTAAATGACTGTTAAGCTCCTGTGCCTGTCTGCTGTGATCAAACCGTTCCCCCAGAGTGATAAAGAGTGTGCCGTCACGAGCCATTACCAGACGGGAACCCCAGTGATTGTTACCGGTAACCTTAGGCTGCTGACGGAAGATCACCCGAACATTTTCCAGTGACTCGCCCTTTAGTTCTGCTTCGGCAACCGCCGTGCCGATCAGACCGTTTCTTTCCTCTGAGAATGAGAAATAGATCAAAGGACGCCGGGCAAACTGCGGATCTGCAAGAACATCCAGCAATCCTCCCTGCCCCTGAACATAGATCGGCGGCAGACCGCGCAGAGGTGCGGAAAGAACCCCCTCACGGGAAACCAGCCGCAGCCTGCCGGATCGTTCAGTAATCAGAATTCTGCCGTCCGGCAGAAAAGCCAAGCCCCAAGGATGCTCCAATCCGGATACGACAGTCGAAACCCGCAGGGAACCGGCGCTGGATGGGAAGTTCTGAGCCTCTGTCCAAGATACGCTCCACAACAGGCAGGTGATTATTAAAAGAAAGTACCGCATAAAAACCTCCTTCCGTCAGTGCCGGTTTATACATGCCGACTCTTATATAAAATCTAAGTACTGAAGCCCGGTATGTACACCTTAATTTTGGCGGCAGCAAATCGGAGGAGGTAAAGTGCGGCAAGCCGCTGCATCATTTCAGTCAAAAAACTGCGCGGAAAAAGGGAGCCGCTTCTCTATGGACTTGATAAGGAAGAAATCAACACTATTATTGCCATAACTGCCCATCTTTAGGGGCTGCCTGTTGTTTTTTATCTTGTGCCGATTTTTTTGACAGAGATTAATATAATGAAATGTGCCAAAAAGAAAGCCAACCACATATGTGGTTGGCTTTCTTAGGTTTTAAAAGCGGGGACGAAGGGGCTCGAACCCTCGACCTCTGGCGTGACAGGCCAGCGTTCTAACCAACTGAACTACGCCCCCATTGGTTTGTGGAGTGGGCGGTGCAGGGATCGAACCTGCGACCCTCGGCTTGTAAGGCCGATGCTCTCCCAGCTGAGCTAACCGCCCGGGAATTTTAATTTATCTAAGCGTCCCTTAGGGGATTCGAACCCCTGTCGCCGCCGTGAAAGGGCGGTGTCCTAGGCCGGGCTAGACGAAAGGGACAAAATGAGCCATGTTGGACTTGAACCAACGACCCACTGCTTAAAAGGCAGTTGCTCTACCGACTGAGCTAATGGCTCTCTCTGCTCGCAAGTGCATTTTTCACAAGCGGGAATTGGGTTATAACAAAATCCGCTAATCTTTGTCAACGACTTTTTTTAAAAAATTTCAATTATTTTCGGGGGACTTTCTTCAGCTTTTGAAACCACCGAAAACACTGAACTTGAAGGACTAATCTACATTAAACTTCGGCTTCTGTCACGAAAAAAATGTGAAGAAAAAAAGTTATATTCAGAGGGAAAAAACCGTCTCCGGTTAGAGAGACGGCAGAGGTTGTTGACAAAGGCGCAAAAAGCTGAGACTGCCACGCCGCTTTGCTTCCAGCAGTAACATAACTTACTGTTATTACATGCGAAGTGAAGCAATCTCATCTGTCTGAGCCGTCTCCGGTTCAGGAAACGGCGTCCATTTTATTTTATCAGGTTAAAAGGTTAAAATACATCCTCAATCAGCATGGTTTCTTTTCTGTCCGTACCGACTGATACGAGGCAATAGCTTATGCCTAGGAATTTTTTTATAAAGTCCAGATAAGCTTTTGCGTTTTTGGGCAGTTCGTCATAATTCTGGATTTTCGATATGTCTTCGTTCCAGCCGTCAAAAACTTCATAAACAGGTTCGCATGTCTCCAGATTTTTGATTTCAGGAGGGAAAACCGCTGTCACTTCGCCGTTTATTTTGTAGCCGACGCATACTTTCAGCTTGGGCATTCCGGTGAGAACGTCAAGCTTGGTGAGGGCTATATGCGTGATGCCGTTCACTATTACGCCGTATTTAACAGCCACGAGATCCTGCCAGCCGCATCTGCGGGGTCTGCCCGTGGTGGCGCCGTATTCGTTGCCGACTTTGCGGAGTCTTTCACCGTCTTCGTCAAAAAGCTCTGTGGGGAAGGGTCCTCCGCCCACTCTTGTGGTGTAGGCTTTGAGAACGCCGACAATTTTATTTATTTTAACGGGTGAAAGCCCCGTTCCTGTGCATGCGCCGCCCGCTGTTGAGCTGCTGGATGTGACAAAAGGGTATGTACCGAAGTCAACGTCAAGGAGTGAGCCCTGAGCGCCTTCCATCATCACTTTTTTGCCGGAATCATAAAGCTCGTTAAGGAGGTATTCCGTTTCAGCTATGAAAGGGCGAATCTGCTCCGCGTAACCGAGGTATTCCTCATATATGGCGTCCACATCAAGCTTGTCGGAGCTGTATTTCTGCTCAAGGAGGAAGTTCGCCTCCTTAACGTTCTGCTCCAGCTTCTCACGGAAGACTTCCTTATCGAAAAGGTCGCATATGCGGATACCGTTTCTTGCTGCTTTTTCGGCATAAGTGGGACCAATTCCCCTGCCTGTGGTGCCGATTTTTTTACTGCCCTTAATCTCCTCTCTCAGACGGTCTATTATGCCGTGAAAGGGGAAGATAACATGGGCTCTTTTGCTTATGTAAAAGCCTTTGCCGAAGGTAACGCCTTTTGTTTTGAGATCGTTCATCTCGTCAAGGAGCGCTTTCGGATCTATTACAACACCGTTGCCGATGATGTTGATTTTTTCTCCGTGCATAATGCCTGAGGGGATAAGGTGAAGGACGTATTTCACGCCGCCGATGACCACTGTGTGACCGGCGTTGTGTCCGCCGGAATAGCGGGCAACCACATCCGCCTTCTCCGTGAGAATATCGACAATTTTACCTTTCCCTTCATCACCCCACTGGGCGCCGAGAACTACAGTACAGCTCATTTCAACCTCGCAAATTAAAGGATTTGTCCTATTTCGTAAAATTCGAGAAATTTATCTCTGTTTTCATTATTTTCCACATAGAGAACCGTTTTACCTTCGGTTCTCAGCTTCTCCGCCTGAGCCTGATCACCCGTCATATAATCGAAGGAGACCTTAACTTCGGAGGGTTTATCCACATTTATAATCTCTTCCACGTAAAATGCCATTCCGCAGGCAGGCACATTAAAGTCAAACTTTCCGGCGAGGTTGTCATACCTGCCGCCTGTGCCTATTTTGGAGCCTATGCCTCCGTGAAGGATTTCAAATGTGAGTCCCGTATAGTAATCGTACCCTTTACACTCCGATGCGTCAAACACCAAAGCCTTTTCATCTATACCCATTTCAACGAGTCTGTCAAAAAATTTTTCAATATATGAAACTCTTGCCCCGATCTCGTCATTCGGTGAGGATTCATAAAGTTCTTTTAAGACCTCTCTCCCGCCGTATGCGAAGGGGATCGACTTAAGGAATTTTTTTGTTTTGTCATCCATGGCGGACGAATCGATTACCTGCTTCATGCGGTCAAGATTTTTGGCAGAAAGCGCCCTGAGAAACTCTTCCCGCAGATCACCTGCCAGCTTAAGAAGCTCCGAGTTGAACTTCATGTCACCTATGACATATCTGTGTCCGCTGAGGTTGAGAGCCTTTATGCCTCTTTCGGCTATGAGGAGCAGCTCAATATCACCCGTCATTTCCTCCAGACCGAAAAGCTCGCACCCTACCTGTGTCTTTTCGGATTTTATTCCCTTGTCCATGTTTACATTTCTGAACACTCTGCCCCTGTAGCCGAGGCGGATAGGCAGAGGATAGTTATTCATGTAATTGGCGGCATATCTGCACACCTGCGGGGTGAAGTCCGGACGCAGAACAAGGGATTTGCCCGTGTTGCGGTCTATGAAGCGGATGATGTGCTCATCGCTGAACCCCTGCGTGGTTCCGGAGAGCATGTCATAATAGTCGTATATCGGCAGGAAGATCTCAATGCAGCCATAGGCACTGAGAACATCCCTGAGTGCCGATTCTATCTCGTTCAGCTTTTTGGAACGCAGGGGAGCCATATTTGTAACGGCGGAAGCGAGCATATTTTTTTTCATCATCATTTCCCGATGTAGTCTTCAAGGATCGTTTCGGCGGCTCTCACTCCGCTGCCGAGCTCAACTTCCACGCCGAATTTGCGCAGACCCATCTCAAGGGCGCTTATGCCTATTATGGTGTCGAATGCGTCATGGTAGCCGAGGGTCGAGATGCGCATTATTTTGCCTTTCAGGTGATCCTGTCCGCCTGCGTAGGTTACGCCGACTTTCTCACGCATGAACTTGATGAACTTGCCTCCTTCAAACCCTTCGGGCAGATAGAAGCCGGTGGCGGAGTTGGCGGGCATGTCCTTGGCGAGAAGCCTGAAACCAAGCGCCTGAACTGCCGCTCTTGTCGCCTGTCCGTTTATTTCGTGCCTTGCGTACACATTTTCCAGCCCCTCCTCAAACATCATATCCAGAACTTTGTCCAGACCGATAATAAGAGAAATGGCGGGGGTGTATGCTGTGGTGGAGTCCTTATGCGCTTTAAGTTCTTTAGCGAGATTAAGGTAGTATCTGGGGTTTTTTACTTTCTGGGTTCTTGCCCACGCCTTCCGGCTGAGCGCTATAAGCGCAAGCCCGGGAGGGAGCATGAACGCTTTCTGCGAGCCTGTGACAAGAACATCTATTCCCCATTCATCCATGCGGGTGTCGTAAACGCCCACCGACGTGATGCCGTCTACTATGAAGAGGGTGTCGTCATATTTTCTTATAACTTCCGCCAGCTCCTTAATAGGGTGGCAGGCTGTAGTGGATGTTTCGCTCCCCTGTACAAAAACGCCTTTGGTATCAGGGTTTGCACGGAGGAATTCTTCCACAGCTTCGGGCTTGACGGAGGAACCCCACTCAAGCTCTATCTTGTGGACATCCATGCCGAAAGCCCTGCATATATCGCCCCAGCGCTGACCGAACTTGCCCGCGTCTATTATCAGAACCTTTTCGCCGATGTTTACAGTATTGATTATAGCCGCTTCCATCGCTGCCGTACCGCTGCCCGCCAGCATGAGGACTTCCTCTTTTGTTCCGAATACTTCGGGAAGGCGTCTGCGGACATTATCAAAAATTGCCGAGAATTCCGATGTCCTGTGGTGGATAATAGGACGTGCCATCTCAAGCAGAACAGTTTCAGGAACAGGTGTGGGACCCGGCGCAAGAAGATATTTTTTAAGCATGAAAACCTCGTATTTCATTTCATCAATCCGCGCGTCCTGCCGGATTGATGTATACACTCGCGGCAGGGTAAACCTGCCTTCGTTTCGCACGGCGCAGCCCCATCCATGGGGCTGTATTTATGTTATCCGGTATTAACGCCGGAAGATTCCTGATAGTTTTCTTATTTTCATCAATCCGCGCGTCCTGCCGGATTGATGTATACACTCGCGGCAGGGTAAACCTGCCTTCGTTTCACACGGCGCAAATACTTTTTAAATCTCCCCCCGCCCCTCTTTCATAAAGAGGGGTGTTCTGCCTTTGTCCGCAGCAGCTTCCCCCTTAGCAAAGGGGGACAGGAGGGGGATTTTAAAATCAGATAACTGATAGTTTTCTGATTCCCCGCCAGTCCGGCAGTGTCAATCTGCGCTGTAAGCCGGAGAATCCCCGAGCAAGCGCAGAAATATTGCCTGACTTTCCAACACCCAACCATACTACAGCATAACATAATAGTCAATCAGACGTGTCCGCAGACAGATTCACTTGGCAAACTGTATGAAGGGGATATATATTTATCATATGCCCGTTATAATGGGGTTTGGTTTAAAGCTCAGGGAGGATGCTATGCTTATCGAAATATTCTATGACGGCGAAACCGATAAAAAGACGCCTGAACTCGCGGAAGATATAAGATACCGTTACGGCGCAAAGGTTGAGGTGCGTCTCATTGACACCTCCGAAGAGCCTGTACCGCCGAAATACGGAATAATAAATCCTCCCGTTGTGGTTCTCGGCGGAGACAGAATTATAAAAATAGAAGGACCGAATTCTCTGGAAAATATCGTCACGAAGGCGATTTTTTAGGAACAGTTGAAATAGGGGTCTCAAGAATTATGAGTTTCGGACGATTGTCCATTAGAGAGGTTTGCTGATGGACAGTCTGCGCATTGATATGTCAAACATAAATCTAACCGGTTCAAAGTCTGCCGGAGCACCTGAAATTCGTATTACCGGAACTGAGCGGAAAGAGCAGAGCACAGCAGACAGAATTGATTTATCCGGTGTTGCAAAAAAACTTTCCTCAGAAATCAATGCAGTGCGTAAAAGTGACCCTGCGCAGACTGTGCAGGATTCTTCCTCAGTTATTGACGCTGATTATATCAACAGCCTTATCGAACTCGGCAAATCCGTCGACAAAAAGGATGAAAATATTGATGACCTTTCGTGGGGACTGACTGTGAAGCTCGGCATGGAGATGGGCATCAATGATGCTGACGTGCTGCGTGAGCTGAAAGTTTCCGATGTTGACGCTTATTTTTATGAAGCATCATACAAAAAAGCCGGACTTGAAGCCGGAATGAAGACCTACGGCGAAGACGGCGGGGTGAAGATTTACGATACCCCTTCTGATATTTGGAAAGATATGTTCCTTACCGATGAAAACGGCGGCTTTATCAAGGACGATGAAGGCAATGCCGTGAGGAATGAAAGCTTCACTCAGGCACGCCTGAAGGTGCAGGGATTGAACATCACCAGCCAGATCATTCAGGGAGACACATGGGAACTAGGCGATTACAAAGGCAGGCTGGCGGACGCTCCCGCCGGACTGACCCAGAACCTGCTTCTTGCAGTTAAGAATAATGACCCGTTTATGTATCGTTATGCCCGTGAACATGCCACAGACAGAATGCCTGTATGGTCTGCCGAGACGACTGCCGGGATGAGTGACAGCGAAAAAACAGACTTTTATACCAAACAATTATCGCACTCGTACAGTCTTTTGAAGTCCTCTATGGTTAATGCCCCGTCAGTGGACAAGCAGATGGCGGAAATAGGCGAGCTGCTTAAGGACGCTGTATGGGAAAATGTAAAACCTGAAAACGGGTATATAAACCATTTTGTAGGCAGCAGAGGGTGAGATTCTTTGCCGAAGTTTTATAATTCGATGTAATAGATTGTAGATTAAAGTTTATCTTCTGTTGAAGTATAAAGTTCTCTGACTTTGCGTTTCAGTTCGGGGATGAATTTCTTGATTACGCTTTCAACAATTTTAAGATCCACTCCCAGCTAATCGTGTGCGATAAAATTTCTTCAACCGGAAGAGCCCTTGGTTTCTGTTGAAAGATCGAATCTGTCAATAAGCTCAGGGTTGATTTTGCTTAATGTTTCTCCAATCTGATGGAGAGACATAAGGATTGCGGGTCTGCCTTCAACTTCGTCATCAAGTGCTGATTCTGTGCTTCCGTGCCTGATTATAATCTCTTCATATTAGAGATCATTTTTAGTATAAACTCAGCCCTCGCCGCATCTCCCTTAGTCGACATATTTCATATCCTTCAGAATATATTTTCTGCCGATCTCGTTGAGTGAATTTCTTGCGATCAGATCTACTTTATTGTTGAGAGCATTTTCAAGCTCAGAGCGTATTTCCGCAATGCGGCTGAAAGCGCCGAAGCCTCCGTTGCGGGCGGTAAATTCTTTCGGGTTATCAATTTCATAAACAAGGTCAATATCACTCGCATAAGTATCGTCACCTCTTGCTGTGCTGCCGGTGCAGCCTATTATCATGAAGCCTTCTTCCCTGTATTTTTACTAAGTGTTTTCAGCCTGTTTAATGTTGCGGAATTCATCTCTCTATTCCCCCAGTATGTCCTTAGCGGCGATAAGCCCTGATACGGATGCCTGAATTATTCCTCTGGTCAGTCCCGCGCCGTCGCCCACGCAGTAGAGGTTTTCAAGGTTGGCAGATCTCATTTTTCCGTCCACCTTGAGCCTTACGGAATAAAACTTAACCTCCACGCCGTAAAGGAGTGTGTTGGGATCGCTCATGCCGGGCATTACGGTATTCAGGCGTTCGATGGTCTCCGTCAGGTCGCTTATGTAACGGTAGGGGAGAACAAACGAAAGGTCGCCGGGCATAGCGTCCGGAAGCGTGGGGTGAACAAAGTTTTTCTCAATGCGCTTCTTCGTTGAGCGTCTGCCTCTGGTGAGGTCGCCGTAGCGTTGGATAATGATATTGTCGCCGCCCGCAAGCATATTTGCCAGACGTGCTATGTATTCGCCGTATTTCAACGGCTCATCAAAGGGTTCGGTGAACTTGGTGGAGACCAGCAGGGCGAAGTTGGTATTGTCGCTCTTGCGGTTTTTGTAGCTGTGCCCGTTGACGGTGAGCAGGTTGTCTTTGTTGCGCTCGATCGCCACAAAGCCGCCGGGGTTTACGCAGAATGTGCGCACTTCGTCCTCAAAACCGTTGGTGTAGTATTTTATCTTAAATTCGTAAAGCTGGTTGGTGAAGTGATCCGTAACCGAACGGGGAACTTCAACCCTTACTCCTATGTCAACAGGGTTAAGATCGTAGCCGAGAGAGTATTTGCGGACTATCCCCTGCATCCAGCTGTTGCCGCTCCTGCCCACTGCGGCGATTATTTTGTCATATTCACGTTCAACGGTTTCGCCGTTTTCAGTTGTGCGCAGCCCTGTGACCCTGTCACCGTCCACAATGAGGTCAACCACTTCACTGTTGCAGTGTATTTTTATATGAGGCGACTGCCCGAACATTTCATACATTTTGCGGATGAAGAGCAGGCAGTTTTCCGTTCCGAGATGGCGTATTTTGGCGGGGTAGAGCTTAAGATTCTGTCTGCTGCATGAATACTCAAGATCCTTCACGGCTTCGTAGTTGCTTTTGGAATCCAGCTCAAGAACGCCGCTGACGTTTTTCCATATGTCGTCGGCCTCTTCTATGAGAACTTCCAGTTCTCTTTCGCTCATGTAGTCGGTCAGCCAGCCGCCGTACTCAGTTGTGAGTGTCAGTTTGCCGTCGGAGTATGTACCTGCTCCGCCGAAGCCGGACATTACTTCGTTGCGCTGTCTGCTGTGTATATCGTTTCCTTTTTCGTAAAGGTCAACCTGAATGCCCGTTTCCTTAAGAAAATGATAGGCGGCGGTTATGCCCGCGCTGCCTGCGCCTATGATGGCTATGCGCATTGTGTCTGCTCCTAGATCTGTTTTATCTCCGCCCTGAATCTGCCGTGTTCTATGAACAGGAGGGCGTATGTTCCCTGCGGCTGGTATCTGTTTGCCGTGGGGCTGCCGGGGTTGAGGAAATAGACATCGCCGATTTTACCCCAAAAAGGCTTATGGGTATGCCCGTATACTATTATATCAGCGCCGTCAAATTCGTAAAGGAGTCTGTTCTCAAGCCCGAAGGGGCTTCCCTCCCCGTGGATGAGCCCGATTGCCACCCCGTCGAACTGAAGCATCCTTTTAGAGGGCAGAAGCTCCTCCGTTACCATGGAGTCCATGTTTCCGCGTACTGCGTATGTGGATGGATTTATGCCTCTCAGCTCTGATATGAGGGTAAGTCCGATTATGTCCCCTGCGTGCAGAACAGCATCTGCCGCCTTTGCTTCTGCCAGAACTGAGGCGGGGAGTTTTTCTATTGAATCGGAGTGGGTATCGGATATAATTAAAACTCTCATACGGGTATAAGTTTATTTTAATTATACCCCTTTCGTCAATAAATAACGGCTCCGTGCCGTTTGGGAAGGTATTTTGCTTTTAAAGCCCGATCTCAAAAAGATTCCGTTCATTGATAAAATTGCTCAGACCGCTTCCGAACAGGGGACAGAGATATTCTTCGTCGGCGGCTGCGTGCGTGACATGCTCCTTGAGAGGCATATTAAAGACATAGATATGGTTCCCTTCGGCACAGACTATGAGAAGTTCGCTTTTCGTCTGGCTAAGAGGCTGCGGGCGGCTGCGGTATCCTTCAAGGATAATGTGCGTCTCGCCCGGGGAGGACTGGAGTTCGACGTTTCCGCACCCAGAGGAGCGGATATTTATGAAGATCTCTCAAAGAGAGACTTCACAGTAAATAATCTTGCTCTGTCAACAGGCGGAGAGGTGATAGGCGATGACGCGGACATACGTGCTGGATTGATCCGTATCGTGCATGAGAGTGCGTTTGATGATGATCCGCTTCGTGTTCTGCGTATGTACAGGTTCGCCTCACAGCTCGGGTTTGAGATAGACGGACACACGGCGGAGCTGGCGGCTGCTAAAGCACATATGCTGAATACTGTTGCCGCCGAACGCATATTCGCAGAGATGCAGAAGCTTGCCGAAGGAGCGCACGCAGCGTCTGTTCTCACTAAGCTTGTGAAGGACGGCGTTCTCCGCTTGTTCTCTGATACCTCAGCCGTTGAGGAAGCCCGCCTGCTTAAGGCTCTGGAAGGTATGGCGGCGGATGATCTGTTCGTAAAGACAAGCGCCTTCATATACGGCTTCCGGAATGAGGCTCTTAAGGTGATGGACAGACAGTGTTATCCGGTGAAGCTTGCCAAGCGTGCGGCAAATACGGCAAGCGCTTATTCAATGCTTGAATCTATGCAGGATTACAGCGTGGATAACCTTATGAAATACATCTATACTTATAAAGAGGACTGGATTTTAGGCGCTGATATGTTTACCGCAGTTAACGGCGGCAGCGGACTTAAGCCGAAGCTGAACACCGCCTTCGCCCTCATGCGGTTTGATAATGAGAGCCTCATAGACGGCAAAGCACTGTCGGAAATGGGTGTGCCCGCCGGAAAGCTGATGGGAGAGATAATAAGGGACGCTTCCTTCCGCCTCGTGAGCGGCAGGCTGAAAGACAAAGAAGATGCTGAGAATTATATAAAAAATACTTACGGAGAGCGGATAGATGAAGCTGCTGAGATTCAGAACAGGAAAGGTTGAGAAAAAAGGAGCGCTTATCGACGGCAGAATCAGGCGCATTCAGGGTTCTATGTTTGAGGATTTCGTTGTGACCACTGAAACATATGAGCTTGGTGAGGTTGAGATCCTGCCTCCCGTGCTTCCCTCCAAGATTGTCTGCGTTGCGAGAAATTATGCCGCACACGCAAAAGAGCTGGGGAACGATGTCCCTACGACTCCGCTGATATTCATAAAACCTTCCACCTGTCTCTCTGCGCATGAGGGGGACGTCATTTATCCTCCCTCTTCAAGGCAGGTGGATTATGAGGGTGAGCTTGCCGTGGTTATCGGCAGGCATTGTAAGAATGTAAAACCCGAAAAGGCGGAGGAGTATATCCTCGGTTATACAATAATGAACGATTTCACCGCCAGAGATATTCAGAAGGAAGAAAACAAATTCACCCGTGCGAAATGCTTCGATACCTTCGCGCCCTTAGGTCCGGTTATTGAGACCGATTTCAAATGGCGGGGAATCTCCGTGAAAACAAGGGTAAACGGCGAAACGAAGCAG
The DNA here is from genome assembly GCF_004087915.1 of Geovibrio thiophilus. Taxonomy (NCBI): domain Bacteria; kingdom Pseudomonadati; phylum Deferribacterota; class Deferribacteres; order Deferribacterales; family Geovibrionaceae; genus Geovibrio; species Geovibrio thiophilus. Next base: position 345,067 of record NZ_CP035108.1, read on the forward strand.
GACGGGACAACGGACATGATGATATTTGATATTCCGACACTCATATCATTTATTTCGGGAGTGATGACCCTTCTCCCCGGCGATGTGATCGCCACGGGTACACCCCCGGGCGTGGGAGCTGTCAGGATCGGCGACATTGTCGAGGTTGAGGTGGAAAACATAGGCATACTGCGTAATTATGTGCGGGAAGCCTGATAACAAAATAGAGTGCGTAATGTGCGGCGCATGCTGCATCGCCTTTGACATAAGCGTGCTGGGCAAAAAAGCGGGTGAGCCCTGTGCGCATCTCACGGCAGGCAGACAATGCGGCATATACGAAAACAGACCGTGGGGATGCAGGGGCTATAGGCCGGACGAACTCTGCGTTCTGTTCTCCTCCCTTTCGGAGGAGGACAAGGTGCGCCTTCTGCGGAAAATATACGGAGTTTAATTATGTATCTTGGACTTACAGGAAACATAGCCGGCGGGAAAACCACAGTCGCCAAGATGTTCGAGCGTCTGGGCTGTTACACTGTTGATACGGATATACTCAGCCGCAGGGTGATGGCGCCGGGCGGGCTGGCTTATCCTATGGTGGTGGACGCTTTCGGTGTGGACGTTGTGGATAACGAAGGGAACATCGACAGAACGGCGCTGCGGAAGATTGTTTTTAATGATGATGCCGCCCGTAAAAGGTTGGAAGGAATAGTTCATCCGGCTATTCTGAAAACGGAAGCCAAGCTTGTGGGCGAAATAAAAGGGAAGGATGACAGGGCGATCATCCTCACACAGGCGGCTCTCTGTGTGGAAACCGGGGCATACACCCGCTTTGACGGGCTGATTGTTGTTTACTGCGAGCCTGAGGAACAGCTCAGAAGGCTGATGAACCGTGATAATATCACAAGGGAAGAAGCGGAGAAAATTATCCGCACCCAGATGCCCATAGATGAAAAGCTGAAATACGCTGATTTTGTTGTGAATAATTCCGGTACTCAGGAAGAGACTGAAAAAGACGTTAAGCGGGTCTTTGATCTGATTATTTTAATGAAACAGGCAATGCGCCAGAAAAGCTGAACAGCCCCAAGGAAGGGGCTGCGCCGTGCAACCTAATCACATTCAACCGTAATTGCGTTGACTGGACAAACTGCAACACATTTTTCACAGCATAAACAGTCATTCTCTGGAAAAGCAAAAGGAGAACCGCTACTGTTCATCTTAATGATCTCTTGAGGACACACAGGAACACATTTGCCGCATCGCGTACATTTTACATAGTTAAAATTTACTCTTGGCATATCAGAACTTTAAATCAAGATTAGAGTTATCATCGGTTTCACTCACTACTGATGAGTAATCAACTTTTGTTCTGTCGTATCTTAATTTTCCTTCAAACATTTCCACATATTTTTCACTGCCCGGACCGAACGGCTCTTTCACAGAGACGCTGAATCTATAATGCAGATAATCACCGTAAATGTAGGAGCCGATGAAAAACCATGTTTTGTATTTTCCGTCAGCATCTTTCTGATGGTCATCGCCTATTTGTCCGCTGATGATTATTCGGGCATCCTCAGGATATTTCTTGGCAATTTCCATTATTATGTCGGCAAAAAGCATGTCCTGAATGAGCCTTTTGCTTGTGTTATTATCGATATTTTCAAGCATGTTAGTGCTGTTCGGCTTCATGCCCATTTTTTTTACGAAGCTCAAATCCTCGGCAGTAGCAGGGAGGGCGATGTATACAAATAAAAGTAAAGTAAAAAAGAATCTCATTTTAACCTCCGCTCAATATGCAATTGTAAATGATTATCTTTTCGGTGTCAATGGATGGAAGAGATATTGTTTTATGGTTCTAATAGAGTTTGTTTTTAATCCGTGATTATCAGCACCTTGCCCGGAAGGATCTGAGAGCCTGAGAGCTTGTTGGTTCTTTTGATGGCGTTTACGGTTGTCCCGTATTTCTGTGCTATCGCCCAGAGAGACTCGCCGCTTTTAACCACATGACGTTTTTTCTTGGCTGCTGCTGTGTTGTATTTCTTGTATGTGGTTTTCTGAGCCACATATCTTTTGTCGCTTCTTTTGTAGTCCACTGAAACTATGATGTTCTGCCCGGGGCGTATTTTGCTGGGCTTAATTCCTTTGTTCATAGCCACGACTTCGTTTAGTCCGAGACCGTACTTGCGGGCGATGGTTGAAAGGTTTTCACCCTTTCTGACCACATGCACCTTAGGGTTGTAAGGCTTGAGAACCTTCGCAAATTCCCTGTCAAGGGCAGGGTCGTGGTATTTTTTTACCGGTATGAATATAGGTGTGTCTGTGTAAAGCTTAGTGTGGAGCAGACCGTTGGATGATTTTATATCGTTTACGCTGACGCTGTATTTCTTGGCGATACTGTCGAGTTTTTCGCCTCTTTTGGCGTTGTAGATTTTATACATCAGAAGCTCATCCTGAGACATGGAAGCTATCTGTGTGCCTGCACTTTCCGCAGTTCCGTAGGGGATTCTGATGGTGTATGAACCCACAGGAGGAGTAACGGGAGTTTTGAGCTCGGGATTAAGTTCTTTCAGGGCGCTGTAGCTTGTGCCTGTGAGTTTGGCGATTACGTAGAGGTTCACCTGCCTGTCAACCGTGAGGCGGTCGAATATGAGAGGTGTCTCCACGGGGGTTTCAAAGCCGAACTCCTGATAGTTGCAGAATATATGACGCAGTGCCAGATATTTGGGAACATAGTCCTTGGTTTCCTGCTTGAGGTAGCTGTATTTCGCGAGAGTGTAGAAGTCTCTGGATTCGTACATCCTGATAGCGCGTATGATTTTACCCATTCCGGCGTTGTAGGCGGCAAGAGCCAGATGCCAGTCGCCGAGGTCTTCATAGAGATCACGAAGGTGTCTGGCGGCGGCGGTTGTCGCTTTCTCAAAGTCTCTGCGTTCGTCGACCCAGAAGTTGTCATTAAGATCGTAGCTTTTGCCTGTGCCCCTCATGAACTGCCACATGCCGCTTGCTCCCGCACGGGAGATAGCAGTGGCGTTGAAGCCGCTTTCAGTGAAGGGAAGATAAGCCAGTTCGTCCGGCACTCCTTCCCTGCGGAGGATGTCTTTAACTATGTAGAGATATTTATTTGAGCGGTTAAGCCAGTTCTGAAAAACGTTGGGGATGTCCTGCGTGAAGCGTTTGACGTAGTACTCGTACCTGTCCTCTTCCACCAGAGGGATAACATCGTAAACGTAGCGGGTTTCGCCTATGTCGTCAAAGTGGAACTGAGGCTTGGAGGGGAGCAGCCCGTAGTTAAGCTCTCTCTTCGATATTTCGTCCGTGAGGAATATCGGAGAGAAGGCTTCAAGCTGCACTGTGCCCTCAGTGTCCAGCTCTTCGGGCTCTTCCACAGCGGCAGGCTCCTGCACGAGGGAAGAGTACTTGGGACCTGCGGGCTTGCTGCCTGCGCATGATACAACAAAAAAAATTGCGGGTATAATTGCTAAATATTTTTTCATAAGATTTCAGTTTATATTTTGATGATAAAGTTATCGTCTTCTTTAGCTTTTTATACAGATTTAATTTAAAATAGCAAGAAATTACTTCAATGCCCGCTTATCTCTTTATTAAGCCTGATTTAACAATCTGTTCCTTTCTGTTTATCTCCGCCAGTGCGGCGCTCAGGTATTCTTTGGGTAAGTTATTGAAAGTACAGATGAAATTGCGGAGCGAATCCAGCCGTACCGATTCTATATGGCTTATTGCCGCGCTTAACTGATCGTTTGTCACCGATCTTTTTATGATACATTTTTTTTCGCTGTAGCTCACTTCATACAGCGCCGCGACGCGCAGAAACAGGTCATAGTCCTCACATACGCGCATGCCTTCGTCAAACATTCCGGTGCGCGCGAATACTTCCTTCGCTATGATAACTGAGGAGTCGCTTATTCTGCATATGTCCAGAATCTGCGGAAAGATGTATCCGCCGCAGCGGGCGTGTTTTTTACTCTGGTTTATGAATTTTCCCTGCCTGTACCAGAATTCGTTGGTGTGGCAGATCTTTGTCTGTTCCTGTTCCAGCATTTCCATCTGATGGCTTATCTTAAACGGGAGCCATACATCATCCGAATCCAGAAACGATATAAAATCACCCCGAGCGGCTTTTATCCCCTCGTTGCGGGCGCGGCTCACGCCGGAGTTTTTTTCCAGCCGGATGAAACGGATCATATTCATGTAAGGCTTGAGGGGAACGGTAAGATCGGTTTCGGAGCCGTCATCAACAACTATGATTTCAATGTCGGAATAATCCTGAAACAGAACGGATTCCACAGCGTCTTTAAGGGTTTCCGTTCTGTTGTAAACAGGTATTACGGCGCTGACTTTTATCAAAGCATCCTTGAGCGGTCGAGTATGGTGGAGAAAACAAGTATGGTATTCGTCTTCGTTACTCCCGGGGTATTGCGGAGCTTTTTGATCAGCGTGCTGAGCGCTTCTGTATTTTTTACTATGACCTTGATAAGCATGGTGTATTCGCCTGTCACATGGTGGCAGCCTATTATCTCTTTGCCAAGCTTTTTCAGGTGGTGCTCAAAGTCCGCTATGTTGTCGGCGTTATCAATGAAAATACCGATGAAGGCGAGAATGTCATAGCCGAGTTTTTTATAGTTTATCTGCGTTGAGTAGCCAGTGATGATCCCTTCCGTCTCAAGCCATTTTATGCGCTCTATGACGGAGGGCGATTTCATCCCCACTGCTTTCGCTATGTCAGCATAGGAAATTCGCGAGTTTTCAACGAGAAGATTAAGTATCTGTACATCTGTTTCATCAATACGGTGCGCCACGGCTTACCTCCTTGTGGTGACGCCGACTTTATCACAGCATTCAAAAAGCCTGCAAGCGGAACAAAAGGGGGAAACCGGGCGGCAGATATATTTGCCGTAGGTCACCATCATTTCGTTCAGCTTGATCCAGTATTTCTGCGGGAGCCTCTTGCGGAGCTCTGTCTCTGTTTTGTCGGGGTCTTTGGTGCTCAGGTATCCCAGCCTGTTGAAAATGCGGTGAACATGTATGTCCACACAGACTGCGGGTATCTGAAAACCTTCTACCAATACTAGGTTTGCTGTCTTTCTTCCCACTCCTTTGAGTTTGACGAGTTCATCAATATCGGCGGGAACTTTTCCTGCGTACTTTTCTATGAGTATAGCACTTATGTCCTTAATTGTTTTGGTTTTGTTGCGGTAGAAGCCTGCGGGGAATATGAGTTTCTCCATGATTTCCGTATCAAGTTCAAGGGTTTTCTGCGGCGTGTCCGCAACTGCGAAAAGGCGTTCGGAGGCGGCGACTGTTACCTCATCCTTCGTGCGCAGGGATATAATTGTGCTGACCAGCACCCTGAAGGGATCTCGCTTCTTCTCCGCCAGAGCGGTTACGGAGGGTTTTTCCAGCCTTTCGTACTCGGCTTCCAGAACATCGTAGACAAAATCTATGTTGAGCTTTTTATTTCCCATTCTCTTCCTAGTCGGCGCTTTCTATTGCTTCCCGTGCCTTTGGGCTTATGTAAACATCCGCAAGGTCAAACTTTTTGACCGCCTCGGCTATGACGGCGGTTTTGTAATGGGGATCGGCGGATTTATCAATGATGATGAGAAACTGTTCCCCCTTTTTGCAGAGCCCGCCCCGAGCCTTGGTGCGTTCATAGCGCACCTTGATGTTCAGCTTGGCGGCTACTTCCTCAAGTTCCTTCAGCAGGGTGTTGGTTTTGCTCATCGCTTTTAAGTTCTCCTTAAAATCTCAGGACATTATATCCTATTCGGGATTTACTGCAACTCATCTGTCGGTTTTCATGATCAGAAGGGGGAGCATTGAGAATGCGCACAGCGCTGCGGTTACTGCGAAAACCCCGGTGCTGCCGCTGAGGTCGTAGGCAATGCCCGAAATGAACGAACCGCCCACGGAGCCCAGCCCGAAGCCAAGCCCTGAATAGATGCTCTGCGCTTTAAGCTGCCTGTCCGCCCCGAAAACACGTCGGAAGTAAGTGAGCGCCGCCACGTGAAACGAGCCGTATGTGAAGCCGTGGAGCATGTTGGCAAGGAAAAGCACTGCCAGAGAGCCGGTAAGCGCTGTCAGAGTGTAGCGGATCACCGCCATAAACACTGAGAAAAACATCACCTGCCTTGCGCTGAACCTCTTCAGCAGGCTGTCTGTGAAGTAAAGAAGCAGGATTTCGCAGAGCACTCCAGCCGCCCACATGTATCCCGCCAGTGTCTGAGAACCGCCCGCCTCGCTGACCTTTATGTTGAAAAAGTTGCCGTGAAACGCGTTTGAGGAGAGGTAAACAATGAGCATCACGGTCATAACCACCGTGTTTCGGTCAAAGAGTATACTCTCCGCCCTTCGGTGAAGCCTTGTCCAGTGCTCAAGGCGGATCAGTCCCACGGGGATGGTGCAGAGAAGACCCATCCCCGTAAACTGTATGATGAACGCGGAGGCGCCGAACATGTCTATGACGATGCCGGAAACAACCGCTGATACAGTGAAGCCCAGCGAACCGTACAGGCGCATTCTGCCGTAGGCTGTACCGTGTTCTTCGGCGAAGCCCATGGCTGCGTTGTCCATAACGGGGATTATCCCTACTCTGAAAAGCGAGAACAGGGTGAGGCAGACAAGAGCAGCGGTAAAGCTGTTCATGAAAAAGAGCGGCAGCATTGAGACGGAGGACATAACCGCCGCAGCCCGCACGAAGAGGGTCTTGCTGTGCGCTCTGCTGTATATTTCAGTCCAGAGAGAGGTGGCAAGAAACTTCATAACAGGAAATACCGCAAGGAGAATGCCTATTTCCGTTCCTGAGAACTCCCGTGATTTGAAGAAATAGCCCGCATAGGGAAAGATTGCCCCAAGGGTGGAGAAGTGGAGAAAGTAGAAGGTTATTAAGCCGGCGCGGATTCCGAACCGGCTTTCAGCCTTTTTATTCACATTGTCAGCCCAAAGGCGACATAGCTCTGAGTTTGTTTGCGCTGGTGCAGATCATCTCAACGGCTGCTTTCACTTCCTCTTCGGTGGTGAACCTGCCGAAGCTGAAGCGGAGTGAGCCGTGCATATCCACGGGGTCGGCATTCATGGCGTAAAGCACGTGAGATGCGTCCACGCTGTCGGATGTGCATGCGCTGCCTGTTGAGCAGCATACTTCGCTGGCGTAAACCATCAGGGCTTCGCCCTCTATGTATCTGAAGGCTATGTTCGATACGCTGCACACTCTGTCAGCGCCTGCGCCGTTTATGTATGTATCAGGCACACGGGCAAGGATTTCCTGCTCGAACATATCACGGAACCTGCGTACTCTTTTTACTTCCTCTTCCCCTTCCGCCGCAAGTATCTCAAGGGCTTTTGCCACGGCGGCTATGTTCGCCACGTTTTCAGTGCCCGCGCGAAGCCCGTATTCCTGACTTCCGCCACATACTATGGGGATTATGAGGTCTTTTAAGTTTTCATCTATGTAGAGGATGCCTATTCCCTTGGGAGCGTTGAACTTATGTCCGGAGAAGCTCATGAGCTGAACTCCGAGCTCGCTTACGTCGGTGGAAAGTTTGCCCACAGCCTGCACAGCGTCTGTGTGGACAATTATCCCTCTTTCTCTGGCGATGGAGGCTATCTCCTTAACTGGCTGGACAGTACCGACTTCGTTGTTTACGAGCATAACGGAAACAAGTATTGTGTCCGGTCTGAGGGCTTTTCTGAAATCATCCACAGAGATAACGCCGCTTTTGCTCACAGGCAGATATGTCACTTCAAACCCAGCCTTCTGGAGGGATTTGCAGGTTTCAAGAACCGCCTTGTGTTCTATAGAGGTGGTGATGATGTGCTTGCCTTTATGTTTCAGCGCCTCAGCCATGCCTTTGATGGCAAGGTTGTCGGATGATGTTCCGCTGGCGGTGAACACTATTTCGTGCGGTTCGCATTTGATATAGGAGGCAACAACGGCTCTGGCGTTTTCAACGTCTTCCCGCACTTCTCTGCCGAGAATGTGGATGCTGGAGGGGTTGGCGTATTTTTCCGTCAGAAACGGAATCATAGCCTCATAAACCCGCCTGTCCACAGGGGTCGTTGCGCTATAATCCAGATAAATTGGCATTTTTTCCTCCGAGAGCGTGCTTCTTCAAGTCTTCTATAGTAATATTTTCAAGGTAATTATCAACATTTTTTTTCAATCCCAGCCACAGCCAGTTGATGGCGCAGGTGCTGAATTTGGAGCAGTCTTCTCCGTCAGTGCAGTCTACGGGGCTGATGGGTCCGTCCATTGCGATCACAACATCCTTCACCGTGATCACTGATGCGTCCTTGGAGAGCATGTAGCCGCCGCCGGCTCCCCTTGAGCCGATGACTATATTATATTTTTTGAGCTGAATGAAGATCTGCTCAAGATATTTTCTGGAAATGGTCTCCATCTGGGCTATCTGGGTAAGCGCAACAGGGTCTCTGTCACCGCCGAGAACTACAAGAGCGTAAATCGCTCTTATGGCATATCTGCTTTTAGTTGTAATTTTCATGTTCTTTCAGCCTTTTTTCGTAGCTCCTGAATCTCTTTCTCAAGCTCCACAACCCTTGCGACCACGCAGCTAATCGCTTTTGCGACAGGGTCAGGCAGCTTATCATGATCCAGAGCGCTGATGTTATCATCTTTCTGCTGACCTACGGCTCTGCCCGGGACTCCCACCACAGTGGCGTTGGGGGGGACTTCCTTCACAACTACGGAATTTGAGCCTATTTTGGCGTTTTCACCCACCGTAAAAGGACCCAGAACCTTTGAACCTGAACCAACTATAACATTATTTTTTAAAGTAGGGTGCCTTTTTTCTTTCTTAAGACTAACTCCGCCTAAAGTCACGCCCTGATATATGGTTACATCATCCCCTATTTCGGCTGTCTCCCCTATTACCACACCCATTCCGTGGTCAATGAAGAAGCGCTTGCCTATTGTGGCGCCGGGGTGAATTTCTATCCCTGTGAAAAATCTGCCGATGTGAGAGGTGAACCTGCCTAAGAAGTAGAGCTTATTGCGCCAGAACCAGTTTGCCACACGGTAAAAAAGCATTGCGTGGAAACCCGGATAACAAAAAATAATTTCCGCCACGCTGCGGACAGCGGGGTCACGCTGGTAAATTGTATTTATTTCTTCTTTTAGATATTTGAATACGTTCATATCCTACTCCGGGTGTAGTATTCTATGTTAAAATAAAAGCCCCGGAATGCGGGGCAATTATCAGCAATGGTTAATTATGCTTCGATTGCGTCAACAGGGCAAACTTCTACACAAGCTCCGCAGTCTGTACAGGCGTCGGCATCGATCACTCTAGCGTCTTCACCTTCAGAGATAGCGTTTACAGGGCATTCGTCTTCGCAAACACCACAGTTGGTACAGGCGTCAGTAATTGTATGAGCCATGTCACACCTCCATTAATATTTTCCGAACATATGATCTTGCCCTGAGGCTGTCAATACAAAAATGCGTGTTAGAAATGCCTTACTTTCAGGCGTTTCAGGGGAAGTTGGAAAACACATTGAATTATTGCGCAAAAGACTATAGAAAATATGCAGGACAGACATGGAAAATAAGTCGAAAGGTATGGTGCTGAAATGGAAAATATTAAATTTGTCAAATTAGTGAGCGGCGATACATGTATAGGAGTAAAAGACGATGAACAGAACGTGCTTAAGGATGTTGCGGTTGTTCAGGCTGTTCCCATGGGCGGTTCAGGCATTCAGATAGCGATTCTCCCCTTCGGCTTTCCTTACGAGGACGAAATCGGCGGTGAAATCGGCTGGGACAAGGTTATGTACGTTTACGCCGAGTTCCCCGAGGACATAAAAAACAAATACATCGAAGCCAAAAGCGGAATCCGCATGGCGGGCGGCGGAATGGGCGGTCTCGGCGGGGCTGCTCCCAAGGGCAGAAGCGACAGCGGGATTATCCTTTAGATGAAAAGCCGCTGGCGGTTTTTAAGAACAGAGAAAAAATTCGCCGACCGTGTTCTCTCTGTGGAGCACAGGCATTATCATTTTGACGGTGCGGGGGCTTCCATGCCCTTCACTGTCGTGAATATCAAAAACTGGGTGATAACGGTTCCCGTTACGGCTGAGGGGAAGCTTGTGCTTGTCCGCCAGTTCCGCATCGGTACTGACAGCGTAACCTATGAATTTCCCGGCGGTGCTGTGGATGACGGCGAAATTACGGCGGATGCCGCACTGCGCGAGCTTGCGGAGGAGACGGGCTACAAGTCCGAATCCGCCCGCAGTCTGGGGCTTATGCACCCCAACCCTGCCTTCATGACCAACTCCTGCCACTGCTTTCTCGTGGAAAACTGCACAAACGGCGGGGTGATGCACCACGATCTCTTTGAAGAGACCGAGCCTGTGGAATTTACGAGGGAAGAGCTTCTCGCAATGGTGAAACGGGGAGAGATAACCCACAGCATAACCATTGCCGCCGTGGGGCTCTGGCTGGTGGATCAGGAGTAGAGAGAAGTATTTAGTTTTTGTAAAATATTTTCTAGTTTATCTTGTATCATTTTGGTATGGCTTTTGTGCGGTGAGAAAATCCAAATGATTGGCGTAGCTTCTTTTGTCTCAGATGTATCAAATCCTAAAAATTTAGCAATCGAGGTGTCGTTTTCTATGACTTTAATCTCGTTTTGTACATCATTAGAAAGTACTGGTGGAATGGTCTGGACATAAACAATAAAGTTAAAGTTGCAGTTTTGCTTTTCTAATTCTTTTTGAATTTTTTTCACTTCTAAAATTATTGTAGGGATACTTTTTTTATTACATAGGTTTTCATAGGTAATTAAATCAATTGAGAAGTCTCTTTTATATAGACTTCTTTGTTTGAAATTCTCAATTTTTCCTTGTATTCCAGGACTTCCTAAGTCATAGAGTATTTTTATAAAATTGTCGTCAGTCCAAAAAGTGAATTTTGTCAAAAGATTTTCATTAGAAACATCACCGTTACTGCTCACAGGTATTAAGTCTTGGTATGTTCTTTTTTCTATTACATCAGAAATTATTTCAATCAATAGAGCATCTGTTATATTTCTGATATGATGTTTATAAACATTTTGGTGCATTTTATATCTACATAGCAGTAAAGACCATGCCTCAATTGCACTTTTGTGATTTGGTGCTAATTCATAATTGTCATTTAGTGCGATGTGTCTCCATAATCGTTCTATATCGTATACCCCATATGGTGTACCGCAATGATATGAGTCTCTGATAACATAGTCACCTTTATCAACATCAATTTTTCCATCAATAAGCTTACGTAAGATTTGTTCAACAGGGGATATGTCTCCCGATGAATATTCTAATTTTTTATTGAGCACTTTAATGGTTTTTTTAACAAATATTTCGTTTTTAAGTGAGTCGGAGTGTTGAATTATTTTCTGAGCAACAAATAGAGAAGTAGTTTCGTGGTCATAAAAAAAACTACTGCTACCAGCTACATACTTACAAGCTTCTTCAAGCGTATGGCTGAAAGGTGCGTGACCAATGTCATGTAGCAGACCGCATGCTCCTGCTGACAATATAAAGTTAAGATTAGCATTTTGTGATGACAAGCCTTTAAAATCGCTATCTTCTCGCATAGCAAGTTCTAGTTTTTCTTTTGAAAATTGAATTAAGCTTGTCGCAGCCATCATTGCAAGATACATTGAGCCTAGACTATGTTCAAATCTTGAGTGTACAGCAGATGGGTAGACTAATTGCTCAAGAGGGAGCTGATTTATCCATCTTAATCTTTGAAAAAGCTTATGATCAATTATTGGTAAGAATTTTTTTGGTAACTCTATTGTTTGGTATATAGGATCTCGTATAAACTTTGTATCTAAACAATATCCGTTAAATAAATGCACTTATCGCCCTATTGTAAAACAGCATCCAATTCTTTTGCCATTGTGATATAACGTTTCAGTTCAGATTCTGTTTTTTGTGACACTTCCGGCCACATGAATTTTGATAATGTTTTAATCATTGCGACCAACTCTGTATCGTTTTTTGCGCTATTCTTTTTATAGAAGAAGAATACTTTTGCGAGTAAAGCAATTTTATTAACTGAGTCTTTGAGCCCCTTACTCTCTAAAAACGAAATAGTTGCTTTAATGTTTGTGTTATAAGTACTTTCTTTGTGTTGGTTCGTCTGATACCCCTTGTCTCCGTAATCTATTATTTCTTTATACTGAAGGCTGTGAATAGTTGTTTGAATATCTTCACTGTATGGACCGTAGTGGTAAGGTACAAAATATTCATCCCTAGTCTTAGTAAAAGAAAAAAAAGCTATTTTCTGAATATTTGTTCTGCCAGTATTAAATCCTTTTTGGCCTAGTTCATGGACAATATTTAATACAATTTCAGCTAAATTTTCCATTATAAACCCCGAGATAATTTATACAAAAGTTAAACATAATGTATGGATCCTGTCAACGAGCATCTCTAGACCACTTATCGACCAAATACTGCACATTATTGAGTGAAAGTGATGAATCCGATAAAAATATCTACCTGTTCAGGATATTCGCCGAGACCTTATGGCACTCGGAACATTTATCAAGGGGGGCGTGCCAGCCGTCCGCAGGCCACTGGTTGTGGCAGTCAAAGCAGCGGGTTCCGCATCCGTCCGCAGAGGCTGCGGGGAGGAAGGTCTTCTTCTCGGAGGGTTCGTGGCACTGGATGCAGGTTTTGAGAGGCTGATGCTCTTTGCTGTTTGCAAGGTTCTGGTGGCATGTCATGCAGTCACCGGCGCAGCCTGCGTCGGCTTGGTTAAAGGGGGTCAGCGCTGTGAGGGCTACCATAAAAACTCCGATACAGAATCCCCAAGCAATTCCCCTTTTTCCGTTAACGCGATTTTCCCTTTTTTCCATTCCAAAAGACCCTCGCCGCACAGGCGGCTTATTTTTTCTTCAAGCTCAAAATCCCTGAGGTTATAAAATGCTGAAAGAGCGGTTATGTCAACCCCTTCCGTCATTCTCAATCCGAAAACCACGGCTTCCTTGACCAGATCAGCCTGCTCCGTGACTGATATTTCATCATAGGATGACGGCTCGGCAAGGTAAATGTTCACATCTTTCGTTTTACCTCTGTGGATTCGCTTGTCCGGATGGTTTTGAAGGGACCACGCCGAAGCTCCTATGCCTGTGAAATCCCCAAGCTCCCAATAGTTTATGTTGTGCCCGCTCTCATGCCCTTTCTGCGAGAAGTTGGATATTTCGTATTTGGCGTAGCCCCTTGAACCGAGGAAATACTTTACTTCAAGGAACATGCTGTCTGTCACCTCACCTTTTTCGCTCAGATAACCCGTGTCGAAGGAGTATGAGTAGGCGGATATATGCTCGGGCTTGAGGGCACATATCTCTTCCATGCTTCTGCGTGCCGCTTCCGGCGGTGCTTGGGGTATATCGAATATCAGGTCAAGATTGATGTCCGCATCGGGTAGATGCTTTCTTGTGAGATCGTATGCGGAAAAAACTGCCCTGCGGTCATGCAGCCTGCCAAGAAGCCTCAGCACATCATCGTCCGTGCTCTGGCAGCCCATGCTCAGCCTGTTTGTGCCGTGGGTTTTTATTGCTTTCAGAAAATCGGCGGACAGTGATTCGGGGTTAGCCTCAACAGTGAACTCCCCCGCTATGCTGACGGATCTGAAGAGGCTTTCCAGAAATTTGTCCAGAAGTCCGGCGGGAACGGCGCTAGGTGTGCCGCCGCCGATGTACATCGTGTCAAAGGCGGTTTTGCCTGTATGCGCCAGATCCGCAAGGAGCGCGTCAAAGTACCTGCCGATCAGAGCTTCATCATATACGTCAAGAGACATGAATCCGCAGTAGAGGCACTTTCTGCGGCAGAAGGGCAGATGTATGTAAAGTCCGCTCATTTCAGGAGGTTTTTGTACAGGTCTATATATGAGAGAACCATTTTTTCGGCTGAAAAGTCATAAGCCCGTCCGAATGCGTTTTCTGCCATGGTGCTCCGCAGGCTTTCATTATCCAGAAGTCTGCCGTATGCCGCTGCCAGCGCCGCATCATCCCCTATGCCGCAGAGATAGCCCGTTTCGCCGTCACTCACAAGCTCCGGTATTCCTCCTGCTCTTGTCGCCACAGTGGGCAGAGAGGCGTTCATGGCATCAATTATAGAGGTGCAGAGTCCTTCAGTCTTTGAGGTCATGGTGAATATATCCATGATGGAGAGCATCTCCGGTACGTCTGGACAGAAACCCGTGAAGACTATGTTTTCTCTGCATTTCAGTGTATCCGCAAGCGCTTTTATCTCCCCGAACATCGGACCGTCACCAACGGGGAGGAGGAGCACATCCTGTCGCTGCCCGCAGAGCCTGTCGAAAGCCCTGAGAAGTGTCGGATAATCCTTGTGATCGGAGAAGTTCGCCACGGTTCCGATCACCGTTTTTCCCTGCGGATTCAGCCTTGACCGAATCTCCGCCGCAAGCGCCGTGTTAAAAGCTTTGGGCTTGTCTGAGCCGCTGTAGATCAGGCTTATGCGCTCCTGCGGGATGCCGCTGTCTGCCATTATATTTTTTATGGCTTTGCTTATGGCGACAAGGTTTACACGGCTGCTTCTGTATTTATTGAAGAGTTTTTTCTTAAGCGTAAAGTCAACCCTGCGGGTGTGGACAAGCTTAAAGGAGTCGTTCAGCCATGACGCGGCAATGCAGGGAGTGAGTGAATGGCTGTCGTGTGAATGGACAATATCGGGTTTAAACCGCCTGATTATTTTCAGCAGACGGAAAATGTAGGTTGGATCAGCCTCACTGCGGAAGCATAGAGACTCCGTATTTTCCGCACGCTTTATCAGCTCCCCTTCGGGGCTGCAAACCATAAGACTTTCATGCCCGTGCTCTATCAACCCGTGGTGGAGGAAGAGAGCCTGTCGTTGCCCGCCTCTCCATTCCTTTCCTGTGTCTACATGAAGTATTCTCAAGCTTCTTCTTCCGGTTTATGAATGTATATGTCCATCTGCGGATAGGGGATGCTGATGCCGCCTTTTGTGAGGTTTATCTTAATATCTTCAAGCAGATCAGCCTTAACATTCCACCAGTCTCCTGTCTCCACCCATGAACGGGCAAACAGATTCACGGAGCTGTCCGCCAGTTCAAGAACCCCTGCTGAGGGCGCCGGATCTTTGAGAACTTTTTCATGGGCGCTCATTGTTTCAAGCATTATGTCCTTGGCTTTTTTGATGTCGTTGCCGTAGCTTATGCCTATAACAAGGGGTATCATTCTTGTGCCCTGAAGCGAGAAGTTTATTATTTCGCCGTTCATGACATTTGAGTTTGGGATCATTATCGTAAGGTTGTCGAAGGTTTTGAGTATGGTCTGAAAGACCTGAATCGTCAGCACAGAGCCTGTCTGTCCGGCTGTGGTCACTATATCGCCGACTTTGAAGGGGCGGAGCATCACGATGAGCACCCCCGCGCCGAAGTTAGCCACCTGATCTTTTAATGAGAGACCCACAGCGAGTCCGGCGGCGCCCATAACTGCGACGAGAGATGTCGTCTGCACTCCGAGGGAGTTGAGGGAGGCTATGATAACCACGGCGAAAAGCATGGCGTATATGACGTTTTTGAGGAAGCCGGCAAGGGTTTCGTCCATGTGGGTTTTCTTCATGCCTCTGTGAGCGACCCTTGAGAGAAACTTCGCTATGTATTTCCCGAAGTAGAATATAAGGATTGCGGCAACAATTCTCAGAGCGTAATCCGCGGCATGAGCGGTAATCTGCTCCAGTATTTTTTCGTAATTAGTCACAGTTTTTCCTCCATTGCTCTGCACATGGTTTCCAGTATCTTAAGGCGGGCGTATTTTTTATCGTTTCCCGCGATAAGATTCCACGGCGCATGCCCTGTGCTTGTGCGGGTTATCGTCTCATTCGCCGCCTGCTCATACATATCCCATTTTTCTCTGTTGCGCCAGTCCTCATCGGTGATTTTATACTGTTTCCACGGAAGATTCTCCCGTTCCTTGAAGCGCTTAAGCTGCTCTTCCATATCTATGTGCACCCAGAACTTGACGAGAATTATCCCGCTTTCCGTGAGATGCTCCTCAAAGTCGTTTATCTCCTCAAATGAGCGTGACCATTCGTTCTCGGCGGCGAATTTCTCAACACGCTCCACAAGCACCCGCCCGTACCATGAGCGGTCGTATACCGTGATGAAGCCTGCGGAGGGGATGTGCCGCCAGAACCGCCAGAGGTAATGATGCGCCTTTTCCTCATCCGTTGGCGCGGCAATGGAGATTACGCTGGCGAGGCGTATATCCGTGCCCTGCACAATCCTGCGGATGGCGCTCCCCTTCCCTGCCGCGTCCCAGCCTTCAAACACCGCTATGGTCGAACGCTTTTTTTCGTATGCCTTCCACGCCAGCGAGTTCAGCCGCTCCTGCATTTCAGGCAGACGTTTTTTATATTCCTCATACTCGGCTGTCAAAGATAAATCCACCTTGGAGAGAACAGGGGGCGCAAGGCTCACTGTTTTCTTGTCCGTCTTCTGCTTTGCGCCAATGGAGGCTACAGCGGCTTCGAGAGTTTCCACGATTATCCGGAGTGCCTTAAGCGTTCTGTGGCGTTTGTCGTCCGCTTCTATCAGGTGCCAGCGTGCCTTGGAATGGTCTGTGAGGCGTATTCCCCGTTCGGCTGCCTTCACTATGGCGTCATATTTTTCTCTGTGCCACATGGCACGTTCGAGTATTTCGCCCTTGCCGAATTTCTTTTTCAGATCGTCCGTCTTCTTCTTGGATGTTTTCCTGCTCAGGTGAAACCAGAATTTGACAAACACCGCGCCGTCGTCCGCCAGCATGGACTCAAAGGTCGCCGCCCGCTTCATACGCCTTTCATATTCTGCTGTCGATGTGTTCCCCTTGGCTGCCTCCAGCATCTCCCCCGCGTACCACGCGCCGAAGAAAAAGCCTATGTGTCCTCTGTAGGGGAGGCTCATCCAGTAGCGCCAGTAGAAAGGCTTGTTTTTTTCAGCCTCGTTCTCCTGCCAGAAGGTTTTTATGATAATGTTCCGCAGATCCATCAGCCCGCCCAGATAGTTCATCAGCTCGCCCTTGCCTGCGCCGTCCATTCCGTTGAGTATTATGATCAGAGGACCCGGATACTTAGCGAATGCTGTCTGCGCCTGTATCAGTCTTGTGCGCAGATCGGTCAGCGCTTCGTCAAATTCCTCTTTGCTCACTTTTTGTCCCAGCTCCACAGCTTCAAACATCTTCCGCCCCCTTTTTGATAGTATAATCCAAAAAGCTTCTGCTATTATTGAAAAATGAATATTTTGTCAAAAGTCAGGTGATGTATGAAAACTGCGGGTCTCATAGGCGGCATGAGCTGGGAATCTACGGCTCTTTACTACAAGTATATTAATGAGGGTGTCAAGAACACTCTCGGCGGTCTGCATTCGGCGAAGATGCTCATAAACAGCGTGGACTTCGGTGAGGTGGCGCTGCTTCAGTCAAAGGGTGAATGGGAAAAGGGCGCGGAGATGATGATTGATGAGGCTCAAAAGCTCCGGAGAGCGGGAGCGGACTTCATAATGATCTGCACAAACACCATGCACATTTCGGCGGATGAGGTGGAAGAATCGCTGGATATTCCTCTTCTGCGCATCACCGATGCGGCGGCGGAGGCTGCTCTCAGTGCTGGAGTGAAAAGGGCGGGGCTTCTGGGCACTGCCTTCACCATGGAGCGTGATTTCTACAGGGGACGGATGGAAAAACTCGGACTTGATGTAATCGTTCCGGATGCCGCAGACAGAAAATTCGTCCACGATGTGATATATAATGAGCTCTGCCTCGGTGATTTCAGGGATTCCTCAAGAAATAGGTTCACAGAGATAATAGAAAAACTCGGCGCAGACGGCGCTCAGGGCGTGATACTCGGCTGTACGGAGATTCCGCTCCTTGTGGAGCAGAAGGACAGCCCGCTGAGGCTCTTCGACACAACAAGGCTCCACGCCGAAGCGGCAGTGAGGATGATGCTGGGGTGAAAAAAGGCTCCCCGAAGGGAGCCTTTTGTGTTTGGTTTAGAATACGAACTTGTCT
Source organism: Geovibrio thiophilus (assembly GCF_004087915.1). NCBI lineage: Bacteria > Pseudomonadati > Deferribacterota > Deferribacteres > Deferribacterales > Geovibrionaceae > Geovibrio > Geovibrio thiophilus. Next base: position 363,102 of record NZ_CP035108.1, read on the forward strand.
TCGCCTAAGCGTCTGTCGATTTCGTTTATTATTCTTGTTTCCTCTTCCGGCGTGTCGGCTATGAAGGTGACAGTGAAGCGGAGGAAGTTGCCTGCGTCATCCCACGGAACGGAGCTGATGTATTTTTCTCTGATCATATAGTCGCAGAACTGCTCGCCGCTTTCAAATTTTTTGCCGGAGGCTGTTCCCTTGGGGATTTCAAAATACAGGTAGAAGGTTCCTTTGGGCTCGTTCACGAAGAAGCCGTGCCTGCGCAGAACAGCCGCCAGAGCCTTAAGCCTGCGTGAGTATTTCTCTGTGATTCTCTCTATGAGCGCAGTGTTTTCCAGAGCGTAGGCGGCTGCCTTCTGGATCGGGATAAACTGACCTGAGTCGTTGTTGTCCTTAACTGTGGCGAATGCTTTTACAAGGTGTTCGTTGCCGCATACGAAAGCCATTCTCCAGCCTGTCATGTTGTATGATTTGCTGAGTGAGTGGATTTCGATGCCTACTTCTTTCGCTCCGGGAACGCTGAGGAAGGAGGGCTGTTTTTCACCGTATGTAAGCTCTATGTATGCGGCGTCGGAGATAACGGCTATATCGTTCTTCTTTGCGAACTCAACAACCTTCTCATAGAATGATAAGGGCGCGAGGGCTCCCGTGGGGTTGTTGGGGTAGTTCATATAAAGGAATTTCGCCCTTTTCAGGATGTCCGCGGGTATGGAGTCCAGATCGGGGAGGAAGTTATTCTCTTTCGTAAGTTTGAGGTTGTAAACCTCACCGCCGAGGTACTTTGTGATTGTGCCTGAAACAGGGTAGCCGGGAACAGTCATAAGTGCCACGTCGCCGGGGTTGATAAGGCAGAGAGGAACGAAGGCAAGGGCAGGTTTGGAACCTATGCTGTGGTTTACTTCCGTACCCGGGTCTATGTCAACGCCGAAGCGGTTCTTCATATATTTAGCCGCAGCGTCCTTAAATTCCTGAATGCCGTTGTCGGAGTAGAATCTGTTCTCTCTCTTTTTCGCTTCGGTGCAAAGGGTTTCAACAACAGAGGCATCTGCCATTTCATCCGGCTCGCCCACGCCCATGTCGATAAGCTCGATGTTGGGGTTGGCTTCGATTGCCGCCCTTTTAGCTCTTTTGATCTTCTCGAATTTGTAGATTGTAGTGTCCTTGCCGAACATCTTTCCGCCGAGGCGTTCAGCGATCATGTTTTCCATGAAAATACTCATTAATACCCCCTGATTATTTGCTTTTAAGCCTGTTTATTTCATTCCTGATTTCTGTGTCGCAGAGTGCGCAAGCCTTGTGCGCGCATTTGTCTTCGCATGGCTCAATGTGTATCTGAACATCGGCGCCGCCCAAAGTTTCTGAAATTTCGTTTTCAATCATATCCGCAATCATATGGGCGTCTTCCACGCTGAGGTGCCTGTTGACCTGAACATGCAGATCGGCGAATTTTTCCGCTCCCGCTTTGCGGGTGCGCAGCTTATGCCAACCGACTATAACACAATTGTACCGCTTTAGTACACCTCGGATTTTTGACAGATCCTCAACGTCCAGCGCCTTATCCACAAGGTCTTCCGACACTTCCTTGCCGAGAACAAGTGCGGAATAGACAGTCTTTAAGGCTATCAGAACGGATATGAACGGGTCAACGGCATTTATGCCGGTGTATTTGACAACAACAAGCCCCAGCAGCACCCCCGCGCCGGTGAGAAGATCTATTTCGTAATGCAGCGACTCGGTTTTAAGTATAGAGGAGTTCTCACTCTTTGCGACCTTCCGCAGAAAGATAACAAGCGCGAAGGTAACAACCAGAGAGAACAGCATCACCCATATGCCGCCTTCCACGCTTTTGACGATTCTGCCGCTTTCAAAGCGCCTGTAGGCTTCGTATAGAATGTAGAGACCGGAGAGGGTGATCACCCCAGCCTGAATAAGTGAGGCAAGGGATTCAAACTTGGCGTGTCCGTAGCGGTGGTCGTTGTCCGGCGGCTGTTCGGACTGCCTGATGGCGAAGTAGTTTACCGTGGAGGAACCCACGTCCAGTATGGAGTCCACAGCGGAGGCGAGAACAGAGACCGAGCCGGTAGCCGCGCCGCCTATAAGCTTTACAACGGCGAGCATAACAGCGGTGTTTACAGAAATAAGCGTGGCGTATTTCTTCCCGGGGAGCATATCAGGATCCCGTTTCATCCTGTTTCGGTTTGCCGAAGAAGTTGAACCATATGCTGAACAGTCCCACTAGGGCAAGCGCCAGCATAAGGGGCGGCTCAGAGAATATGATGATGTAGATTACAGCCTTGAATATGCCAGCCAGCCTGAACCTGTGTACCCAGCGACGCAGAACCTCAAATCCCTGAATGAAGTACAGTCCGCCGAACACAAGCAGCGTATTGAACGCCACGGAGCGCATGTATACATCACCCATGAAGAAGAATGCAAGCCCCGCGAGCATAACCCACACAAGGTTGTCAGGCAGGCGGAAGACCTCATGCTCCTGCTTTTTTATCTTGTAAAAGAAGGTCTTGGTGAAATAAGCCACAAGCACGGAGGTGAGGAAGATTATCCCCGGGAAGATCAAAACGAGAGAAAGTGCCGCCAAGTCCATATTCTTCTCGACGACTGCGGCATAAGACGCCGCTCCGGTTTCGGGCGCTTTTTTAGCCGCCTCCACAAGGACTTTCAGAATCTCTGTCACATTCTCCGTGAGCGAGCTGCGCATGCTGTCCGTAAAGAAAACAAATACTGCGGAAAGAATGAACGCCGGAATGGGAGATGCGGCAACTGGCAGCCAGTTTGACTCCGGCTTGTTCTGCCAGCGGTAAATCATGAATGCGGTGAAGATAACGGTCATTGCGTAATAGGCGCTTATGAAAGGCTCAAAAGCGGCGCAAAGACCCACCAGCACCAGAAAAAGTATATCTGAAATTTTCTCTCTCGCCGGCTCCGCAAGATAAAGCAGCAGAAGCAGCGGCGAAAAAGGAATGAACAGCCCGCCGACTCTCGGGAAGAACAGAACTGCTGCGAAAAGGGCTATGCTGGCGACAGGAAGATAAAAAACTCTCATATATTTAATACTCTTTATGTTTATTATTGTCCGCCTAATGTTAGCCGTAAAAATGTTTAATGTCCATTAAATGATCCTTTTTATTACCCTGCCTTTGTATTTCGATGTGCTACGAATTATTAGTATCGTGCTACTTGCTGTTGACTTTAATTTTGATTTGGTGTTATGAATTTTATTAATCGTGCTATTGATGGATTTACAGTTACTTTTTAGGGAGGTAGTTTTGAAAAAATTTCTTTTAAGCATGTGCGCTGTGTTGTTAACACTCTGTCCTGTTATGGCGGATGAAAACCTTATGCGTACAACAATTTATCTGGATGAAGTCTCGGTCACGGCGGATTCTGCGGCAGATTCCAACCTGAATATTTCAGAACAGAAGGTCGCAGAGAAGAACAGAAGCGGCAACATAGCCGATTTTCTTGTGAAGGATCCCGAGATCTCCTTCAAGCGCAAGACCGCCTTCGGAGACAGCGGTGACATTATCTCCATAAGAGGCATGGAGAGCAAAAGAATCATGCTTAACCTTGATGGCAGAAGCATAAGCTCCACAGGAAATGTCGGAGGCAATTATATAGATTTTGGCACTATACCACTCGATAATATAGAAAGAATAGAGATTATTAAGGGCGGCAGCTCGGCGGAATACGGCAATAACGCCTTGGGCGGAGTGATCAACGCCTACACCAAGCGCCCGTCAAAGGATGCGTCAGCGTCCGTTTATGCAACTATGGGCGGCTGGGATGATGCCAGCGACTATCATAACGTACGGGGCAGCTTTGCCAAAAGGTTCGGCAGTCTGGGTGTGAGTCTGGGCGTGAGCCATCAGGAGGCGGAAGCTTATCTCAGAAACAACGATTATGAGTCCCTGCATATAAACCCTAAGTTTTATCTGAGCCTCCCTTGGCGGGGAGAAGTCATTCTCGGTTACAAATACAGCAAGACGACAAGAGGGCTTATACGCTCCAACAGGGACGACGGCGCACCAGCATCTGACTCGGATTCTTCCCTGCCCGGCTTCAATACCCCTATCGACAGCAACTACCCGACAGCCAGCGGCGAATATTTCGCAGGCGGCTCACCCACACCCTCAATGAGCGTTATAGGTGACGGCGCCTACTGGGATAAGATAAGGCATATGCTGGACATCACATATATTCAGCCCTTAAGCGACAACGTCTACATTGAGGCTATGGCGTATAAAAACTACGAAGACCGCTATGAGAAAAACTACGCAGATGTTGCTTCAAGGCTTCAGATACTGACCGCAAACCCCAATGATTTTGACCCCTCTCTCACCTCAGAGGGTGAGCTTGTTCTGGACAGAAAGATTGAGGTGGACAGAAGTTACGGCTACAAGCTGAAAACCGTCGGGGAACTTGAAAAGCACACTCTCACAGCCGGAGCCGAGGCAAAGGCGCTGAGATCCGGCGGCATAGATGTCCGCTATGTTGACACCAACTACAACAAAGCGGGAGCAAACCAGTGGACGGGAACCATGGCGGGAAGCAGCGGTTCGGAGGCGGATGTTTACGGCTTCTTCATATCTGACAGCTACAGGGTTACAGACAGGCTTACGGCGGATTTCGGCATGCGCTACGATAGATATGATGCCAAAAGCGGTGACGTAAACTATGAGGACGGAAAAGCCACGCCTAAGGTCGGGCTTACATATGTCCTGACGCCAAATGACAAAGTGTCAGTGTTCGTTTACCAGAACTACAGAACCCCTACCCTGCCTGAGCTCTGGTGGAACTCTCAGGCGAGTTCTGACGACAGCACAGTGAACGTGCCTTATCTCATCGGCAGAGAACTGAAGCCGGAAACAGCCACAGGTATCGATGCCGCTTACAGTCATACCTTTTCCGGAAAAGGCAGAGTTCAGTTTTCCGCCTTCTATTATGATATTGAGGACTATATACTGCACAAGGCTGTGTATGTTAACCGCTCTCAGAGTTATCAGGCTTGGGCGGCGTATAATACGGACGCTGAATTTTACGGAACGACTGCGGACGGTTCGTACGATATAACCCGCTCACTCAGCGGGCGGCTGAGCGGAACTTACCAGCAGACCAAGAAAAAGAACGATCCCTCTGATCCGGACGGAGTGCTTGAGGAAGTGGACTATATTCCTGATGTAAAGGCTTCAGCGGGAATCAGTTGGGATATTACGGAGAAAATTACTCTGGACATGGGGCTTAACTATACTGGCAAGAGGCTCTATACTGTAAATACGGCGACTCTCTCAAAAGGCGAACTCGGGGGCTACACCACGGTTGACGCCAGCTTCCGTTACAGGCTGGATGAACATACGGTGTTTGAAATATACGGTGAAAACCTCACTGACAAGGAATATGAGGAGACATGGGGTTATCCCGCCATGGGCTTCAATATGGGGGCAAGCATAAAATGGACTTTGTAAAAACACGGGAGCAGCAGGAAAAGTTCTGGAATAATAAAGCGAAAACCTTCCCCAGATATGAGGAGAAGGAGGATAACTATGAAGCGGGTATGCTGAACAGAGCCCGTGAGCACGGAGTTGTGTTCAAGGATGCGGATATTCTCGATGTCGGCTGCGGAAGCGGCATGTACACCATCCGTCTGGGGAAGGATGCAAAGCATGTAACCGCAACGGACATATCAAGCGAGATGCTGCGCATCCTTAAAGAGGACGCGTCAGCGCAGGGTATCAATAATATAGATACATTCCTTGGCGACTGGCTGGAGTTCAAGCCGGATAAAAAATATGACGTTGTCTTCTGCTCAATGACTCCCGCTGTGCAGTCTGAGGAAGGCAGGGCTAAGGTTATGGAGCATGCCGGAGGCTGGGTTGTATACATGGGTTTTGCGGATCGCACAGAGATGAACATGACGGCAGGGCTGTACAGGCATTACGGCATAACCCCGAAGAAGTTTCATGACGCGCCCGGAATGCGTGCCTACCTTGAGGAAAGAGGAATAAAATACACCACCAGCCTTGTCAGCGGGGAATGGGCTGTTCCCCGAACCTATGAAGAGGCTGCCGCAAGCTGCCGTGACATGCTCTCTCTCTATAATATAGAACCGGATGAGGAGATACTTGCGGAGAACATCAAGCCTGCGATGGATGAGACGGGTAAATATATCGAGCGCACCGCTTACAGCATAGAGATGATCGTATGGCACGTCTGATAATCTGTCTTGTTGCCCTGCTGCTAGCTTCTCAGTCATGGGCTAAGACGGTGACAGACATATTCGGGCGTACCGTCACTGTGCCGGACAATGTAGAAAGGATTATAGCCCTTGGCAGCAGCATGTCGTTTGTAACCTATCTTCATGCGCAGAAGCTTGCCGTGGGCGTTGAGGATGTGGAGAAAACGGCGGATTCCACCAAACCGTATGTTCAGGCTAATTTCGAGATGGTGAAGGATCTCCCTGTGATCGGTAAGGCGGGCGCAGTCCGCATTCCGAACTACGAAAGGATAATCAGCCTTAAGCCCGATGTTGTGTTTATTGTTTCAACAGACAGGGGCGAACCCGACCTTATTCAGCGTAAGCTGAGTATCCCTGTTGTTGCCGTAAGTTACGGAATGCCGAACTTCGATCAGGATGTGTTCTTCCGCTCAATCGGGCTTACAGCCGAAGTTCTCGGCAGGCAGGAACGGGCTGAGGAGCTTATCTCCTATATAAAAAGCCTGCCCGCCAAGCTGAGCTATGCGCCCGGGAAAGACGCAGAAGCCTATCTCGGCGGCATATCCTTCAAAGGGAATCAGGGGCTTAACAGCACTGCGGCGGATTTTCTGCCCATGAAGCTGGCGCGGATAAAGAATATTACTGATGCGGAGAAAAAAAGAGGGCAGTTTTTCGTTAACAGGGAATATGTTTTGGCGAAGAACCCCGAAATTATTTTCATAGACGGCAACGGGCTCTCTCTTATTGCTGATGACGTAAGGAAAAATCCTGAGTTTTACGCAAGGCTGAGGGCTTTCCGAAACGGGCAGGTCTTCCTGCTTCTGCCGCATACAAGCTATTTCAGCAATCCTGAGATGCTGTATGTCAATGCCTTTCTCATGGCGAAGTCGGCATACCCTGAAAAATACGGAAATATCGATCCTGAGGAAATCACTGACGAGATTCTCACTGCCTTCAACGGAAAAGGGATGTACGGCTTTCTCAGGAAAACAACAGGCGGCTACGGCGTTCTGGAATTAACTCCTGACGGTATAAAAATCAAATAAAAAAGGGAGCCTTTTTGAGGGGCTCCCTTAAATCTGAAAATCTGAGACTGCCGCGGCTTAGTTTTTCATAGTTTTAACCAGAGAGGCGGCAGCAGCAAAAAGCATTACCGCCTGAAACAGAAGCACAACGCTGATCAGATCCGCAGATCTGATCATACCTATTACAAACGGTACTGTAAAATACCCTATGCCCCAGAACATGAAGTAAACTCCGGACGAGGCTCCGGCGTGAGCCGAATCCGCTTTAATCTGGAGATAGAGCATGGAAGCTATACTGAATATTCCCAGCCCTGCAGTATAAGCAAGCAGCCCTATAAAAAGCAGAACACCGCTGTTGTAAATGATTACCAGCAAACCCGCACCAATGCAGGACATTCCGATCGGAAGGATTTGTTTAAGGTTGTGTGTTTTTACAATCTTCCCTGAAAAAATCTGAATTATTCCCAGAGTAAAAAAGCTGAGAGAGAAGGCTGTGTTCGTGAGGCTGTGATTCATATTTTTTACAGACAGCATGAATGCCGGAATAACGCTGACAATCAGCCCGTATGCCGCGCCGTACATAACTATACCTGCCAGAACGGATTTATTGAGCGGTCTGACTATGCTCATTATACCGACCTTAGTTTCACTTTTTTTATGTGTCTGATGTTTTGGTGAAACCAGCGTCAATATGATGAATCCCCCTATTACTGATGCTGCGGAAAAACCGAGAAATGTTGTCTCTGCTCCGAAGAAATCTGCGATATATGTTCCGGCGAGCGGACCCGCCGTGAGCCCGAAATGGAAAGAAGCCGTGTACCAGCCCATTACCTGCGCCTTATTTTCCGGATAAAGCAGCGCCAGCAGTATAGGCGAAAGAGACCACAGCGGTGCTTCCCCCACTCCCTGAACAATGCGCCCGAGGATCAGTTCCCGCGCCGAATCTGCTGAATAATAGATGAGTCCGGACAGACTGCACAGAAGGAAACCGGCGATAATAACCGATCTGAAACCGAAGCGGTCAGCAATTTTTCCGAGCGGGTATTGGGAAAGGATATAAGTCAGACCGAAGGCTGATGCTAAAAATCCGCTCATAGTGACAGAACCGGATAAACGGGTCATTTTATCAGGCAGGTAAGTAAAGCAGATTCCCAGCCCGAACATAATGACGAATATACTGCTGTTCACCGCAGCCATATAGCGTATGGATGACATGATAAGAACTCCTTTGATAAATGGACACAATCTCAGGAGCACGTTTTGTGTTGTGATGTTGAATTAAAACGGACTCCGAATGCCGGTTAATGAATCAGGCAGCCGGAGGGGGAGGTGTAAGACCGAAGCGGTCATGGAAATCTGAAGCAATCATTTCGTTTCCTCTACTTTTTCTAAGTATTGCAGGGAGCTTGGCGTATTGTCAATAAATATATTGCGTTTGCTGTCAGGTGAGGATGCAGGGTGAGAACGCTCCCTGAGTTACACAAAAAAAGGGAGCCTTTTTGAGGGGCTCCCGTTTATATTCCGTCGCTGTCTGTTTCAGCTTATCTGTCGAGGCTGAAGGGAAGAAGGATTATGGTACGTGCGGTTTTAACAGCAGAAGCGAGTGATCTCTGGTGTTTTGCGCATGTTCCCGTAAGCCTTCTGGGCATTATTTTACCTCTTTCGGTTACGAAACCTCTGAGGAGTTTAGCGTCTTTGTAGTCTATATCGATTTTTTCCGCGCAGAATCTGCATACTTTCTTTTTCTGAAATTTTCTTCTTAAAACAGCCATTTTATATTGTCCTCCGTTTGTTCAGCGCCTAAAACGGTATATCGTCTTCGCTGAAATCGTCGCTGCTGCCGCTGCCGCCTGAAGAGAAGCCGCCGTCACTGCCTGATGAATAGTCCCCGCCTTTGTCTCTTCTTGAAGACACAAGCTGGATATTTTCGGCGATCACTTCATGCTTGCTGCGTTTTTGTCCTTCCTGCTCCCACACGTTTTGAGAGAGGCGTCCTTCCACCAGCACAGGGCTTCCTTTCGTGAGGTATTCCCCGCAGATTTCGCCGAGTTTTCCGAAGGCGACAATGTCAATGAACATTGTTTCTTCTTTGTCTTTCTGTTTTCGGTTAACGGCAAGACCAAACTTTGCCACTGCGAGATCCCTTCCGGGAACATATCTTACTTCGGGGTTGCGGGTACAGTTGCCAAGCAATACTACCTTATTGAAAAAGCCCATGGTAAATTCCTTATCCGGTGGATATTTATGTTGTTATTCGGAAATCTCTTCCGCGTCAGTCTCAGGTGCCGCCTCGTCCCCTTCTTCAAAGGGAGTCCTGCTGTCCTCTCTGGGTCTTCTGGGGTTAACCTTCTTGCCCTTTCTGTCGGGTCTGGGAGCGGGATCTTTTCTGGGTTTCAGTTTGAATTTCTTCTCGTCGATTTTAACGATGCAGAATCTGAGAACGTCTTCGCTGTAGCGGTAGCGTTTTTCAAGCTCTTCGTTGTAGTTGCCGCCGGCTTTGTACTGAATGAGGAAGTAGTAGCCGTCACGGTAGTCCTCAACTTCGTAGGCGAAAGAAAGTTTGCCCCAAGGCTCGACTTTAAGAATTTCGCCGCCGTTCTGCTCGATGTTCCCCTTGAAAAATTCAAGGTTTGTGTCAATCTCTTCCTGCGTGAGGTCGGGACGGACGATAAAAATAGTTTCGTAAGTAACCAATTTGTCCTCCTTTTGGTTAAAGCCGCAGATTCATTCGCTCTACAGCAAGGCAGAAGATCTTTTTATCAATACATATGCGTTAAGTCAACCGAAAAGATCCTTTTTTATGGTGGATTCTCCGCATCCGCCCAATATTGATTGTTAACCCCGTGCACCGATGTGTATTATGGGGTTGGGCAGGATTAACAGGAGGTTTCTCATGAAGTACTTACTGGCAGTGATTATGTTTCTGATGACCGCTTCGGCTTATGCGGGGGATTATGTCGTGTATAAGTCAGGAAGCGTCGAATATGAAGGGTTTTACTCGCCCGTTTCCGGCAAGGCTCCTCTGGTGCTTATCGTTCATGACTGGGACGGGTTGGGAGACTATGAGGTTGAAAGAGTCGAAATGCTTAACAAATTAGGTTATTCTGCATTTGCCGTGGATATGTTCGGCAAGGGTGTCCGCCCCGCTGAGACTGCCGAGAAACAGCGCCTGACCGGTGAGCTCTACGCGGACAGAGACAGGATGAGAAGAATCCTTCAGGCGGGTGTAGACAAGGCTAAAGCTCTGGGCGCCGACACGGGCAATGCTGTGATCATCGGCTACTGCTTCGGGGGAGCCGTGGTTCTTGAATACGCGAGAAGCGGAGCTCCGCTGAAATCGTTCATCTCTTTCCACGGCGGACTTGACACTCCGCAGGGGCAGGACTACTCAGGGGCAAAGGGTGAGGTGGCGGTCTTCCACGGAACAGCGGACGCGGCAGTCAGTATGGCAAGCTTCGCGAAGCTTGCCGCGGATCTCGAAAAAGCCGGAGTGAAGCACGAGATGCACACCTACAGCGGCGCTCCCCATGCCTTCACTGTTTTCGGCTCGCAGAGCTATCGCAGGGACGCGGATGAAAAATCGTGGAAACGCTTTACGGAATATCTGAAAGAAATTTTTTAAGAAGGATCAATGAGATTTACAGACGAAACAGCAGAAGTGATTGAATTTACCGCTGAGGAGGCGGGGGGAAGGCTTGATGTTCTCCTCGCCTCAAAATCCGGCAGGAGCAGGAGCTTCGCCGCAGAGGTCATAGAAGAAGGGCTGGTTGAGGTCAACGGACGCATCCCCGCCAAATCCCTTAAGGTGAAGAAGGGGGACATCATCCGCATGGAGATTCCCGTGGAAGAGGTTCCGAGCCTTGAACCGCAGCCAGTTGACTTCGATGTGATATTTGAGGACGAAAACATGATAGTGGTGAACAAGCCCGCCGGAGTTACTGTGCACCCCGCCCCGGGCTCGCCGGACGGAACACTGGTCAACGGGCTTCTTTACCGCTACCGCATAGAGGATCACAACGACTTCCGCCCGGGCATCGTCCACAGGCTGGACAGGGACACCTCGGGGCTTATTCTTGTGGCGAAAAACAGGGACGCACGGGAGAAGCTCTCGTCCCTGTTTCTGAACCGCATCGTGGACAAACGCTATCTCGCTTTCTGCTGGGGCGCTCCCAAATTCGACAGCTTAATTGTAGATGAACCCATAGGCAGGCATCCCGCAGACCGTAAAAGAATGGCTGTCAGAGAGGACGGAAGAGCGGCGAAGAGTCTTTTTACCGTAAAAGAACGTTATAAAAACGCCTTTCTCGCTGAGGTGAAGATATACACCGGACGCACTCACCAGATACGTGTGCATGCTTCTCATATTGGACATCCGATACTTGACGATTCACTCTACGGCGGAAAACATAACAGGGGTTACAAAATTGAAAGGCAGGCTTTACACTCGTGGAAACTTACTTTCAAAAGCCCTTTTGTTCAAAAAGAAATGGATTTTTGCGCCCCTTTGCCTCATGAAATGGAGCTTCTGAGGGAGAGGCTCCTGTCAGCGAAATAGTATAGAGAAAACCTATACTTTCTATTGGTTTATACTACCCCTGAAACGGCAAATCCTCTGATCTGTAAAACGATGTTTCTTGTTGACAGTGAAGATGCGGTATGATAGACATTGCATACTGTATACAAAATACAGAGGTGTAGTATGAATGAGTATTTGCCAGTCGCAATCCTTATGCTGATTGCGGGCGCGGTAGGCGCCATCATGATGTTTATGGGCGGTCTTATACGTCCGAAAAAGTACGATAAGGTCAAAAACTCCGTTTATGAATGCGGTATGCCGGAGTTCTCCGATGCCAGAAAAAGGTACAACGTCAGGTTCTACATAGTCGCCCTGCTTTTTGTTCTCTTCGATGTAGAAATAGTGTTTCTTTATCCGTGGGCTGTGGCTTTCGGGGATATAGGGCTTTACGGGCTTGTCGCTATGTTCATGTTCCTGATAATTCTTGTCGTCGGTTTTCTGTATGAATGGAAAAAAGGAGCACTGGAATGGGTGTAATGACGAATAAGCTGCCGGACAATGTTATCACCACAACGGTGGACAATGTCATCAACTGGGGAAGAAAATCCTCCCTCTGGCCGGTTACTTTCGGTCTGGCCTGTTGCGCCATTGAGATGATGGCTACAGGCGCCGCCAAGCACGACCTTGACAGGCTCGGAATAATCTTCCGCGCCACACCCCGTCAGGCAGACGTGATGATAGTCGCCGGTACCGTTACCCGTAAAATGGCTCCCATCGTCCGCAAAGTATGGGATCAGATGCCTGAGCCCAAATGGTGTATAGCAATGGGAAGCTGCGCTACAAGCGGCGGTATTTATGATACATACTCCACGGTTCAGGGTGTCGATGAGATTCTCCCCGTGGATTTTTACGTTCCCGGATGCCCTCCCAGACCTGAAGCTCTTCTTGACGCTATTGTCGCGCTTCAGAAAAAAATCATGACCGAAAAAGTGGTAAGGAAATAGGGGGCGGCAATGAATTTTACCGAATTAACCACACAGCTTGAGCAGCTTTTTCCCGGCAGGCTGAACTGTTATACGCAGTTCGGCTGTAATTTTGTCAGGGTTAAGGATCATGCGGTTTATAAAGACGTTCTCCGCGCGCTGAAAGAGAAGTTCTCCTTCAAATACATGGTGGATGTCGTGGCTACACACTGGCCTAAAAAAACCGACAAGTTTGAAATCACGAACAACCTTTTCTCAATCGAAAACAAGCTCAGGGTGTTTGTGAAGCTTTCAAGACCCGACCACGTCTTCCCCACTATTACCGATATATGGAAAGGCGCCAACTTCATGGAGAGGGAAGAGTACGACCTTATGGGAATCGTTTTTGAAGGTCACCCCGATCTGAGAAGAGTGCTTCTCCCCGACTTCTTTGAAGGTCACCCGCTCAGGAAGGACTTCCCGCTTAAAGAGAGGAAGTGGTTCAACAAGACGGACGAGCAGCGTCTCGGTATCAAGTTCACCAAATAAGGGGTTGGAGACGGTTATGCAGAACATCAACAATAACGTAGCCGAAGTAGTTACGGTCAACATGGGACCCCAGCACCCCAGCACACACGGGGTTCTGAGACTTGTTGTCGATCTTGACGGCGAAACAATAGTAAACGTGACCCCCGATGTGGGTTACCTTCACAGGGGAACTGAAAAGCTTGCGGAAAACAGGACTTATCATCAGTTTATCCCCCTCACGGACAGGCTGGATTATCTCTCGCCTCTGTCAAACAACCTTGCCTACTGCCTCGCCGTAGAGAAGTTCTTCGGAGTGAAAATCCCCGAAAGAGCAGACTACATGAGGGTTATATACGCCGAGCTTTCCCGTGTAGCCAGCCACCTTGTCTGGATCGCGACACACGCTCTGGATATAGGCGCCATGACTGTTTTCCTCTATGCCTTCCGTGAAAGGGAGCGTGTGCTTGACATGTTCGAGTGCGCCACAGGTCAGAGGATGACAAGCTCATGGATCAGAATAGGCGGCGTGCGTGATGACGCGCCGGAGGAGTTCTTCAGACTTGCCAAATCCTTCGTCGATGAGTTTGACGGATTCGTTGATCTTTACGAAAACCTTCTCACCAACAACAGGATATGGAAAATGAGAACTATCGGCATCGGTGTCCTCAACGCAGATGACGCTCAGGATTACGGTACAAGCGGTCCTCTTATGAGAGGCGCAGGCATCGATTTTGACCTGAGACGTGATGAACCGTACTGCTGTTATGACAAATTCAAATTCGAGGTTCCCACTCAGCCGGAGGGGGACACCTATGCACGTTATAAAGTGAGAATGAAGGAGCTTCGCGAGGCTAATAAAATAGTCGCTCAGGCTCTTGAAAATCTTCCCGAAGGTCCCGTTATGACTGACGACCCCAGAGTGGCTATGCCCTCTCATGAGGACGTTTACGAAAGAATGGAGTCCCTCATCAGAAGATTCTACCTTATCTCCAAAGGCTTCCGTCCTCCCAAGGGCGAAACCTATCAGGGGATTGAGGCTCCCAAGGGCGAACTCGGCTTCTACATAGTGAGTGAAGGCGAGGAAAGACCCTACAGGCTTAAAATCCGTGCTCCTTCCTATGTGAATCTCGGCGTTCTTAATCACATGGCTCAGGGACACATGCTTGCGGATCTTGTCGCGATCATCGGTACTAACGATGTTGTTCTCGGCGAGATAGACAGGTAAGGGGGCGCGATATGGCGGAAGTTAAAGCGGTTGTCGAAGAGGTTCAGGAAAGAACCCCCGAGGAGCTTGACTGGACGAAGTGCGATGCTATCTGCGCTCAGTACGCAGGTTTCAAAGGCGCTACCATCCCTGTGCTCCAGAAGGTTCAGGATGCCTACGGCTACCTTTATAAGGAACTGGTGGAGAGAGTCAGTGAAAATCTCAACCTCTCCTCCCACACCCTGTACGGCGTAATCACTTTTTACGCCCAGTTCTACACCAAGCCCAGAGGCAAGCATGTCATAAGGGTTTGCAGGGGTACGGCGTGCCACGTTAAGGGTTCAGGAAGGATCTCCGAAGTTGTTTTCGAGGAATTCGGAATCAGAAACGGAGAAACCGATGAAAACAAGCTCTTCACGCTTGAAGAGGTTTCCTGCATCGGAGCCTGCGGAATGGCGCCAGTTATTATGGTGGATGATAAAACTCACGGTAACCTCACACCCGAGGAATCCAGAAAGATATTCAGGGATTACGCCTCCGGTAAGATGGATGAGTAGGGACAGGCTATGAGCGAGTATAAAGTCGAACAGATAGAAGTGCACGTATGTATGGGAACCGCGGGAGTCGCCTCCGGCGGTGATGCCGTTATGGCAGCCCTTACCGGCGAGTTTGAGAAACGCGGCCTGACAAATACCGGCGTTAAAGAGCGCAACTGCAAAACCAAACAGACAGGCTGCAGGGGTCTCTGTGCCAGAGATGTTCTTATTGATGTGTATATCCCCGGTCAGGGACCCATCACTTATGAACATGTAACAGCGGAAATGGTTCCGACAATAGTTGAGGAGCACATAGTAGGCGGCGAAATCGTTGCTAAATGGGCTGCTAAAAAGGACTATTTTGAATTTTACGATAAACAGAAGCGTTATGTTCTCAATGACTGCGGAAAAGTCGACCCCGACAGCCTTGAGGACTACATAGCCCACGGCGGCTATGACGCTCTCAAAAAGTCTCTGAAAATGACCTCCGAAGAGGTCATTGACGAAGTCAAAAAATCCGGTCTCAGAGGCAGAGGGGGCGGCGGTTTCCCCACGGGACTTAAATGGACATTCTGCCGCAACTCCCCGGGAGATCTCAAATATCTTATCTGCAACGCGGATGAGGGTGACCCCGGCGCATTCATGGACAGATCAATAATTGAAGGGAACCCCCACGCGGTTATAGAAGGCATGCTTATAGCAGCTTACGCAATAGGCTGCAAAGAAGGCTACATATACTGCCGCGCTGAGTATCCCCTTGCGATCAAAAGGGTTAAAAAAGCCCTTGTAGACGCTGAAAAAGCCGGTTATCTCGGCGACAACGTTCTCGGAAGCGGTTTTGAGTTCCACCTCAAGCTGAAAGAGGGAGCGGGCGCCTTTGTCTGCGGCGAGGAAACGGCTCTCATAGCCTCCATCGAAGGCGAAAGAGGAATGCCCAGATCCAGACCTCCGTTCCCCGCTGTGAAGGGGCTCTGGCAGAAGCCTTCAAACGTTAACAACGTTGAGACTTTCGCCAACCTTCCCGTAATCATCCTCAACGGGGCGGAATGGTACGCTAACATAGGAACAGAGAAGTCCAAGGGAACAAAAATCTTCGCCCTATCCGGCAAGGTTAAGTCCACCGGACTTATAGAGGTTCCTATGGGAATCTCCGTCCGTGAGCTGATCTTTGAGGTCGGCGGGGGCATTCCCAAGAAAAGGAAATTCAAGGCCGTTCAGCTCGGCGGTCCCTCCGGCGGCTGTCTGACAGAAGCGCACCTTGATACAAGGATCGACTACGACTCGCTCATCGCGGCAGGCGCCATGATGGGTTCGGGCGGTGTGGTTGTTCTTGACGAAACCAACTGTATGGTGAACGTGGCTCAGTTCTTCCTTACCTTCACACAGAGGGAATCATGCGGAAAGTGCATACCCTGCCGTGTGGGTACAAAAACCATGCTGGACATCCTTGACAGAATAACATCCGGCAAGGGAAGGGAAGGCGATATAGAAAGGCTGGAATCTCTGGCTACTGACATTAAGATCTCTTCGCTCTGCGGTCTCGGACAGACTGCGCCGAACCCGATTCTGACCACCATCAGGTATTTCAGGGACGAGTATGAGGCGCATATCTTCAAACAGAAGTGTCCCGCGAGGGAATGCCCCGAACTCATAGAGTTTGTGGTTGTGGATGAAAGATGCAAGAAATGCGGCATCTGCAAAAAGGTCTGCCCCGTTGACGCTATCACGTGGGAGAAGGGACAGTTCGCATTCATCGATAAGTCCAAGTGCGTAAAGTGCCGTGAGTGCATAGTGAACTGTCCGTTCAACTCAATAGATTAAGGGATAAGGATATGCAGATGGTAACCTTGAAAATAGACGGAATACAGGTTGAGGTACCGAAGGATTATACAATCCTTCAGGCGGCGGAAAAGGCCGGGGTGCATATTCCCGTTCTCTGCCACGATTCGCGCCTGAACCCCTTCGGTGCATGCAGAGTGTGTCTTATCGAGGCTGTGGGCAACCCCAGAATGATGACGGCGTGCACAACGCCCGTTGCCCCCGATATGGACATACTCACCAATACCGAAAAGCTCCAGAGGATCAGGAAAACGGTGATTGAGCTTCTGCTCGTGAACCACCCCCTTGAGTGCCCCGTGTGCGATAAGGGCGGTGAATGTACGCTTCAGGATCTCACCTACGAAGTCGGACTCACCAAGGTCCGCTTTGACGCCAAACCCGCCGACACACCGGTTGACCACACCAACCCTTTTATTGAGAGGGACGTGGACAGATGTGTGCTCTGCGGACGCTGCGTAAGAATCTGTGACGAAGTGGTAAATATACAGGCGATAAGCTTCATAAACCGCGGCATGGAAACAATGATCGGAACAGCTTTCGATCAGCCGTGGAACTGCGAATTCTGCGGACAGTGCATAAGCGTCTGCCCCGTGGGTTCGCTTAACAACAGAGTTTATCTCTTCAAAAACAGACCGTGGAACCTTGAAAAAACGGATTCCGTATGCGGTCTCTGCGGATGCGGCTGCTACATAGAGCTTGAAACCGAAGGCAGTGAGCTTTACAGAATGGGCGAGCTTCCCGAAAAGGGCGCAAACCACGGCAATCTCTGCGCGAAGGGCAGATTCGGCTTTGAATTTGTAAACAGCGTGAAGCGGGAAACCTCTGCGAAAGTCAGAGCCGCAGGGGAACTTGCCGATGCGGACTTCGATCAGGCTGTGGTGACTGTTGCTGAAAAAGTTAAAAGCATCAGGGCTCAGCACGGAGCGGAAGCTGTCGCGGTTCTCGTTTCGCCGAGGCTCACCAACGAAGAGGCGTTCCTTGCGAATAAGCTTGCCAAGGAAGTGATAGGAACAGGCGGCATGTATGCCCTTGAGCCGCATTCATCACTCCCCGAAGCCACTTACGCCGACATAGAAAAAAGTGACGCTGTAGCGGTGCTCAATATAGATGTAACTGAAGCCAATCCCATTCTCGGTCTTGCGGTCAGAGCCGCTGCCAGAATGAACGAGGCTCCGCTTTATGTCTTCTACCCTTCGGAAACAGCCCTGAAAAGACTCGCTGAAAAGCAGTTCACCGGAACCCCCGATGAGGTGTACGCGAGCATGACAAGGCTGGTTGAAGGACAGGGCGCTGAGGCTGCCGTGCTTGAAGTTCTCAAAAAAGCAGAGAAGCCGGTAGCGGTTTACAACCCATACAATACGGCGGATCTCTGGTTCGTTTCAGAGCTGAAAAAACAGGTTCCGGCACTTAAACTCGCGGCGGCAAGAGCCAAGGCAAACTCTCAGGGTATTGTTGACATGGGTGCTCTGGACGCGGCGAAGCTGAAAGAAGGAATACAGAACAAAACGATAAAAGCTCTTCTTTGCTTCGGTGAAAACCCTGCGGTGAGAACAGGCTGGGCGGATCTTTCACTGGATTCTCTCGAACTGCTCGCTGTTACGGATCCTTTCATGAGCGAAACGGCTAAAAAAGCCTCCGTTTATATCCCTGTGGCAACATACGCAGAGAAGGACGGTAGCTTCACAAGCCTTGAGGGAAGAGTGCAGACGGTAAACAGGGCTCTCTGCAAAGGGCTTAAAACCGATGCCGAAGTCGTGGCTGCTCTTGCGGCAAGGCTCGGCGGCAGTCTGCCTTCCTGCTCATGCGAAGTGAGAGAGCTGATACGCAAAGAGGTTCCCCTTTACAAAGAAGCCGACTTTGACGGCGGAGTAATAAGCTACCCCTATGCGGTGAAAGGCGAATTTGAAAAGCCTGCGAAAGCGGCTGCGGGAGAGGGCGCTTACTTCCTCTACCCCTCATCACTCAGACTTCATTCAGGCTCATACACCAGATGGTCTCCGGATCTCGCCAAGGTTTACGGCGAGCCTAAGCTTGAGATTTCCCCCGCTGACGCGGAGGCTCTCGGACTCGGTGACGGAGACGCTGTGAGCGTGAGCGCTGCGGGGATCACTAAGGTCTTCAAGGTTCATGTGGAAAAACACATGACGAAAGGCTGTGCGGCTCTGCCGGAAGACTACGTCGACACGGCGCAGATCTTCAGCAAAGGCAGATACCACAAAGTGTCTCTGGGTAAAAAAGGTTGAAAGACATTAAAGATATATGAGGTAGAGGAATGTTGCTCCCTATAGTTTTCACAATAATCAAGATACTGATCATTGTAACTGTAATCCTCCTCGCGGTGGCATACATGACGTATGCCGAGCGTAAGGTTATAGGCGCAATGCAGGTACGTCTGGGGCCGATGCATACCGGACCTTACGGTCTTCTTCAGCCCATCGCGGACGCGGTGAAGCTGATCGCAAAGGAAGACCTTACGCCCGATATGGTTGACAGACCGGTTTTCATCTTAGCTCCTTTGCTTACGATGGTTCCGGCGCTGGCAGGGTTTGCCGTGATTCCCTTCGCCGACAATTTCACTGTGTTCGGCATGGAGATAAAGCCCTATATAACTGATCTTAACATTGGTCTTCTTTATGTTCTGGCGATTTCGTCCGTGGGTACTTACGGCGTTATCATGTCAGGCTGGGCTTCAAACTCAAAATACGCCCTTCTGGGCAGCCTGCGTTCTTCGGCTCAGGTGCTGAGCTACGAAACGGCTATGGGGCTTGCCCTTGTCGCGCCTGTTCTGCTGGCGGGTTCACTCTCTCTGAGAGAGATCACCCTCGCTCAGTCGGGGATGTGGTTTGTTGTTCCGCAGATAGTGGCTTTCATGGTTTACCTTATAGCCGCCATCGCAGAAACAAACAGAGCGCCCTTCGACCTTGCGGAAGCTGAGACCGAAATCGTTGCGGGCTTCCATGTGGAATACTCCTCAATGAAATTCGCCCTCTTCTTCCTTGGCGAATACGCAAATATGTACCTTGTTTCCACAATCGCCGTTGTTATGTTCCTCGGCGGATGGAACGGACCCTTTCTGCCTCCCTTGGTATGGTTCGTCCTCAAGGTTCTGTTCATTATGTTTATCTTCCTCTGGCTGAGAGCCACTCTCCCCAGACTCCGCTTCGACCAGCTTATGAGTCTCGGCTGGAAGGTACTTATACCGATCGCACTTGCCAATCTTATGATAACGGCAATCGTGGTCCACATTGTCAGGTAGGGGTGAAGCATGAAAAATATATTCGATACTCTGCTCTTAACTGAAATTTTTCAGGGTCTGGGAATTACTCTGAAACATTTGTTCAAGAAAAAGGTTACGTACAAATACCCCTTTGAGGATACCCCGATTTTCCCGAGGTTCAGAGGGGTGCAGTATATCAAAACCCACGAGAACGGCGCTACGAAATGTGTGGGCTGCTATCTCTGTCAGAAGGTATGCCCTTCCGAGTGCATACACATAGTGACAGACTGCGGTCCTAACGGCGAAAGACTGATCCGCAAATACGAGCTTGATCTTTCCCGCTGCATTTACTGCGGTTTCTGCGAAGAGGCATGCCCTGTCGACGCTGTTCACATGGGACGCAACTATCACACGACAGACTCAACAAGAGACCATTATGTGATAAACATGAAAACTCTTTCTGAAAACTACAAAAAGGAACTGGCTGACGCACAGGCTAAAGGAGAGCAGTTATGATGGCGCAGGTTGCATTTTACATTCTTGCGGGTTTGGCTGTGGTATCAGCTCTCGGTGTTATCACCCGTGAGAACCCCGTTCACTCGGCTCTATGGATGCTCCTCACGTTTTTCAGCGTTGCGGGAATCTTTGTTCAGCTCGGTGCGGAATTCGTCGCGGCGATTCAGGTTCTCGTCTACGCAGGCGCGATTCTGGTTCTGTATCTCTTCGTGGTCATGCTGCTTAACCCCCGTTCGGGCGGTTTCATAAGGATGCCCGCTAAATACATAATCGGATCGGCTGTTTCGATTGTGGTCTTCTTTCAGATAGCTATAACCATCTGGAGCTCCGGCATTCTCAAAACCGGCGCTATCGGACCGCTCCCCTACGCCGAAGGCATGAACAACGTCAGAGCATACGGAAACGTACTGTTCACTAAGTATCTGGTACCCTTTGAAATCGCTTCCATACTTCTTCTTGTTGCGATGATCGGTGCCATCGTAATAGCAAGAAAGGACTAGGAGGGGATTATGGAATTGACGCTGGCTCATTACCTTATACTCAGCGCGGTTATATTCGCCCTTGGAATGACAGGGGTACTGATAAGGAAAAACCTCATCGTTATGTTTATGTCGCTGGAGCTTATGCTCAATGCGGTGAACATCAATCTGGCTGCTTTTTCCAACTATCTGCAGGATATGACCGGACAGATTTTCATAGTCTTCGTCATGGCGGTTGCCGCTGCGGAGGCCGCAGTGGGACTCGCGCTCATTATCAGTCTGTTTCGGAACAAGCAGACTATTAATGCCGAAGAACTTAATATTATGAGAGGATAGGGGTAGGATATGCATTTGGAGGTCTTGATACTTCTCGGGCCGTTGGTTGCTTTTCTTATCAACGGTCTGTTCGGAAGGCTCTACATCAAAAATAACGCGCATTTTGTCGCGATTGCGGGTGTCGGTCTTTCATGGATTGTGTCCATCATCACTTTTTTCAGAGTGATGGGCGGTCACAGTGTGGATGCCACCCTATATAACTGGGTTGCCGCGGGCAAGTTCAGTGTTCCCTTCGGAATACTTGTCGACCCGCTTACAGCAATAATGCTCATAGTGGTTACCACCGTCAGCACTATGGTGCACATCTACTCAATGGGATATATGCACGATGACGAAGGCTACTGGAGATTCTTCACTTATCTCTCTGTGTTCACCTTCTCAATGCTCATACTCGTTATGGGCAACAACTTCCTCATGCTTTTCGTGGGCTGGGAGCTTGTGGGTCTTTCATCCTACCTGCTTATCGGTTTCTGGTTCTATAAAAAGAGTGCTGCGGACGCATGTAAGAAAGCTTTCGTAATGAACAGGGTAGGTGACTTCGGTTTCTACATTGGTCTTCTGCTCGTTATAATCACCTTTAAAGGTCTTAACTACAGCGATGCTTTCCAGTATGAGTCCATTCAGGCGATAAAAGCCAGCACTTACACAGTGTTCGGCATGCAGTTCAGCCTGATCGACCTCATGACGCTCGGTCTCTTCTGCGGCGCCATGGGTAAATCAGCTCAGTTTCCGCTGCATACTTGGCTGCCCGACGCGATGGAAGGTCCCACACCGGTTTCGGCTCTTATCCACGCCGCGACGATGGTTACGGCAGGGGTCTACATGGTTGCGCGCTGCAACGCTCTGTTCGCTGAGGCGCACATCACCAGCATGCTTGTTGTGTATGTCGGTATGTTCACCGCTTTACTCGGCGCTACCATAGGTCTTACACAGTACGACCTTAAGCGCATACTCGCATACTCAACAGTTTCCCAGCTCGGCTACATGATAATGGCTACCGGCGTGGGCGCTTATGTTGCGGGTATATTCCACCTGTTTACACACGCTTTCTTCAAGGGTCTTCTTTTCCTCTGCTCAGGTTCTGTTATGCACGCTATGCACGGCGACCTTGATGTGAGAAAGATGGGCGGACTTAAAAAGAAAATGCCGATTACATACTGGACATACCTCATAGGCTGTATAGCCATTGCCGGTATCCCACCCCTTGCGGGCTTCTGGTCAAAGGACGAAATCCTCGCCATGACCTTCGCGAACGGTCACATGTTCCCTTGGTTCGTGGCGACTGTGGTTGCGGGCATGACGGCTTTCTATATGTTCCGTTCCTTCTTCCTCGTGTTTGAGGGAACTCCCAGAGACCAGCATATGCACGACCATGCCCACGAATCACCCGCTTCAATGACCGCTCCGCTGGTCTTCCTCGCCATTCTTTCTGTTCTGGCGGGCGCAGTGTTCGGTTATCCGCTGGAAAACGGCTTCATACACCACTTCCTCGGACCGGTACTCACCCCTGAAGGAGCGCACCCGCACCATCTTGAGCACTCGACAGCTCTGATGCTGATGGTACTCTCCATAGTGGTTGCCTCTGCGGGCATATTCGTAAGCTGGCTGTATTACATCAAGGTTCCCTCACTGCCGGGAAAAACCGTCAAGGCTTTCAAGCCCGTCCATACCTTCTTTTACAACAAGTGGTTCTTCGACGAGCTTTATGACGCGATTATCGTTTTCCCCATAGTGACTATCTCCAAGTTCCTTTGGAGAGGCTTTGACGTAAACGTGATAGACTTCACCGTAAACGCATTCGGCAAAGTGCCCATGTTCATCGGCGGAGTGGCAAGACACCTTCAGACAGGGCGCATGCAGACATACATCTTTACGATGGTTGTCGGCGTGATCGTGCTGTTCACAATATTTTACACGGTATAAGGGGGAGTTAAGAGATGATGGAAAACATCCTTTCAATACTGATTTTCTTCCCGCTGGTTGCCGCTTTTGTCATTTTCCTGTTCCTCCGGGGCGGAAAAACTACGATGTGGGCGACTTTCATCGCAACCATTATTGAGCTCATCCTCACTATACCGCTGATGACCTCATTTGATAAGACAACAGCAGCAATGCAGTTCGTCGAAAAGGCTGACTGGATCCCCGCTCTGGGAGTTCAGTATTATGTAGGAGTTGATGGAATATCAATTCTCATGATTTTCCTTACGACTCTGCTCACGGCGATTGCGGTTCTCGGTTCCTTCACCTACATCCAGAAGCGCCAGAGAGAGTTCTATCTCGCTCTGCTCGTGCTGGAAACAGGAATGGTCGGCGTATTCCTCGCCCTTGACTTCTTCCTTTTCTACATCTTCTGGGAGGCTATGCTCATACCCATGTACCTTATAATAGGCGTATGGGGCGGCAAAAGAAGGATATACGCAGCGGTTAAGTTCTTCCTTTTCACCCTTGCGGGTTCAGTGCTTATGATGCTTGCAATCATAGCCCTGTTCTTCAAGCACGGCGAAATTACGGGAGTATACACATTCGATATAATGGCTATCACCGCTCAGGCTG
The DNA here is from genome assembly GCF_004087915.1 of Geovibrio thiophilus. Lineage (NCBI taxonomy): Bacteria > Pseudomonadati > Deferribacterota > Deferribacteres > Deferribacterales > Geovibrionaceae > Geovibrio > Geovibrio thiophilus. Next base: position 387,033 of record NZ_CP035108.1, read on the forward strand.
TTAAATACACAGCGGGATTCCAGACTATCATATTCCTCGCCTTCTTCCTCGGCTTCGCCATCAAGGTTCCCATGTTTCCGGTTCATACATGGCTTCCTGATGCGCACGTTGAGGCGCCCACGGCAGGTTCGGTTATACTTGCGGGCGTACTGCTTAAAATGGGCACATACGGATTTTTAAGATTCTGCCTTCCCATAACTCCGGCGGCTTCCATAAGCTTCATGCCTTTTGTCGCGATCCTTTCCGTGATAGCGATTGTTTACGGCGCGCTGGTGGCTATGGTGCAGAGTGATGTTAAAAAGCTTGTTGCCTACTCCTCTGTGAGCCATATGGGCTTTGTGACTCTCGGTATCTACGCCATAAATCAGGCAGGGATCGAGGGCGGCATCCTCCAGATGTTCAACCACGGTATAATAACAGGCGCGCTGTTCCTTCTGATCGGCGCAATATATGAAAGAACCCACACAAGGGAGATTTCCGAGTACGGCGGTATAGCGGCAAGCGTGCCGATGTTCGCCACAATCTTCCTTATATTCACCATGGGTTCCATAGGTCTTCCGGGCATGGGCGCATTCATAGGTGAGTTTCTTGTCCTTGTGGGTGCGTTTGAAGCTTTCAGTGACTATGCGATAATAGCCGCCAGCGGCGTTATCTTCGCGGCTGTGTACATGCTCTGGATGTACCAGAGAGTGCTTTACGAAAGCCTCAACAAACGCTGGGAAAACCTGAAAGACATGAACCTCAGAGAGATAATCTACATTATGCCTCTCTTGATCATTGTTTTCTGGGTCGGTATTTACCCTGAAACATTCACATCCTATATGCACGAAAGCGTGAGACACCTTGTTGAGCAAGTGTTTAGCGCCGGCGTGGCGATGAAATAAGGAGGCTGATGATGACACCGCAGTTATTTAATGACATCATCACGGTTTACCCCGAAATTCTGATGACGATATTCGCGCTTACGCTTATCGTTATTGATGTTGTGGCGGGGGATAAAATGAAGGCAAGCGTGGGCTACTTCGGCATAGCATTCGTCGTTCTTGTGGCTCTTCTCTGTCCTGCCGGACCTTTTATCGGCTTCAGCAATATGCTTATATGGGACAACTTCAGCTATGTGTTCTTCCTGATATTCGCAATGGCGTACACACTGACCACACTCGGTTCCATAGAGTATCTGAAAGACAGAAACATACTGAAAGGCGAAATCTACATAGTTATGTTCTTCAGCCTCATCGGCATGATGTTTATGGTCAGTGCAAATGACCTCACTATCTTCTATGTGGGTCTTGAGACCATGGCGATTTCAATGTATGTTCTCGCCGGCTTCAACAAACACTGCCTCAAGTCAAACGAAGCAGGCGTTAAGTATTTCCTTATGGGCGCTTTCTCCTCAGGTCTTTTCCTGTACGGGCTGTCGTTCATATACGGACTTACCGGAAGCCTCACCTACACAGACATAGCCGCCGCTCTTCAGGGGCACGGCAGTGATTCTCTGGGCATTAAGTTCGGTCTTCTGCTTATGCTTGTGGGCTTTGCGTTCAAAATATCCGCAGTCCCCTTCCATATGTGGGCTCCGGATGTTTACACCGGTTCTCCCACACCTATAGCGGGCTTTATGACTGTCGCTCCCAAGGCGGCTGCGTTCGGCGCGCTTATACGCTTTACATGGGTTGCCGTGGCTCCCGCTTCCGAGCAGTGGACACTCTTCTTCACCATCCTTGCCGTTCTTACAATGACATACGGCAACCTTGTGGCTCTCGCTCAGGAAAATGTGAAGAGGATGCTTGCCTACTCAGCAATAGCCCATGCGGGTTATATGCTCATAGGTCTCGTGACCATGACTCCGGAAGGGTTCAGAGCGATCACAATCTATCTGCTGATTTACAGCTTCATGAATATCGGCGCTTTTACAGTCATCGGACTGCTTAAAAACAAGGGCATGATAGATGATGAGAGAATAGAAAGCTTCGCGGGACTCTCCAAAAAGAATCCTCTCGTTGCTCTTGCCATGCTGCTTTTCATGTTCTCTCTGGCGGGCATTCCTCCGCTTGCGGGATTCGTGGGCAAGTTCTATATCTTTGTCGCCGCTATCAAGGCAGAAATGTACTGGCTTGCCGTAGTGGGTGTCCTCAACAGCGCCCTTGCGTGCTACTACTATATGCGAGTTACAATATTCATGTACTTCAGAGAGTCGGAATACGAAACCGAGCTTACGCTTAAAGCTCCCGCCTTTGTGGCAACTTTTATAGCTGCTGTGCTGGTGGTGCTTGTGGGTTTCTTCCCCTCTTTCTTCGTAAACCTTGTAAGCTCGCTTACGGTATAACGGGGTAAAATGATGGAAGCATCTGTAAGGAAAGCACTCGAAGAGGCAAGAGAGAAAAAAGCACTGTCGTATGAGTTTTATAACAAACTGCTTAAGGTCGTGAGTGATCTCAGCACCAAGGAGCTTATTAAGGATCTTATGGAGCAGAAGAAAAAGCATCAAGAGATCATTGAGCAGGCGCTTGAGACAGGTTCTCTTGATAACCTCGGGCTGGATGTGAGCTGCCGCTGGAAAGGGCTCGGGATAGGCAAAGGTGTCAAACCCGAAGTCGTAACCGGTGAGCTCACTGTTCAGGATGTGCTTCTGATAGCCATCAGATACGAAGATAACTCAGTGAAGTACTATGAAGAACTGTCTGAAAAGTTTAAGGGAACTCCCGCAGGGGAAGTTTTCTTCAAGCTGGCAAGCGATGAGGCATGCCATAGGAACGATGTTCAGCGCATGTATGACGACATAGTAAATCTTGAGAATTAAAAAGGCGGCTGTACTGTTGTCTTTATACCTAGGCGGGGGCTGATGCTCCCGCCTTTTTTATTTTACGGTAAAAATTTACCGTCCATGGAAATTTTTATACACGCTCACGCCGTGGTGAACACGGCTTCACTTCGCACGGCGCATTATCTGTCTTGCCGCTCCAAAAACTACATCCTGTGTTTTTTCCGCACACGCTCGCGCCGAAACAGGTTCGGCTTCGCTTCGCACGGCGCAGTTCCATCCATGGAACTGTTTGCGTCCCGAGGAAAGAAGAGGACATTAATAATTACCCTTCAACAAGCCCCTTTTCTGTGAGGAACATTTTGCGGGCGCCGATTTTTTCGATGAAGTTGAGGTCATGGGAGACGATCAGCATTGTTTTGTCTATGTCCCTGAGTATTTCAGCGAGTTTATCTTCGCTTTTTTTGTCCAGAGCGGCGGACGGCTCATCAAGTAAAAGTATCTCAGGCTTCATCACGAGAACGGACGCGAGGGCTACCATCTTCTTTTCCCCGCCTGAGAGGTTCAGGGTGACACGGTCACGGAGATGACGTATATGCAGCTCGCTGAGCATGGCTTCCGCCTTCGCCACAGCCTCAGGCTGCTTCATGCCGTCATTCAGGAGACCGAACGCAACCTCTTCTATCACTGTAGGGGCGATTATCTGATCATCCGGATCCTGAAAAAGGAAGCCGATCTCCCGCCTTGCCTGAGTGAAGTCTTTTTCCGTCACTAATTTTCTGTGATGTATCTCAACATGTCCGCCGCATACAGCGCCGAGACCGACAATTGCCTTAAGCAGAGTGGTTTTGCCTGCCCCATTGGGACCGAGAACGGCGATTTTGTCTTTATGAGTGAGGTTGATGCTTACGTTTTCAAAGAGAATCTTGTCCGCTGTGCGGCATGAGATGCTGTTCAGGGAAAGTGTGCAGCTCATATAAGCTGCCCGATTGTAAGCGCTGTCTGAATAAGGAGCACAAACACCAGAGCCGCATCGGATGCGGTCAGAGAGTGAGTATTGAAGGGATAAAGCTTTCCTTTAAATCCTCTGAGAATCATTGCGTGATGAAGCGATTTTGCCTTTTCCATGCTTTTTACGAACAGCATACCCACCAGATACCCGAATGTTTTGTAAGTGAACAGGTTAGTTTTCGGATTAAAGCACCGTATCCGCAGAGAGTCACGCATTTTTTTGTACTCAGCGCCGAGAATCTCAATGTATTTTATAACAAAGAATAAAAGTACTGTAAACCTGTCGGGAAATTTCAGCCCGCAGAAGCCGTAGTAAATCCCCATTGCTCCGTGGGGAGCGAAAAGGAGCAAATTTGCGCTGAGAATCAGGTTTGCCCTGAGAAAAATCAGAAGAGCGTATGATGTGTCACGATGGAAAATGAGAACTGTGGCACATATGAAAAGTATCACAAGATTAAGCCTAAGCAGGCGGAGGAAGGGACGGAAAGCAGATTTGAAAGACACGGCAGCCAGAAACAGGGCGAATACAGCGTCATACGCTGTTATTTCTGTCCTGAACGCGATCAGCAGAGAGTAAACCACGGCAGCGGCTATGGCGACAGCGGGAGAGAACTTCATTTCTTCCTGAAAAGCATGAAAAGACCGAAGATTCCGAAGAGGTAGCCTATCCCCGCGATAATCTTATCTGTATTTGTGCGTCCCTTGTCTATCGCTGCCTGTATTTCAACAGTCTGCTTGCCCAGCTCCTGACGGATCATAGAACGCAAAGCATCTTCATCAACAGTCGGCAGAGTTTCTGTTTTTTCGGAGGTCTCACTGTTTTCCGTCAGCGGTTCAGCCGTTACCTCCGCCTTGGCGAAGTGCCCCATGCCTGCGTCAACATTAACGAAGAATGAAGAGGGCAGCTCTCCGCTGAGCACAGCTTCTCCGTTTTCACTGAGGGTTCCTTTGAACAGAACATGCCCGTCTGTTCCTGTGACCGTATAAGCGCAGCTTTTGCAGTAGGTTCCGTCGCCGAAGTAGGATGTTATGTTCAGGGTGCCGCCTTCATAGACGGCAAGCACATTGAGTCTGTGAGCATGAGCGGCTGAAAATGCTGAAAAAAGCAGAAAGAGTGTAAGAAGTTTTTTCATTTTATCCTCATTTCTCAAGGAGAGAAGGGTAAACCTTCATGATGAATCTTAATATGAATACTGTGGCTGTGCCCTCAATCAGCATTACCGGAACATGTGCGAGAAATATCGCCTGAGCCGCCTGAAAGAGTTTGCCGCCGCTGAGAAACAGCATTAATGCGACCAGAAGGCTTGAAAGAGCCACGGGCACGAAGCCCGTAAGGAAAAACAAAACCGTTCTGAGGATACCTTCAGCCGATGCAGCTTTTCTGAAAATGAAGAAAGCGCATACAGCGGGAAACGCAGCGTCAAACGTATTTACTCCCAGTGTCGTTATGCCGCCGAACTGAAAGAGAAGCCCCTGAAGCAGAAGCGCCATGAATATTGCGGGAAACGCCGCGAAGCCGAGCACAGCGCCTACCAGCCCGTTCAGAAGCAGATGTACGCTTGACGGACCTAAGGGCACGTGTATGAAGGAACCGACAAAAAACAGGCTGGACATCAGCGCTGTTTTCGTCAGCAGTTCGTCCTTCATTTCGCGAAAGCCGTAAACGAGAAATCCAATCGAGGCGGCAGCCCCCGCGCCGAGCACAGAGGCTGAAAGAACGCCTTCGGAAATGTGCATATTATTCCGCTCCGTATGTTTTCACCCAGAAAACCGCACCGAGCTCAACCGGATAATCCTTTCCTTCGTGTTTGAGCGTTACATCGTCCTCAATGAGGGCGGCGAATGCCCACCAGCCTGCGAAAGGCATTGAATAGCTGAAAACACCGTTGGCGTCAGCCTTAATAACCTGAGTTATGTGAGCGTCTGTGGGGTGTTTAATCTTACTGCCTTTGTTATAAAATTCAACCTCAATCTCAGCGTTGGGAACTGCTTTGCCTTTATAGATGACCTTGCCTGTGAAGGTGTTGCCCTTCCAGAGTCCGTAAGGACGTGTGAGGGGCACTATCTCTGCCTTGAGTCCTGCCGGAGTGTCCCAGCCTTCCTCCATTCCGAATGCGTTGACAACGGTTTTTGTGATGTGCTGAATGAATACGCCCTCAGCTGGCTCGAAATAGTAGTCGGGAGTGACAGTGAAGATATAGTCGCCGGGCTTAGTGAAGGAATATTTGAAATCCCAAGCTGTTTTGCCCTGAACAGAAGTCTTTGTGACGGATTTTGTCAGATCGGTCTTTTTGCCGTCAAAGTATACTGAAACATCCTTGGGCTTAACCATCTCCATAACAGGTCCCTGTTCAAAGGGGTGAGTGAATTCCATGCGGAATGAAGCGGTTTTGGAAGCTGGCGTCACAACGTCAGTGGAGGGGATAATTGTCTGAAAGTGGGCAAACGACGCTGAGGCGCAAAGTAAAAGAAGAGCGGTAAAAAGTTTTTTCATGTCAATCTCCGTGTTACATATTATGTATGATGTGTTATCATCATGACATGAAAAAGTCAATACGTGTTATTGTGATGATTAATGATTTTTGTGTTACGGGAATTATGGAGTTGCGCCGCGCGAAGCGAAGCCGTGTTCACCACGTCGCGAGCGTGTATCCGAAATTTCCAAGGATGGTAAATTTTGGATTATCAAGAGAGAGATTGCTTCACCCTTTCAGGGTTCGCAGTGACGCCTTAGAGCTTAACAACTCCATGGATGGAGTTGCGCCGTGCGAAGCGAAGCCGTGTTCACCACGGCGCGAGCGTGTATCCGAAATTTCCAAGGATGGTAAATTTTGGATTATCAAGATAAGACGTTGCGCCGTGCGAAGCGAAGCCGTGTTCACCACGGCGCGAGCGTGTATCCGAAATTTCCAAGGATGGTAAATTTTGGATTATCAAGAGAGAGATTGCTTCACCTTTTCAGGGTTCGCAGTGACGCCTCAGAGCTTAACAACTCCATGGATGGAGTTGCAGCGAACAGGATGTCCGGATTAACGCTATTACATAAAGAAAAAGGCTTGCTCTTTATAGAAGCAAGCCTTTAAACTATTTGAAATAGCGGGAGCCGGATTTGAACCAACGACCTTCGGGTTATGAGCCCGACGAGCTACCAAGCTGCTCTATCCCGCGTCAAGTTTGCTAACATACACGCCAGCTCTTTTGTTGTCAAGAATAAATAAAAAATTATTTTCAAATCTGCCGATGTTGAAAAATAACGAAGATTATCATAGGATTATTTATACAGTAATTACAGCCGGAGATTCTTATTTTACGCTCGGAAAAGTGCCTCCGGTTCCATGGCAGGAACCGCACAGAGCTCGCTAAAGAGCGGTTAACCAGACCGTGAGCGTGTACCTCAATCCGGCAGGATGTACGGATTGAGGTTATTTAGTGGTCATTTAAAGGAAGGTGAATCATATGAATGCTATTTATATATCCGCAGTTCTGTTTATCTCAACAGCCGCTGCCGCGTACATTTTGCCACAGCTGCCCGGAAGAAACGCACCGTTTATGCTCACTCTCCTTGTGTGCGCTACGGCATGTGCCACCGCATTTGCCTTCTGGAGAGCGAAGAAAAACCGTGAGCGGGAAGAGGAACTAAGCGGAATGATCCTGAAAGAGGAAAAACGCACAGTGGGCAGGTTTCTCATTCATGAATGGCGCGGGCTGATACAGAGCATAGGCATTCAGGCGGAGATGATGGAGCGTGCGGACAATGTGGAAGGCGTGCGGATAAACTGCGGAGTAATCCGCAAAATTCTCAGGGAGGAAGCCGAGAAAACCGACAGGGCTGAATTTTACTTCCGCAAGGACGGGCAGAACATAAGGAAATCCTCAAAAGCTGTTCAGAAAGCCGTTGCCGACGCGGAGATTTTTCACGGCAAAAAGCGCGTTAAAGTAGTGTACAATACAGGGAAGAAGGATATGAAGTCCGATTTCGACAAGCTTCATCCCTGCGTATTCTTCGCCCTGATGAACGCCTTCGCCGCCATAAAGGATAAAAGCGGAGCAGTAACGCTCACTGTTGCAGACAGGGTGCTGGGGTTTACGGAGTTCCTTGAGATCTCTGTTGAGGGCGGAGACATGCTGTTTGACAAGGAGATCGAGGATCTCTTCCATCCTTTCAATGTTTCGCCTGAGAAGTTCAGGGGATATTTCGGGCTTGCGACGGTGCGGAGGATAGCCTCCGATATGGGCGGCTTTGCCGAAGCTGAAAGAGGCATAGACAAAACATGCGTATATATTGTTATTCCGGTGGCTAAATGACGGATATATTTAATAAAAATGTTCAGGAGATTCGGCATCCGGACAGAAATGATCTGGAAAAGGTGTTCAGACACTCCAGATTCATCGCCGACTGGCTTGAGAAGCATCCTGAATATGCTGCAAAAGCTCTGGAATTGGCGAAAAAAGAGCGGAATGTGGACACGATTCTGGATGATATTCTCACGCCTGATTTCCATGAGCTTGATGAAGACGGGCTGCTGAGACATCTGCGTGCAACAAAAATGACCGAGTACACCGCAATTGCGCTGAAAGACCTTGTTTACGGGGCGGATGTGAAAAATATCACAGCGCATATATCCTCCTTCGCCTCTGCTTCCCTTGAGGCGGCATATAAATATGCTTATTTCAGGCTCAGCCGTGAGCTGGGCAGACCGCAGGACGCAGAAGGTTCAAGAGTGGGCATGACTGTGATCGGTCTCGGCAAGCTCGGCGGCTGGGAGCTTAATTTCAGCTCTGATATAGACATAATGTACGTTTACGGAACCGAGGTCGGCAGAACGGACAACAGCGGCGTGAAACCGTCAGTTGAGAACCATGTGTTCTTTACCCGTGTTGCGGAAAAGATAACTCATTACATAGGCACAAGAACCGAGGACGGTATTGTTTTCCGTGTGGATCTCCGTTTACGTCCCGATGGCGACAGGGGAGCAATAGCGCTGCCCATACGAAGCTGCGAGATATATTACGAGTCATACGGTCAGGGCTGGGAGCGGATGATGCTTCTCAAGGCGAGACCTGTAGCGGGAGACAAGCGCACCGGAGCGGAGTTTCTCCGCTCCGTGAGACCTTTTGTTTTCCGGCGGAGTCTGGACTATAAACTGCTGGATGAACTGAAAAATATAAAACAGAAGATAGACCGCAGGGAGGAGATCAGGGGCAACAGAAATGTTAAGCTCGGCTATGGCGGCATAAGAGAGATAGAGTTTGTGGTACAGGCTTTTCAGATACTCTATTACCCCAAGCATCCTGATATTTATCATCCCTCCACCCTTGAAGGGATAGATCTGCTTGCCCGGTTCGGTCAGCTTGAGGCAGAAACGGCGGAAAGACTGAAATCGGAATACCGTTTTCTGCGTAAGCTTGAGCATATGGCGCAGATAGAGAACGAGAAGCAGACTCACGTGATTCCCGAGGACAGCGAAACCTTCCCTCTTTATCTTGAACGCTGCGGATTTGACTGCATCGATAAATTCAATGAAGAATTCTCCGCAGCTACCAGATTTGTGCATAAGGTTTTTTCCGGCATTTTCCGTGATCACGAGGGCTCGGATGTATCTTCCCTGATATTCGATAAGGAACTGAATCAGGAGGAGGTGGCGAGGATTATTCAGGACAAGGGCATAAAAGACGCCGTAAGGTGCGCCTCCATAATAAAAGAGATTCTCCACGGGCGCAAAAACACTATCCGTACACCGGAGGAGATCCGCATAATTGAAATGGTGCTCACCCGTGTCCTTGAACATCTCCCCGAGAGAACAGACCCTGCGGGCACTCTCCTTAACTTCGAGAAGCTTCTCTCCCACCCGACCACGGTTTACCTGCTTCAGGATATAATCACCGGGGCGCCCGCCATTCTGGACAAGCTGGAGAATATTTTCTCGTTCAGCCGCTACATGTCCGACCAGATAATAAGCGACCGCACCCTGCTTGATTATATTTACGATCCGAAGGACCCTGAGTTCAAAAGCGGCTTCATCCGCCTTGACTATCATGAGCGCACAAGAAAATACACCGGTGACACGGAATACATAATGGAGATAGCCCGTCAGCGGCACAAGGCATATATATTCAACGCCGGTTATGCCTTCCTTAACGGCACTCTGAATGTTATCCGCACCATGAAGGCGCTTACGGAGCTGGCTAAAGGTACGATACAGTTCGCCGTGGACACTGTTTACGAACAGGTTACGGAGAGATACGGCAAACCGCTGACTGCGGACGGCAGAATATGCGATTTCCTCGTGGTGGGTATGGGCAAGCTGGGCAGCTATGAGATGAGCTTCGGTTCAGACCTTGACATCATTTTTCTATATGAGGAAAACGGCAGGACAGACGGCAAAAACTCCGTCACAAATATGGAATTTTTTACTAAGGTTCTTCAAAGGACTATCTCCTTCCTCAGCTCATACACCACGAACGGCATACTCTATAAAATAGACACCAGACTCCGCCCCAGCGGTTCCAGCGGAACACTTGTGACAAGTCTGCCAGCCTTCAGGGAGTATCAGCTCAAAGAGGCAATGACGTGGGAAAAGCAGGCGCTGGGACGCTCCAGCGTGGTGAATACCGACTCAACCCTGAATGACAGGTTTAATGAAATTAAGATTCAGTGTCTTTTCAGTTCCCCTTTGGCGAAAGAAGGAATAAAAGAGATAAAAGAGATGCGCGCCCGAATCGAGATGGAGAAAGGCTCTCCCCCCGAGAAAAACGACATCAAGGCTGGCTACGGCGGCATGCTGGACATTGAGTTCACAGTGCAGATGCTCCAGCTTCTGACGGGGCATGAGGATGAAAGCGTCCGCAACCCCAACACTCATGATGTGATGGTTCATCTGAAGGACAAAGGATTTATAAAAGACAGAGACTATTATGCCCTGCATGACAGTTACCATTTCTACAGGACACTGGAAAATGTTCTGAGGATTTATGAAAATACATCCACCTCAAGGCTTCCCGCCAATGAGGAGGTTCTGGGAAAGGCGGGTATGTTTTTCTGTTTTGAGAAGAACCCCGCAGAGTGCTTAAGCGAAAAGTACGCGTGGGTGCGCAAAAGCGTACGTGCCGCATACAACAGGGTTTTTGAGAGGTATATGTAAAGTGCTGAAATTTTTGGCAGTTATAGACTATGAAACCTTCGGGGACGATTATCTGAAAGTCGCCGAACGTGTGGCGGACAGGGCGGAGATGATATGGTTCCGCGCGAAGGCTCTCACCGCCGCGGAGACGTTCCGAAAGGCGGAGAAGATGCGCAGGCTCCTGCCGCACGCTTTTCTTATTCTGTCCGAAAGACCGGATATAGCAGTTGCGGCAGGCTTTGACGGAGTTCAGCTTAATGAGCGCTCCCTCTCGCCGGAAACGGTTGAGGAGGTTTTTCCGGAGCTGGTAACGGGCTATTCTGCCCACTCTCTTGAGGAGATTGAGCAAATTCAGGCGGATTTCTTCACGCTGAGCCCGATATTTATGACAGATAAGCCGTATGAGGTGAACCCCATAGGCGCTTTGGACGTGACGGATACGGGGAAAAAGGTCTATGCTCTGGGGGGCATCACCGTGAGCTCGCTCACCCTGCTGAACGACAAGGGATATTACGGCTATGCGGGGATCGGGATAATCAAGGGGATGATTTAATAACACTAAACAGTACATTCCGTCAGCTTCATGTATATGCTTGCGGTTTGTCAGACAAATCTTCGCTATATTTAAACACTGCTTCACCGCTGCGCTTCCGGCGGTGACATAAATTACTGCCATTGCGAACTTTGAAAGGGTGAAGCAATCTCTCATTTTTTATTATACTAAATCAAGCTTGCAAATCATTTGCAAAAGTCATATGGTTTGATCATGTCAGTATGTGTTGCGTCTGACCTTCTCAGGTCAAAAAAACTTAAAATTACTGAAAGACGGGAGCTTATCCTTTCTCTGATTCTCGCTTCGGAGCGCCCTGTAAGTGCAAAAGATTTGCATGAGCTGGCGACAGAGAAAGGGAATGTTGATCTCGTGACGGTGTACCGTGTGATTTCCCTTCTCCTTGAGAAGGGGCTAATCAGGGAAATTACCGGCGATTCGGGCACATCCTTCTATGAAAAAGCGTGCGAGCACAATCCTGTGCATCCGCATTTTCACTGCTGTGAATGCGGACAGGTCTACTGTCTTGAGCCGCTTACATTTGAAGAGGGGCTGATTCTCGGACGTGTAGGGAAAGGCTTCCGTATCTCTTCCGTTTCGCTGGACATTAAAGGAGTATGTGAAAAATGCGCATCATTGCAGTGATTACCGGACTTTTTATGATTTTGTCGGCATCGGCGTACGCCGCGGACTTAAAGGCGGCAGTGAGCATCATTCCTCAGAAATACCTTGCGGATAAGATAAGCGGCGGGCGTTTTGAAACAATGGCGGTGGTGGGCAAAGGCTCAAACCCGCACAACTACGAACCGAAGCCGCAGCAGATGGTCTTCATTTCAAAGGCTCAGGTATATTTTTCCATTGATCTCTCCTTCGAGGATGTATGGCTTGAGAAGCTTCTATCAGCCAATAAAAATATAAGACATGTGGACTGCGCGGATCCAATCCCAAGATTCCCCGTTCCGGGTGAAATAATTGAGGATGAGGACGGGCACGAAGAAGAGCATGACCACGAGCACGGCGAAGAACACGGGCATGACCACGAGCAAGGTGAGGACGAGCACCACCATGACCACAGCGGGCTTGACCCGCATATATGGCTTTCTCCCATGAACATGAAAATAATGGCAAAGCTTATTGCCGGAACCTTCTCCGAGATAGATCCTGCGGGCAAAAGCGTTTATGATAAAAATCTTGCCGCTCTTCTCAGGGAGATAGACGGCACGGACGCCAAAATACGCGCAAACCTGAAAAATGTTCCGAAGGATGCGCCTTTCATGGTTTTTCATCCGTCATGGGGATATTTCGCCCGTGAATACAGCCTCCGTCAGGTGGCTGTCGAGGTAGAAGGCAAGGAGCCCAAGCCCGCTCAGCTCAAGAGGCTCATAGGCTATGCTAAAGCCCGCGGAATAAAGGTTGTTTTCGTGCAGCCGCAGTTCTCCAAAAAAAGCGCACAATCCATAGCGTCTTCAATCGGCGGGGAAGTGGCTGAGATAGATCCTCTTGCATACGAATGGAGCAGCAACCTTATATATGTTTCCGAAGTTATGGCAAAGGTGCTGAAAAAATAAATGAACGCAATAGAAATAACTGATTTGGGGTTCTCCTACGGTGAGAACCCGATTCTCACCGATGTCAGTCTCACTCTTCCGGAGAGAGAGTTTCTGGCTGTCATAGGTCCCAACGGCGGGGGTAAGTCCACGCTGCTCAAAATCATCCTCGGCATTCTCCGTCAGGACAGAGGCGCAGTGCGGGTATTCGGGAAAACAATCCCCGAAGCCGCAGGGCTCATAGGCTATGTTCCGCAGGATGTCACATCCGCCAGAGGCTTTCCCATAACCGCCTTTCAGGTTGCTATGATGGGAAGAATGAGGCTTAAAGGGCGTTTCGCCAGCGCTGCTCAGGCGGATACGGATAAGGTGCGCTCAGTTATGGAATATCTGGAGGTTGCGCATCTGGCTGATTCCACGGTTGACACCCTCTCCGGCGGACAGAAGCAGAGGGTTTATATAGCCCGTGCCCTTGCCATGGAGCCCAGAATGCTCTTTCTGGACGAACCCACCTCAAGCGTTGACACCAAGGGGCAGAAAGATCTCTTCGACAGGCTCAGGGAGCTTAACAAAACAATGACGATCGTGGTGGTAAGCCATGACTTGAGCATAATCCCCAGATACGCAACCAGTGTTGCGTGTATAAACAATAAGCTTCATTTTCACGGATTGCCCGAAATAACCCCAGAGATGCTCCGCATGGCTTACGGCGGCACAGGTTGCGATGAATGCGATTCTCTCGGCATTCCGCAAGGCTTACACGGAGGACACATTCATGCTTGACGCTCTCTCCTTCGGGTTCATGCAGAACGCTCTCTTGGCGGGGTTATTTGCCTGCGTTGCCTGCGGCGTTATAGGTACGCTGGTTGTGGTGAACCGTATTGTTTTTATATCGGGCGGTATAGCTCACGCCGCTTACGGCGGTATAGGCATAGCCTTTTTTCTTGGCATTTCGCCCCTTTTGGGCGCTTTGGGGTTTTCCGTTGCGGTGGGGCTGCTTGTCGCGTTTATCTCCATGAACAATAAAAAGCGTGCGGATACTGTTATAGGCGTTGTCTGGTCACTGGGCATGGCGATCGGGATCATTCTTACTGATCTTACCCCGGGCTACAATGTCGACCTTATGAGCTACCTTTTCGGAAGCATACTGGCAGTGCCGCAGTCGGATATTATGCTGATGGCTGTTCTGGATCTGGCGGTGGTGGTGTTTATCGTCTTCTTTTTCAGGGATCTTCAGGCTATGAGCTTCGACGAGGATTTCGCAATCTCCATAGGCGTTCCGGTGAAGCCGCTGTATTACCTGCTTATAGTGATGGTTGCGCTCACCGTGGTGCTGGTAATACGTGTTGTCGGGCTTATTCTGGTTATAGCGATGATAAGCATTCCGCCGTACATTGCGGAGCGTTATGTGAAGGACCTCCGGCTGATGATGCTCTCTTCAGTGGGGCTGAACCTAGCGTTCACCGTTACGGGGCTGTGGCTGTCCTATACGTTTAATCTCACCTCCGGCGCGGCGATAATTATGGTTGCTTCGGCGGCGTTTTTCCTTTCGGAGTTTTTTGCGAGGGTTGTGAGAAAGTGAGCATAGTTCCTAAACGCTGCTCTTAGCCCGAAAGCCTTAAAAGGAAGGTGATTCGGGAAAACAGAGCGGACAGTTTTACTTCATTTTCTCCATCACGGCGGCGAAGAAGCCGTCGCAGTTTGACTTGGAAGGGTCAGATACGAAGTAGTCTCCCCTGATGAACTCCTCCGGACAGGCCGGCTTAACCGCTCTGAAGTTTGGGTTTTCCGTCAGGAAGGCGTTAACTATATCAGTGGTTTCCTCCGGCTCGGTGGTGCACACGCTGTATATCAGCCTACCCTTCTTCGCCAGAAGAGCACCTGTTTTTATCAGCATCTTTCTCTGAACCGACGCCTTTTCCCTTATCTGTCTCTCTGTGCGTATCCAGCGGATTTCGGGGTGCTTGCGCATGGTGCCTATGGCTGTGCAGGGGGCGTCAAGGAGTATAAGATCGAACGCCTCATCCCCTTCCAGCTTCATTATATCGTTATTGACAGGCTGAACGTTTTCAAGCCCGAAGCGCTCCACGGTTTTTTCAAGCACTTCAAATCTTTGCGGGCTTATCTCAACGGCGAAAATCATCGCCTCAGGATACCTTTTGCCTAAAATAAGCGTTTTACCGCCCGGAGCAGCGCAGCAGTCCAGAACGGCTGCGGGGTCTGTCTTCCCTGCCAGTGTGGGAACCATTGCGGAAGCCTTGTCCATATAATAAAGGTTTTCCGCTTCCTCGTCATATTCCTCAACCTCGGCAACAGAAAGGTCGTCCGTGTTCAGGGCGTAAAGCGGCGGAGCCTGATTGTACGCCGCCATAATTTTTTCCGCGGCGATATTTCCGTAGCGCCTGCGCCATCTCTCCGCAAGCCAGCCGGGGAAATTGTCCCGCTCAACGGAGGCGGACAGTATCTCGTCTCTGTTTGCTATTATCTTGCGGAGGATTGCGTTTATGAAGCCTCTTTTATTTTTGCCAACAAGGTTCACGGATTCGTTCACCGCAGCATAGTCGGGTACATCGTTCATGTACAGAAGCTGAGCCGTGCCCATCACAAGCGCCGCCATCTGCTCCGGCGCGGGGCGGAACTCAGTGAACCGCCCGATCGCCTTCTCTATAGTCCCCAGATTGCGGAATATCTCGAAATACAGCTTGCGGTAAAATCTGCGCATAACCGCATCCTGAAAATAGTCTTCCCTGTACTTCTTTGAATAATAATCTGTCAGCAGACTGTTAAGCCTGCCCCGCATCTTATCGGACATGTGTTTTCCTTGCTGTTTGATTTCAAATTTTAAGACAGGGTAATAAATTATTTAAACTTGAGAAACCCTTTTTTAACGAAAAAAAAGGGTTTCTCATACTCTTCCCAAAAAACTGCTTTTGTTTTTTTAACTATCCCTGCATTGCTTCTGATTTGATGATGCCGCATTTGTCATCCTGAAAATTCGGCATACACGCTCGCGGTTTGCAGAGCAAACCTTCGCTGCGCACGGCGCATCTCCATCCGTGGAGCTGTTACCCCTGCATTGCCTCTAATCTGGCTATGCGCTCCTCCACAGGGGGGTGTGTGGAGAAAAGATTCATTGCCTGACGCCCGGAGAACGGGTTCATAATGAACATGTGCGCCGTGGCGGGCTGAGCGTCGTCCATGGGGGCGGCTGCCACTCCGCCGGATATTTTGCGCAGTGCGTTTGCCAGCGCTTTCGGTTTTCCGCAGAGCTTCGCGCCGCGGGCATCGGCTATGTACTCCCTTGATCTGGAGATAGCCATCTGTATCATCATCGCGGCTATAGGTGCTATTATCATCGCCGCGATCGCCGCAACAGGGTTGCTGTTTTCACCGTCACTGTTTCTTGAACCGCCGAAGATCATAGCCCACTTAGCAGTATTGGCTATCATCATTATAGCGCCCGCAAAAGTTGCCGCTATCGTGCCGATAAGTATGTCACGTCCGTAGATATGCGCCAGCTCGTGGGCAAGAACGCCTTCAAGCTCATCATCACTGAGCAGGTCAACAATACCTGTTGTCACAGCCACTGCGGCGTTTTCGGGGTTTCTTCCCGTGGCGAAAGCGTTGGGAGCCGGATTGTGGATAACGTAAACCTTGGGCATGGGTATGCCTCCTTTAGCGGTGAGACCGCGCACTATGCGGTGGATGCCGGGGGCTTCCGTTTCGTCCACTTCAACAGCCTTGTACATCTTCAGCACTATCTTGTCGCTGAACCAGTAGGAGAAGAAGTTCATTCCTACCGCAAAGATAAAGGCGAACATCATTCCGCCTCTTCCGCCTATGAGACCTCCCACAAACATGAAAAGCACAGTGAGAAGCGTCATGAAGAATGCCGTTTTCATTGAATTGCTCATTTTTTTATTACCTCGATTTTTATTATATACATTTTAATTTCCTCTCCCGTAAGGGAATAGAGGAGGCTTTGCGTTTGTGCGAATTGCCGCTTTATGCGGTCTCACATCCCGCCGAGCTGCCTTAACACATCCTCAACATCGCCGGCGTCCACACGGGTATTGCGGCAGGGACCGTCAGGGCGGCGGTTGCATATTCCTATTACCGGTATGGGGTATATATCTCTGATGCCGCTTATCAAATCCCGCTCACAGGCAACGGCTGCAATAATCTGAGGTTTAGCTTCCTCAATAAGCCTTAAAGCGGACGAGCCGCCTGTGGCTATGTTTATTGATAAATTATATCTTTCTCCGGCGGATGCAAGCTTTTCTATGTCGCACCTGCCACACCGCTCACATTTATAGATACCGGAGGTTATTTTCAGTTCACAGTTTTCGTTCTGGAGACAGTGAGGCAGGAGAATTATAGCCCGTTCCGGCTTCCTTGCCTTCACAATACGCATTACAATGCGGTTGTTCAGTTCGATCAGTCTCGCAGAAATCGTATCTCTGTCCGTTTTGAGCAGCCTTCCCGCAGCGAGAACCAGAGGGAAGACGGCTTTTATCAAAAAAAGTCTTGTCAGCTTCAGAACTCGGGAGGAATCAGCCAAACGCTTTTCCTTCTTCCAGCTTAAACCCGCTGAGGAAGCTGGCTGCGGGCATACGCTTTTTCCCTTCCGCCTGAAGCTCTTTCACGATAAGGGCGTCCCTGCCGCAGGCAACGGAGAAGCTCTTCTTGGTTATGTCAAATATTGTGCCCGCCGGCTTATCGCAGTTTTCGGCAATATCCGCGGCGAAGAGCTTAAACATCTGTCCGTCCAGCATGGAGTAAGCCACAGGCCAAGGCTGAAAGCCCCGAATCATTCTCTCTATCTCTTCCGCGCTTTTGCTCCAGTCTATGAGCCCGTCCTCTTTTTTAATCATCGGCGCGTAGGTGTGTTCGGCATCGTTCTGCTTTTCAGGCGTGATCGTGTCAAACGTATCTATGGTTTCGATAAGCAGTTCAGCGCCTGTTACGGCGAGTTCCGCCAGAAGATCCTCAGTGGTTTTGCGCTTAATCGGGGTAACCGCCTTCATCAGCATATCACCCGTGTCGAGCCCAACATCCATGAGCATTGTGGTTACGCCTGTATCCGCTTCCCCGTTTACTATAGCCCAGTTAACGGGTGCAGCGCCCCTGTATTTGGGCAGGAGAGAGAAGTGGACGTTGATCGGCGCCTTTTTCGGTGATTTCAGGACACGCTCGGAGAGTATTCTGCCGTATGCCACGACCACGAGGAAATCAGCCTCAAGGCTTTCCAGCAGGCTCATGAACTCTTCGTTATTTTTGAGCTTTTCCGGCTGGGTTACTCTTAAGCCTGCGCTCAGTGCGTATTCCTTGACAGGTGTGGGCATAGGGGCGGAGCTTCTGCCCTTGGGCTTATCGGGCTGAGTTACCACGAGGAGCACTTCATGCCCTTTCTCAACTATAGCTTTAAGGGTAGGCACGGCTGTTTCCGGCGTTCCCATGAATATTATTTTCATCTTCCTCATCCTTTAATAATGTCTCAAAGGCTTAATTTATCCGTTTTATGCTTCTGTTGTAAAGACCAATCCTCAGAAAAAAGTTCGTTTCGGTTTGTAAAGAAAAATTAAAGCAGTTGCGTTTATAGAAAAGAGGAGTAATATTTTTTTCTCATATTTGACTGAGTACTCAGTCAGGAGGACTGGTGACAAAAAAAGCGAAGATACTCAAATCAGCGGCAAAGCTTTTTGCCGAAAAAGGGTTTAACGATACCAGCACGTGCGAGGTGGCGGAAGCTGCGGGAGTGGCGCACGGCACTGTGTTTTATCATTTCAAGAGTAAGGAAGGTCTGCTTTCCGCCATGTATGAGAGCCTGATAGACGAATACATGACAGGGCTGAAAAGTGTTTCCGCATTCGCTGAAAACGGGCTGAAGGGTGTGGAATCAATGCTCTTCTTCCATTCGGTCTTTGCGGATAAATACAGGTCGGAGTTCACTGTAATGCACAGGGACATGCCCTCCTTCCTCTGCGAAAAGACCTGCGGCTGGTACAAAAAAATGACTGACAACAGCAAAAAATCCATAAGCATCATAGCGGACGCAATCAGGCGCGGACAGGCTGACGGCAGCATATCAAATGAGCTTGAGCCGGAAACGTCCGCCCTCACGCTCAAGGCGCTTCTCACGGGGATGACAAGGATGAAGTACCTGAGCATGGTTGACACTGCGTATGATTTCAAGGGAGCGGCGGAGTTCTGTCTCTCCGCTTTGAGGAACAGGGAGGAATAAAGTTGCGAAGAATAATACTGACGGCAGCGTGTGTGCTGGCATTCGGCATCGGAGCTAACGCGGAGACCTTCAGCCTGACGGATGCCATAAAGGCGGGGCTTGAAAACGGTCTTGGAATAAAGGCGGCGGGCTTAAGCGCCGATGCCGCAAAGGAAACCGTGCAGACATACAGGGCTGAGTTTGACCCCTATGTTTCAGCTTCAGCGGGCGTGGAGGATTATAAAGATCCGAACTCATACTCGGTATACGATACGGATTTCCGCACAAAGAGAGATTTCACAGGCGGAATCAGTATAACCAAGAAGCATGAAGCCGGTTTCACCGCTGAAGTAAGCGCTGATTCGGCACGCCTCAGAAACAATGATGAGAGAGAAGAGCTGAATCCCGCCTACAGAACAGGTGTGGAGTTTCGCCTCTCCTTTCCTCTTCTGAAAAACTACGGACGTGATACGGGCACGGCAGGCATAAGGACGGCGGAGAACACATCCGCTGCTTACGGGCTGGATTACTTCGCCTCCGCCCTCGACACTGCCTATTCCGCTGAAACCGCTTACTACGCTTATCAGCGCGCCCTCGGCGTTCTGGCATACAGAGAGGAATCCGGCAGGCTGGCGGCGAAGCTTCTTGAGGCGAACAGGAAGAAGCTGGAATCCGGCGTTATCCCCGTGACAGAGGTTCAGGAGGCTGAAACGGCGCTTGCTTCAAGGGATGAGCAGATAATCGCAGCAAGGCAGGAAGTGAGGCGCACCAAGAACATTCTTGAAAACATCATAAACGCAGACCTTGCGAACGGGGCGGAGATCCCTGCTCTTAGAGGCATGGATGACGGACTGCCTGTTTCCGCGGTGTTTCTTGAACACGCAAGGGAGAAAAGACCGGACATGCTTAAACAGAAGCTGGCGCTGGCGAGCAGCGACATAAAAATACAATACCTGAGAAATCAGGAGCTGCCGGAGCTGGATTTCAAGGGCTCATTAGGCATCAACGGGCTTTCGGGGCATGAGGCGTCGGAAAACCGCTTTGACGGAAGCTACCTAGGTTCGCTCCCCTATGCCTCCGATTCCGGCGGTTATTCATGGTATGCGGGCGTGAACTTCCGCTATCCGCTGGGCAACCGGGCCGCAAGGGCGGAAAGCGCGGCGGCGGGCTCTGAAAAACTCAGAGAGCTCATAATAATGAAGAAGCTTGATGCTGACACAGTGACCGAGATACGCAACGCCTTTGTGCTCATAGAAGGCAGCCGTGAACGCCACGGGGTGGCGGGAAGGTTCAGGGCGCTGGCTGAGAAGTCCCTCGCGCAGGAGACAAGACGCATGGAGGAGGGACTCAGCGACACTTTCAGAATACTGGACTTTCAGGATGATGTGATAGAGGCGAAGATCAGGGAGCTTGACGCGCTTTATGATTACAACACAGGGCTTGCGAAGCTTTACAGGGCTTCCGGTGAAAACCTGAGCAGGTACGGAATAGCCTTCCGCTATTCAGACGGAAAAGTAATGTAACAGGGGAGAGCATCAATGAATGACGCGGATAAAATTACCGAACAGCGTGAAAAGAATCTGAACAGCAGGATAAAGTTGAGAAAGGCGGGCTTCTACGGAGCCGTTATCATAATAACCGCGGCGGCGGTTTTCTACGGCATGCCGAAATTTCTGTACGCCATGCACCATGAGAGCACTGACAACGCATACATCAAGGGAACCATAATTCCTGTATCTGCTGAGGTGAAGGGGCGCATAAAGGCTGTGCATGTCAGCGACAACATGCGGGTGAAAAAAGGGGATGTTCTCTTTGAGATAGATCAGGATGACTATCTTCTCGTTCTCAGCCGTGTGAAGCAGGACTATGAGGCAGCGCTGGCTGAAGAGATTAAGGCTGATTCCGCCGTGACTCAGGCGGAGAAAAATATCAGACAGGCGCAGGCAGCTCTCGGCAAGGCTCAGACCGAGGCTTCGTTTACAGGCAGAGAAGCGGAGCGCTACGGAAAACTTGAGAAGGAAAGCCTTATTTCCAAAAACGCATACGACAGTATGGTTTCGGGAGCTCAGGAGGCGTTTTCGACAGTTAAAGTCGCTGAGGCCTCCCTTGAGATGGCACACGCCGCATACAGCACAGCCGAGGCTGACAGAACCGTGAAAAAATACAAAACCGCCTCTGTTGCCGAGATGGTGAAGGAAGCGGAGCTTAATCTTGAAAAAACAAGGGTGAAAGCCCCCGCAGACGGCTACATAGGTCAGAACAACGCCAAAACCGGCAGATATGTTCAGCCCGGTCAGGCTGTCCTTGCCGTGGTGGACGGGGATGATGTGTGGATTGAGGCGAACTACAAAGAAACCCAGATGAAGCGCATAATAAAGGGTCAGGAGGTTGAGATCAAGGTCGATGCCTTCCCCGGCACGGTGTTCAAAGGGCATGTGGACAGCTTCCAGCCCGGAACGGGAGCGGCGTTCAGCCTTCTTCCTCCCGAGAACGCCTCAGGCAACTTCGTCAAGGTTGTGCAGAGGGTTCCGATTAAGATCACCCTCGATGAACAGCCCGGTCTGGACAGGCTTGTGGTGGGTCTTTCCGTGGTTCCCAGCGTAAACATAAAATAATATGACAGACACATTCAGACCCAATAAGGCAATGATCACCATCACGGTAATGACCGGAGCGGTGCTCAGCGCCCTTGACACGAGCATAGTCAACGTTGCTCTGCCGTATATGAGAGGGAATCTCGGAGCCTCAGTTGAGGAGATAGCGTGGGTTTCAACCTCATATATACTCTGCAACGTTATAATAATGCCGATAATCGGCTTCCTCAGCAGCAGGTTCGGGCGTAGGAACTTCTATCTCGCCAGCGTGGTAATGTTCACTGTTACCTCCATGCTCTGCGGGCTGGCGTGGGATCTCAACTCGATGATTTTCTTCCGCTGCCTTCAGGGAATAGGGGGCGGCGCACTGATCCCCATATCGCAGGCGATACTGCGTGAGAACTATCCGCCGGAGCAGCAGGGCTTCGCCATGGGGATATTCGGTCTCGGTGTCGTTATGGGTCCGGCTCTGGGACCGACATTGGGCGGCTGGCTCACTGATAACTACTCATGGCCGTGGATATTCTATATCAACGTTCCGGTCGGTATTGTGAACATACTGCTCACCATGAAGTTTATAAAGGATCCGGAGTTTCTTTCCCGTTCAAAGGGCAAGGTGGACGCCCTCGGTCTCGGGCTGATGGTGGTCGGGCTCGGAGCGCTGCAGATAATGCTTGAGGAAGGTCAGCAGAAGGACTGGTTCCAGTCTGATTTTATAACAACACTTGCAGTCACCGCAGCGGTTGGGCTCACATTGTTTGTTATAAGGGAGCTCAGTGCGGACAAGCCTGCGGTGAACCTGCGGCTTCTGAAAGACAGGACATTCACCTCCGGCACTCTGATAGGGGGTGTTCTGGGTATAAGTCTGTTCGCCAGCCTTTTTCTTTTACCTATGTTTTTGCAGCAGCTTCTCGGGTATCCGGCGTTTGACTCGGGGCTTGCCCTCATGCCCCGAAGCGTGGCGATGGCAATATTCATGCCCATTGTCGGGAGGCTGTACACTGTTGTGGGCGCACGGGCGCTTATAGGCGCGGGACTTTTGGTAAACGGGGTGAGCTTCTGGCAGCTTTCAAGGCTTTCTCTGGATGTTGGCTACTGGGACATCTTTTTCCCTCAGGTGTGGCAGGGGCTCGGCTTCGGACTGATATTCGTGGCTCTCAGCACAGTGACGCTTTCCACTGTGGAAAAGAAGGATATTACCGATGCCTCCGGTCTGTACAACGTTGTGCGTCAGGTCTTCGGCAGTGTGGGGATCGCCCTTTCCGCAACATTTGTGACAAGGTACGAAACCATATACCACAGCACGCTCACGGAGCACATAACCGAATACTCGTTTACCGCGTTATCATGGCTTGACAGCCTCGGCGGAATGTTCTTCTCCGCGGGGAGCGACGGCGCGGCGGCAGAGACCAAGGGGCTGAGGATGATAGAACTCCTTGTGATGAGGCAGGGAGCGATGATGGCTTATAATCAGGTGTTCTTTATGGTTGCTGTTCTGTTTTTTATGAGCTTCCCGCTTATATTTCTTCTTAAGGACGAGAAAAAAGCTTAGCGAGCCCTGAAAAGGGCTCTTTTAAGTTGCATTATGTTTTTTTTCCATTAAAATTTTCCATTCACCTCGGAGGAAAAACTATGATTAAGGTTCTAATTAACGGGGAAAAGTGCAAAGGGTGCGGTCTGTGCATTCAGGTCTGTCCGAAGAGGATTCTCCGTTTTTCCGAAAATATAAACTCCATGGGCTACAATATTATTATGTGTACGGATCAGGATGCGTGTATTCTCTGCAAAAGCTGCGCGCTTGTCTGTCCCGATGTGGTTTTCACCCTTCAGAAACAGGATTCAGGCGGTAAATAATGAATAAAAAAGTGCTGATGAAGGGGAACGAAGCCATAGCCGAAGCGTCCGTAAGAGCGGGGCTGGCTGGCTATTTCGGTTATCCCATCACCCCCCAGAACGAATTTACGGCATATATGTCATACCACATGCCCGCAAAGGGCAGAGCCTTCGTGCAGGCGGAAAGCGAAGTGGCGGCGATCAACATGGTCTACGGAGCGGCGGCTACCGGATGCAGGGTAATGACCTCCTCCTCAAGTCCGGGAATCGCTCTTATGCAGGAAGCGATCTCATACATGTGCGGAGCGGAAGTGCCCGCAGTCATAGTGAACATAATGCGCGGCGGTCCCGGTCTCGGCAATATAGGTCCCAGTCAGGGTGACTATAATCAGGCGACAAGAGGCGGCGGCAACGGCGATTACAAAATGATCGTATACGCTCCCTCCACTGTTCAGGAAGCGGTTGACCTCACGTATAACGCCTTTGACGTGGCTGACAAATATAAAATACCCGTGTTCATCCTAGGCGACGGTGCACTGGGACAAATGGCGGAACCTGTTCTCCTCCCCGAGGAAAAGCCTGTGATGAAAGGCGATCAGGGCTGGGGATTAAGCGGCGCAAAGGGCAGAGAACCCAGAGCGGTTATGTCGCTGAGGCTTGCGGAAGGCGAGCTGAGGAAGCATAACTGGAATCTGGCGGCGAAATTTGAGAGAATAGCCGAAGCCGAAACAAAATATGAGCTTACAGATACAGACTACGATGTGCTTGTCACAGCTTTCGGAACGGCGGCAAGGGTTGCGAAAACCGCTGTCCGCCAGCTCAGGGAGCAGGGGATAAAGGCTGCCCTGTTCCGTCCAGTTACCATATGCCCCTTCCCCTATGCCGCGCTCGCGGATGCGGCGAAACAGGCTAAGAAGGTTCTCGTGGCGGAGATGAACACAGGGCAGATGCTCTTTGACGTGAAGGTTGCCGTTGAGGGCGCTGCTCCCGTTGAGTTCATGGGCTGCCCGGGCGGGGAGTCCTTCTCACCGGAAGAGATTGCCGCCAAAATTAAAGAGATGCAGGGGTAGGCGGATGAGCATAGTTTTTCAGAAACCGGAAAGCTTAACCGATAAAACAACGATCTTCTGCCCCGGATGCAGTCACGGTATAATCCACAGGCTGGTGGGCGAGGCTCTGGACGAGCTTGAGCTTCGTGAAACCACAGTGGGCGTCGCCCCTGTGGGGTGCGGAGTTCTTCTGTATGAATATTTCAGAACAGATATAGTCGAGGCTCCCCACGGCAGGGCTCCAGCTCTTGCCACAGGGATAAAAAGGGTAAGACCCGACCTCACAGTGTTCAGCTATCAGGGCGACGGCGACCTTGCCTCCATAGGCATGGCGGAGATTATGCACGCCGCCAACAGGGGTGAGATGATCACCGTTATCTTCGTGAACAACGCCAATTACGGTATGACAGGCGGACAGATGGCTCCCACCACCCTGCCCGGACAGAAAACAACCACGACTCCCACAGGCAGAGACTGCGCGACCCACGGCTCCCCTTTCAGAATGGCGGAGATTATGGGCGCTCTTGACCCTGTGGTTTACAGCGCGAGAGTGAGCGCCGCGACTCCGGCTAAGATAATGAAGGCTAAAAGAGCTGTGAAAAAAGCCTTTCAGAACCAGAAGGAGAACAGGGGCTTCTCATTCGTTGAGGTTCTTTCCACCTGCCCCACAAACTGGGGAATGACTCCGGTTGACGCCGTTCAGTTTGTGGAGAAGGATATGGAGGCTTACTACCCTTTGGGCGTGTTCAGGGATGCCTGCGGGGGTGAGAAATGATTTTTGAAAGCGTAATGGCGGGCTTCGGCGGGCAGGGCATCCTCAGCGCCGGAATGATGCTCGCCCATATCGCCTCCCACAAGGGGCTTAATGTCACATGGTTCCCATCCTACGGAGCGGAGCAGAGAGGCGGAACGGCGAACTGCACCGTTGTCATATCCGACCTTGAGATAGGCTCTCCCATTGTCACTGCTCCTGCTTACGGGCTGATAATGAACATGCCTTCTTTCAACAAGTTCCAGCCCCGTTTCCGCAAAGGCGCTAAAGCGGTGCTTGACACGTCGCTTATTGACCCCTCCGCAGTAACAAGGACTGATGTGGGTTTTTTCGGGCTGAATGCCGGAGACATAGCGAGGGATCTCGGAAATGTAAAGGTTGCCAATATGGTTATGATAGGCGGTCTTCTGGCGGTTTCCGGTCTGTTCAGTCTTCAGGAGGCTGTGGCTGAACTTCCCAATGCTCTTTCAAAGAAGCATCATGATCTGATACCTCTGAATGAACGGGCGCTGTCCAAAGGGTTCAGTGAGATTAAAAAATTAAATTAATGGTTAAACAGGGCGTCCTTCGGGACGCCCTGTTTGTTTCCGGAGCTTAAAAACAGGCATACTGCAAAACCCTATACAGCAAAGGTTTACGGGCTTGTTCAATGGTTGTATAAGATTCATAAACTTTTCTATTGAGTTTTTTAATGTAATCCACTAAAACAAAATACTTTTCTATTTTCGGAGGTTCTGATATGTCGCTTATGAATAAGTTCTGGGACATCGCCAAGTCCAGAAACAAGACAATTGTTTTGCCGGAAGGAACTGATGAAAGGACAATAGACGCCGCCAACGCCATAGTTGAAAACGGACTCGCCAAGGTCATAGTTCTGGGGGACGAGAAGGAAGTAAGGGGGCTCTTCGCACAGAAGGGCTACGCAGTGAAATGCGAAATTATCGACCCGAAGACCAGCAAATACCTTGAGACGTTCACAGACGAATATTATGAAAAAAGAAAATCCAAAGGCATGACAAAAGAGGAAGCCGCAGAAAGCATGAAGGATGTGCTTTACTTCGGTTCCATGCTTGTGGAGAAAGGCATAGCCGACGGCGCCGTGACAGGAGCCTGTCACACCACCGGTGACGTTCTGAGGGCGGCCATCCGTGTTATCGGCACCAAAAAAGGGATGAGGACTGTTTCAAGCTGCTTCATCATGGTCACTCCCAAGCCCGAGTTCGGTAAGGACGGAGCAGTGCTTTTCGCCGACTGTGCGGTCATACCCAACCCCGATTCAAGGACACTGGCGGAGATCGCCCTCGCCACAGCGGACAGTTGCAGGGCATTTCTTGAGGTTGAGCCGAAGGTGGCTCTGCTCTCTTTCTCCACAAAGGGGAGCGCTCAGCATGAGGATGTGGACAAGGTGACTGAGGCTCTCAGAATAGCCAAGGAGCTTGCTCCGGAACTTGCCATAGACGGCGAGCTTCAGGCGGACGCTGCGCTGCTTGCCGCCGTGGGCGCGAAAAAAGCTCCGGGAAGCAATGTGGCAGGGCAGGCAAACGTGCTTGTTTTTCCCAATCTTGATTCAGGAAACATAGGCTACAAGCTTGTGGAAAGGATCGCAGGCGCCGAAGCCATCGGACCCGTTATTCAGGGGCTGGCAAAGCCTGTGAATGATCTTTCCCGCGGCTGCAAATATATGGATATAGTGAACGTCGCCGCAATCACGGCTGTTCAGGCTGATTAAGGAGGAAATGCCGATGTTTATACTCGCTCTTAACTGCGGCAGTTCGTCCGCCAAGTACCAGCTTTATGACTGGGATAACAAACGGGTTATCGCCAAAGGTGTTGTGGAGCGTGTCGGTATAGGCGACTCGTTCATCGTTCACGAAGTTGAAGGCAGACCCACTTACAGGGACGAATACGAATGTCACGACCACGGAACTGCTGTGGAGCTGATCGTCAAGACGCTCACAGCGTCCGAGACGGGCGTTATCTCAAACATGAAGGAAATCTCCGCAGTGGGGCACAGGGTTGTCCACGGAGGAGATAAATTTAAAAGAAGCGTAAGGCTCGATGCCGATGTCATAAAAACAATTGAGGATGTCCAGCACCTCGCCCCTCTTCATAACCCCCCCAACCTCGCGGGGATAAGAGCAGCATATGAAGTCCTGCCGGATGTTCCGCAGGTGGCTATATTTGATACCGCCTTCCACCAGACAATGCCCGACTACGCATATATGTACGCTGTACCCTATGAGTGGCATGAGCATTACGGCGTAAGACGCTACGGTTTCCACGGCACAAGCCATCTTTACGTGTCCAAGCGGGCAGCGTCTCTCCTCGGCAAAAGCTCCAAGGAATGCAATATCATAACCATGCACATCGGCAACGGTGTTTCACATACGGCGATCAAAAACGGTGTGTCCGTTGACACTTCAATGGGGCTCACGCCTCTTGAAGGCGCCATAATGGGAACCAGATGCGGGGATATTGACCCAGCGATCCCGCTTTTTATGCAGGGGCAGCTTGATATAGACTACCGCAAGATGGACACGATTCTTAATAAAAAGTCCGGTATGCTGGGCATAAGCGGCAAATACACCGACAGAAGGGATATTCTCCAGTGCAACTTCCCCGACAGCAAGGACAGATGCCGCCTCGCCATAGATATGGAAGCCTACAGACTTAAGAAATACATAGGGACTTACTATGCTGTTCTCGGAAGGCTGGATGCCATAGTCTTTACCGCCGGCGTGGGCGAAAACGCAGGTATAATCCGTCAGAAGGCTCTGGAAGGGCTTGAGGATATGGGTATCATCGTTGATGAGCAGAAAAACCTCTCCACCTTTTCCAAGCACGGTGAGACAGAGATTTCAACGCCTGAGTCAAAGGTTAAAGTCTTCGTCATCCCCACCAACGAGGAACTCGTTTTCGTGGAGGATGTTGTGGCTATACTCAACGGAACCTACAAAGACCATACGGAGTATGAGTATTCGTTTCTTAAATAAATAATCGCCGCACCCGCGTCCTGCGGTGCGGCTGAAACCGCTCGCGGCTTGCAAAGCAAGCCTTCGCTCCGCACGGCGCAGCATCTTGTCTTTATATCCAAAATTTACCATCCTTGGAAATTTTGGACACACGCTCGCGGACGGCTTAGCCGTCCTTCGCTCCGCACGGCGCAGCATCTTGTCTTTATATCCAAAATTTACCATCCTTGGAAATTTTGGACACACGCTCGCAGACGGCTTAGCCGTCCTTCGCTCCGCACGGCGCAGCCCCATCCATGGGGCTGTCAAGACAATGCGGAGTATAATAATGGTGATAATAATCGCCGCACCTGCATCCTGCGGTGCGGTTTAATTTCATAAAACGTTCTGACGTCATTGCGGACCCGAAGGGTGAAGCAATTTCTCCGCTATCGCAGGAATCAGAGGCACCGGTAGAAACATCCTTCTTTTCCTTTAGTTTGCTAATAATAAAACTTTTCTAATTTCACTTGAATTTTATTTTTTCATGGCACATCTTTTAAGCAGCACATATCAGAACCTGAAAACACAAAGATTGGGATTTTGAATTTTTGATAAGGGGAGCGCAATATCAAAAATCTCATAAAACCTGATTTCATCGGATCTTAGGAAAACCGCTTACGGAAATAGTTTAAATATTTCTCGTTAACCCTGCCGAATGAGCCGATAGGTATGGTATAATAAAATAAACTGGAGGGTGCGATGATGAAACGCTTGGAAATTGCCCTGCAGGAGCAGGAAAAGTTAAGGGTCGAGGCTGTGATCGGCAAGCTTGCCGTGCATATAGAAGAACGCAGTGAAGCTATGCGCATAGTAGGCACCACCGAAGATCCTTATGTCGTGGAAAACGGCGGGCTGAAGCTTATAGCGGAGAAGCTGGATTTTCTTTTTGACGATACCCTCTCCTTTGACTGGTTCATGGAAAATGTTCACGAAGGCTACGGTATTGGCTTAAGCCGTGAGAAAGACGAATATCTCAATCTTGATGATCTTTTCGATATTGAGTACATAGAAGATACAGAGGAAAACGGAGTGGACATACCCGAATATGTGGTGATGGCTGCCGCTGTGTCAAGATAGAACCGGAACCCTGCTTATAAAAAAAGCGGGGTTTTCTTTTTATGAAACCGGATTTTTCCTTTTCTTCTTTTCAGCGTACATGACTTCGTCCGCCATGTTCAGCAGTTCTTCCAGCCCCGAGACTTTATCATTGCAGAATGCCCAGCCTATACTCGCAGAAAGCTTATACGAGCGTATTTCGGAGTCGTTAAGCCTGCTTATTTTTTCGCCGAGTCTGCTTCTCACCGTGCCTGCGTCTGTCTGTTCCTCAAGGATTACCGCCGCCGCGAACTCATCTCCGCCGAGGCGCGCAGTTATGTCGGATTCTCTGAAGGACTTGCGCATTATGTCCGCCATGTCTATGAGAGCCTTGTCCCCTTCGGAGTGACCGAGATTGTCGTTAATGTGCTTCATCCCGTCCAGATCGATGAAATATATGGTGAAAACACCCGTACCCCGCCTGCTGATTTTCAGCAGTTCATCGGCTTTGATCATGAAGCCCCGCCTGTTGTTGAGCCCTGTCAGCTCATCCTTGAAGGACATTTTATGCAGGTGCAGGACGGTCTTCTGGCGTTCGATGGCGTAGTTTATCGCCCGCACGAGCTGTTTTTCATCAAACTGACCCTTGACTATATAATCCTGAGCGCCTTCACGCACGGCGGAGAGGGCTATGGTTTCATCATCATTTCCCGTCAGCACCACAATGGGCGTTTTCGGTGTGGACTCACGGGCTTTTATGAAGGTTTCAAGTCCGAAACTGTCCGGCAGGGCAAGGTCAAGGAGTATCACATCAAAATGCGCGGCGGCGAGTATCTCAAGGGCATAGGAAAGCCTGTCCGTCTTCTTACAGCGGAAATCAAACTGCGGGGAGTCGTGGAGCATTATTTCGATAAGACGGGCATCCCCCGGGTTATCCTCCACTATCAGAACGTTCAAATGCGTCTCTTTGTCCATAAATCACCCTTCCGGCAGGAAAGCAAGCCTGAGCCAGAATTGCTCTATCGTTTTGACGACATGCTCAAATTCGTCCAGATCAACCGGTTTTTTGATGTATGAGTTAGCGTGCAGCCCGTAAGCGGTCTGTATATCCTTATCGGATGAAGAAGTCGTAAGTACAATTACCGGAATACTTTTCACACTTTCGTTCTTTTTTATCTCTGCCAATACTTCCCTGCCATCCTTGCGGGGCAGGTTGAGATCGAGAAGAATAAGATCCGGTCTGGGTGAACTGAAAAACTCATCCTGTCTGTAAAGGAAGCGCAGGGCATCCACCCCGTCCTTCACCACGCTTATGCCGCACGGGGTCTCAATATCCCTGAAGGCTTCCTTCAGAAGGCGGGCATCCCCTGCGTTGTCCTCCACAAGGAGTATCTCAAAAGGCACATTTCTTTGCAGCCCCATTATTCACGCCCTTTTCCCTGCAAAGTGAAGATAAAGTCGGAGCCCTTGCCCTCGGCTGATTCCACGGAGATTTCACCGCCGTGGCGTTCGACTATCTTTTTGCATATGGCAAGCCCAATGCCTGTTCCGGGGAATTCCTCTTTAGTGTGAAGTCTCTGGAATATTACAAAAATTCTGTCCAGATATTTTTTATCTATGCCTATACCGTTATCTTTTACCATAAACCTGAACATATTGCCTTCTTTTTTGGCACTTATTTCAATTTCAGGTTTTACTCCTTCCCTGCGGAACTTGATTGCGTTTCCGGTCAGGTTCTGGAAAAGCTGGAGCATCTGCGAATTGTCCGCCAGAACAGTGGGAAGCTTACTGTATTTTATCACGGCTCCTGATTCTTCGATAACCCCTTTGAGGTTTGCCTTCACAATGTCGAGCACGCCGTTTAAATCAACATGGCTGAATTCTTCCCCTTTGGTTCCCACCCGGGAGTAGCTGAGCAGGTCATTAATCAGAACCTGCATGCGGTTTGCGCCGTCCACGGCGTAGTTAATGAACTCTGTGGCGTCCTCGTCCAGCTTGTCCTTGTAGCGTTTGGCGAGAAGCTGGGTATAGCTTGAGATCATGCGCAGAGGCTCCTGAAGATCATGGCTCGCGATATACGCGAACTGCTCAAGCTCTTCGTTGGAGCGCTCCAGCTCCGCCGTTCTCGCCGCAAGTTCCCTGTCCCGCTCCTGCAAGGCTTCCGCCATGGAGTCGAAGGCTTTTGCGAGCTGTCCGAGTTCGCCTCTTCCGTATCTTATCCCGGTGCGGACGCTGAGGTCACCTGTACTGAGCTCCTTTGTCACATTGGCGAGACGGTTTATCTTGCTCAGGGCAAACAGACTGCCCGCGACCCAAGCAGTGATCAGCACTATGGTGCTGAAAACAATCCACACGCCTATATAAAAGAATACCTTTTTTACGGGCTCCATGGCGAGCTTTTCCGGTATACCCACCATGAGACGGAGGTTTGTTCCCTGCCCTGTCATTGTTGTGAAGCCGAACAGGCGCTTTTCGCCGTCAAGCCCGACTGCGCGGAACATGCCGTCATTGTTGCTCTGCATCAGCTCCACGGCTTTTGATCTTCCTATGCTCCGTCCTATCCAGTCACCCGCATCGGGGTACATGGCGAGGATTTTTCCGGAGTTATCAAGAACAGTCAGTGTCGTGCCTTCGGGAAGCTGGGAACCGGCGGCTATGGAACGGAACCATGAGAGGTTGAATGTCGCGGAGAGAACCCCCGTGATTGCTCCGTCTGTTTCGACGGGGTAGGATAGGCTGAATTCCGTGGCTCCGGTCACGAGCCCGAGCCTGTATGAACCGAAGTAGAATGAACCGTCCGAGACGGATTTAGTGAACCACTCGGTGTTTGTGGGAATGCGGGTTATGGTGAGCGGTCTGCCGGAACAGATGATTGAACCGCTTCTGTCCACAAGCAGAAGGTTTTCGTATGAGGGGTACACGTCTATAAGATCGGTGAAGATCCTCTCGCAGGAGGGCGCGTCCATATCCCTTATCTGGGGAATGCGGGAGAGCCCGAGAAGAAGATGCTTCGTCCCGTTCATGGCGCTGTTATTGTGCTCCGCAGCGTATTTAGCGAAGCGGTGGGCATCCTTAAGCGCTCTGTCCATTTCGTAGCGGATCTCTGAAAATGCCGTAAACAGCAGAACACCGAGAGCCGGAATTACCGCGAAGAGCACCAGAAGAAGCAGTCTGCCCCGCAGTCCTGAAATACCTATTGCCATATGCGGTAATTCCCTCCTTTCACTGGCTGAATCTAGCACAGAAGGGCGCAACAATTCAACTCCCTTGACAGCTTATGCCTCGGGGATTAAACTCGTAAGCTATACATACGGAGTGTAAATGAGCAGAATTGACGAGAGCGGATATTTCCACAAGGCTATGATGATAACCAAGGCGATGTTTCCGGGCGTGTTTATTTATCTTGTTTTCGCCGGACTCTCCAAAGTTTTTGACTGGAATATTTTTCTTTATCTTTCTCCCGATACGGTCAGACAGACCGGTTTTGTTTTTGTCGCCCTGTCGGTTGTTTCGTTTCCCCTTGCGAGAGAGGTTGAAAAACACGCTGTAAAGAACGCGAAAACCGGAGACGGTCTTCTGAAAAGACTGTACTTCTCAACACTGATCAATCTCGGAATAGGGGAGATTTCGGCTTTTTTCGGCGTGATAATCTATGTAATGTCAGGCGATATAAGATATTTCTTTTTGTTTTTCAACATCTGCCTCCTGCATATTATCCTGAACAGACCGACATATGCTAAGTGGAAAAAGCACATGAGAGAACGCTTTACATCTCTGCCGGATGAGGATGACTGATGCCGGCGCAGGGCATAACTCACAAGGGACTTGTCATTGAAGAGGATACGGGAAGCGGAGCTCTCATTGAGATAGCCAGAAGCGGAGCCTGCGGCGGCTGCAAGGAGAAGGGCGCCTGTGGCATGACCGAAAGCGGTTCCCTGCTGGTGCGCCTGAAAAGCCCCCGCAGACTGAAAAAAGGGGATGAGGTGACGGTGGAGATCTCCAGAAGCGAGTTTTACCGTTCCGTGGGGCTGGTGTATATCGCTCCCGTGGCGCTTATGCTTACTGCCGCTGTTGCTGCCGGTTCGATGGGTTTTTCGGAACTGCTTACAGCTGTTCTCACTCTTGCTGTGCCCGCTGTTTATTTCCCCGTGCTGCGTCTGTTTCTCAAAAACGGCAGCCGCACAAGGTACAAAATAAGGTAATTCTGCGGAGGCTGCTGAGTCATTGCGGACGAAGTGAAGCAATCTTCCTGTATATTCAGAGACTGCTTCACCGTTTTAACTCCCCGCAGTGGCGTAAACAGCCTTATCTTTTCTTCTGTCTCACGGAAGCTGAGTTCCGGTGCGCAATGAGCTCTTCGTGTTCGGCGAGAGTGATTATGTCTTCCATGTCTTCCTCAAGCTGTTTTTTGGAGTAATAGAGTATGCTTGAGCGTTTTATGAAGTCGTAAACGCCCAGCGGCGAGAAGAAGCGGGCTGTTCCTCCCGTGGGGAGCACGTGATTGGGTCCGGCTATATAATCGCCCACTGCTTCGGGGGTGTTTTCCCCGAGGAAGATAGCCCCTGCGTTTCTGATTTTAAGCATCATCTCCATCGGGCTTTCCACATAGAGTTCAAGGTGTTCAGGTGCTATTACGTTTGCGACTTCGCATGCCTCATCCATATCTTTCACAAGAATGACCGCCCCGTAGTTATCCAGAGACTTCTTGGCAATATCTTTTTTTGGGAGCGCTTCAAGCTGTTTTTCAAGCTCTTCTTTTATCTTTTCAGCAAGCTTTTTATTGTCGGTGACGGCGACTGCGCTGGCAAGCTCATCGTGTTCCGCCTGTGAGAGCATATCTGCGGCTATGTATTTCGCCTTTGCGGATTTATCAGCGATTATAAGAACTTCGCTGGGTCCCGCTATCATGTCTATGTCTACCTGCCCGAAGACAAGCTTTTTGGCAAGCGCCACATAAATATTGCCGGGACCGACGATCTTGTCGACCTTCGGCACTGTCGCTGTTCCGTAAGCGAGAGCCGCGATCGCCTGAGCGCCGCCTACTTTGAACCCTCTGTCAACACCGGCGATATATGCGGCGGCGAGAACAACAGGGTTAACCTCGCCTCCTGTGGCGGGTGTGGTCATTATTATCTCTTTCACTCCGGCAACCTTTGCGGGCAGCGTGTTCATCATAACACTGGTGGGGTAAACCGCCTTCCCGCCCGGAACATATACACCGACCCTTTCCAGCGGTGTAATTTTCTGACCTAGGAAGGTGCCTTCGCTTTTTTCGTAGATCCATGTTTTTTCAAGCTGCTTTTCGTGGAAGGAGACAATATTGTCTTTCGCTTTTTCCAGAGCCTTTTTCAGCTTCGGGTCAAGATTTTTGTACGCTTTTTCCATCTCTTTGCGGGTGATCTCCACCTTTTCGCAGTCAAAGCGGTCAAACTTTTTCGTGAGCTCAAAAAGAGCAGTGTCCCCTTCCTTTCTGATCCGGTTGATGATGGAAAGCACAGTGTCCATGTATTGTTCGTTGAAGGATTCGCCTCTTCCTAAAATTATTTTAAGTTTTTCGTCATTTCTTTTTATTATCATGATTCTATTCCAGTAAATCTGTTTTTTCCGTTCTTTTTACTCTCATAAAGCCTTGAATCGGCAAGCTTTACTATGCCCACACTCTCCGCGCCTTCGGGGAAATCCTTCGGAACCGCCACGACCCCGCCGCTTATCCCGGCGATTCCCGCATAGCCTGTCTTCTCAAAGACCTGAGAAGCCACACCGGTCAGCTTGGCGCAGACCGCTTTTATGTCGACTTTGTCATCTTCGGGGATTATTATGAAGAACTCGTCCCCGCCGAAGCGCCCTAGAATGTCGCTGGCACGGAGCTTTTCCCTGAATCCTCTGCATAGATCCACAAGAAGGTTATCGCCCACAAGATGCCCTTCCTTATCATTCACTGCCTTGAAATTGTCTATATCCGCCATGATGAAGTAAAAGCCTTTGCCGTATCTCTGATGTCGGTTAATCTGGGCGCCTATGAGCTCCGCCATCGCCATTTTATTGTAAACTCCGGTGAGGAAGTCCGTTCGTGCCTGCCTGTAGATTATTTCTGTGTTATGAAGCTTTTTCAGGGCAACCATCACAACGAAGGAAAGCTCCTTCACAAAGTCCATTGAGCCTGAATCCTCAAATCTTTCCGGATCTCTGCTGAAAAGCGCCAGAGCAGCGATTATTTTCCCGTTTTCAGTGATGGGGGCTATGAGGTAAGAGCCTATCTCTTCCTCAACTCTGAACTCGCTTATTATATTCATCGTGTCCTTGCCTGAGTAGGGGCGTTTTTCCAGAAAGAAGTATTTGAATATCTTCTCCGGATGAAAGAATATTTTATCCGCAAGGTTGTCCGTTTTGCGCTCAAAATCCAGAACATCCGAGTTGAGAAACAGCACGGCACGGTCAATATCAAAAATTTCAGAAAGATATGAAAGCGGCTTTTCTGTGATCTCCGCCAGAGAGCTTGACAGAAGAAAGGCGTATTCCACTATCCTGAATCCGCCGTGCTTCGCCTCGTTTTCCCTCACAATTGTAATGAGTTTTTCAAGTTCGTCCTTCAGGTCTCTGTTTTCCCTGATTACAGTGTCGAGTCTTCCCATCCTACTTAAGCTCCCCGAGATTTTTACCGACAGAACCGTTCACTGAAAGCGGAACACGCAGAGAGGCGGCGCTTTCCATGATTCTTTTTACTTCCGGCGCGAAGCTTTCCGCTATTTCTTCCTTAACCTCAAATACAAGCTCATCGTGAAGCTGAAGGATCAGATGCGCGTCCAGTCCGTTTTCCTTAATATATTTATCGCAGTTAAGCATCGCCACCTTGATTATGTCCGCGGCGGAGCCCTGCATCTGGGTATTCACAGCCACACGCTCGCCCTTCATGGCTACGGTTCTGTTCCTGCTTTTTATGTCGGCTATAAATCTTTTTCGTCCGAAAATAGTTTTTGCGAAGCCGTTTTTCTTCGCTTCCTCAATGGTCTCGGCTATAAATTTTTTCACGCCGCTGTACGTGGCGAAGTATTTATCTATGAAGATCTGCGCATCTTTGGGATTTACGCCCGTGTCACGTGAGAGCCCGTATGCGGATAGCCCGTAGATTATGCCGAAGTTTACAGCCTTCGCCATGCGGCGCATGCCTGAGTCCACTTCGCTCTCCGGCACGTCGAACACCTTCGAGGCGGTCTGGGTGTGGATGTCCAGCCCTTTGGAATAAGCGTCCACAAGGGCGGCATCCCCCGTGAGGTGGGCTAGGATGCGCAGCTCTATCTGAGAGTAGTCGAAGGAGACGAAAACATACCCGTCCTCCGTAATGAAGGCGGAGCGGATCGCCTTTGCGAATTCGCCCTTCTGGGGAATATTCTGCATGTTCGGCGCAGTGGAGGAGAGCCTTCCCGTTGCGGTTCCCGTCTGCTTGAACTCGGTGTGTATGCGCTTGGTGCGCGGGTCTATGAAATTTATCAGGGTGTATGTGTATGTGGAGAGCAGCTTGCTCAGCTCTCTGTGGCGCAGAATGTTCAGTATCACTTCGGAGTGGTCGGGATTGAAAATCAGGAGATCCCGAAGCGCTTCTTCGGATGTGGAAAATCCGGTTTTGGTCTTCTTCACCGCTTTTATTCCAAGCTCATCATAAAGAAAGGAGGAAAGCTGCTTGGGGGAGTTGAGATTAATGTCGTGCCCAACGGCGTTTATCAGCGAGTTCTGGAGCTGGATAAGCTCAGTCTCAAGGATTTTCGCCACCTGACGGATTCGCTCGGGGTCAAGCTTAATGCCCTTTTTCTCCATCTCTGCGAGAGCGTAGGAGGTTTCGATCTCCATCTCTTCATAGAGCTTTTTCAGGTTGTTCTTTTCAAGGTTTTCAATCTCGTCCGCCGCCGACTGTCTCACACGGGTGATAAAATCCTCAGCCTGCTCATCCTTCATCCGGCGCAGACCGCCCTGATCAGGTTCATTCATCCAGCTTATCAGCATTATGTCTCTGGGGTTTTCGGGTTTGAGCCCCGTTTCCTTGTATATGTGCTTGAGGTCATACAGAACAGCGTCCTGCGGTATTGCTTCGGGCTTTTTTACTTCCGGTTCCTGCCCGTTTTCCTGCATCCATATTTCGCCGTTTATGCTTGCGATTACTGTGAAGTCGCTGCCGAATGGCTGCTTTTCCGTGGCTGGGGCGGGGATGTTGGGCTTTGCCGAGCCTTCACCGAAGAGTCTGCGGAGAACGGAGTTCATCTCAAGGTCACGGAGCTTTTTCTCAAGGGCGTCGTCGTCCCTTTCCGGTGCGGACATGTCCAGATTATCTATGAACTGCAATGTGGCGAGCTCACGGCTGAAAAACGCTTTTTCCTTGTCGGTTCCAAGTTTTTCCTTCAGCTTGCCCTTGACTTTGTCTATGTTTTCGTAAACGCCTTCGAGGGTTCCGAACTCCGCCAGAAGTTTCTGGGCGGTTTTCTCCCCCACTCCGGCGACTCCGGGTATGTTGTCCGACGCGTCGCCGCTGAGGGCGAGCATATCGAGTATTTTTTCAGGGGGCAGTCCGAATTTTTCGGTGACCTCCGCTGAGCCCATAGGAGTGTTCGTTGAGAGGTCGAGTATCTTCACCTTGCCGTTGACAAGCTGGTGGAGGTCTTTGTCCTTGGTGGCTATGTAAACTTCGCCTTCAAGGGTGAGAGCTAGGGTGTTTATGGTGTCGTCCGCCTCATAGCCGTTAATACAGAGGACAGGTATACCCATCAGCGGAATCATCCCTTTGAGAGCTTCAAGCTGGGGTATCATGTCCTCCGGCATGGATTCACGGGTTGCCTTATAATCCGCGTGCATTTCGTGCCGCTTGGTTTTTTCCTTGGAGTCAAACACAACGTATATTTCTTCGGGACCGAGTTTATCTTTCATTGACATGAGGAACTGGAAAAACCCGTGGATCACGGCAGTGGGGAATCCCTTGCTGTTGGTCAGGGGGCGTGTGGCGTAAAACGCCCTGTATGCTATGTAGTTGCCGTCGATTACTAATTTCATTCAATACCTGCGATTTTATATACGTATTCAGTTATTTTATGATAAATTAGGTTTCTTGTATACGGTTTTATCCCCTTGACAGAGCTCACTTGTTCCGTTATTCTTAAATTAATCTAGGGTGGCTAAACTGTATAGCGGTTTTTATATGTAAACTGTACCGGTTTGCGGGGCGTTTGTTTACGAAAAATTCGGAAACAGATGCTGAGCATGCCGATTCTGCCGTTTTTTCAGCGGCAATATAGAAGGTGTTAGGATGAAAATCGAATTGAAACTGAAACCCCAATCGGAAAGACGTCAGGATGTTTTTAAGCCCGAAAAGCCGCTGCCTTTCGGACAGCTCCGCACAGACCATATGTTTGTGGTCGACTATGCGGACGGAGTCTGGAAAGAAGCAAGAATTGTTCCTTACGCCAACTTCAGCATAGCCCCCGGCGCCACTGCGCTTCATTATTCACAGGAAATTTTTGAAGGCGCAAAAGCCTTCATGCACCCGGACGGGGAGATTTACTCCTTCCGCATAGACAAAAACGCTAAGAGAATGAACATCTCCGCTGAAACGGTCTGCATGCCGAAAATAGACGAGGATCTTCAGATAGAAGGAATCCAGAGGCTTATCGATGTGGACAGGAAATGGTTTCCCATTCAGGAGGGGGCTTCTCTGTACATCCGCCCGTTTATGTTCGGTACGGAAGACATGCTCGGCGTTAAGCCCAGCAAAACCTTCACATACGCTGTTATCCTCTCCCCCAGCGGTCCGTATTATCCCAAAGGGATTACGGAGCCTGTGAAGCTGCTCATCAGTGACCGGTTCCACAGGGCAGCCCCCGGCGGAACCGGTTCATCCAAAACAGGCGGGAACTACGCAGCCTCCCTGAGAGCGGGCGAATACGCATATTCCAAGGGCGCGAGTCAGGTGCTTTATCTCGACTGTACCAACACGTACATTGAGGAATGCGGCGCCATGAATCACTACCATGTCATGAAGGACGGCACTGTGGTTATCCCCGAGTTTACGGAATCCATCCTCCGCGCCATAACCTCCGAATCGGTCATTGAGCTTGAGAAGGAGCTGGGGCGCAAGGTCATACAGCAGAGAATAAAGATAGACGACTTCATAAAAGGTATTGAAAACGGGGATATAACGGAAGCCGGAGGCTTCGGGACTGCCGCAGTTGTTTCTCCCGTGGGCACATACATTTTTGAGGACGGGCGTGAGCTTAAGGTCGGCGACGGCAGAATAGGCAGCGTCAGCAAATCAATTTACGAATACTACACAGGAATACAGACCGGCAGGGTAAAGGCTCCCGCCGGCTGGCTGAGAAAGGTTGAGAGATACTGAGAAAATCCCCTTTGTTAAATGGGGGAGATCATCGCTGTTAAAGACAAACAATAAATAAGGCGGGGTTTAGACCCCCGCCTTTCTCATAACTTACTGTCATTACAATCTTTAATGAAGCAATTCCCTGCTTTCTGTTTTATATTTTAAACTTATTCACCAGCATTTTCAGCTCGTCCGCCTGAATCTGGAGGCTTGAGATGGTGGATGCCACTTCCTGAAGCGCTGATGAGCTTTCCTCAACACCTGAGGCGATCATCTGTGTGCTTTCATTAATGTTATGAATCGCTCCAACCTGTTCTTCCACCGCAGACTGAATGATTCCGTTAACCCTGCTCATCGTATCCACTGCCAAAACAATGTTCTCAAAGGTTGATTTGGTGTCGTTGATGATTTCGACTCCGCCTTCGACCTTGTCCTTGGCGTTGTTCATTTCGGTGGAGGCGAGTTTGGCTTCCTTCTGGAGGTTCTTTATGATTGATGAGATTTCCCCTGTTGATGTCTGGGTGCGTTCTGCCAGCTTGCGAACCTCGTCCGCGACCACAGCGAAGCCCCGTCCGTGTTCTCCGGCTCTGGCGGCTTCAATAGCGGCGTTCAGTGCCAGAAGATTTGTCTGATCTGCTATATCTGTGATAACGTTGAGAATATCGCCGATTCTTGAGGATGATGCCAGAAGACCCTCAATGGTCTGTCCGAGAGCCTCAACATTGCCTTTTATCACAATCATTTCGTTAACAGCTTCCTGAAGCTTTTTATTCCCCTGCATGGTGAGGGCATTTGTATCCTCTATGTTGTTTCTGCCCTCGTTAATTGAGCCGGAAACCTCCGCAGCCGATGCCGTCATCTGCTCTGTGGCGCTTGCCACGCCGGAAATCTGCGATGCCTGATCGTTCATTGTGGTGGAGAGTTCTTCTGTTGAGGCAGCGAGCTCCGTACTGCTTGAGGCGACTGAATCAGCGTTCAGCATCACTGTCTGAATAATATCCCGCAGTTTGCTGATGAATTGGTTGAAATAGCGGCTCAGCTCTCCGACTTCGTCTTCAGTGGTTACCTGTATAGCCTTTGTGAGATCGCCTTCGCCTTCGGCTATTTCCTTAAGCGATGCAGAGACGGAACGTATGTTATTCGAGATTCTTTTTGACACATAAATGGCGATAGCCGTTATTATGCCGATGCAGATGAGTGTTATCAGGATAAACTTGAAGACAACCGCGCCTATCTCCTTGGAGATTCCTTCTCTGATTTTGGCAACTTCCTTGTCAATATCATCAATGTAGAAGCCTGTTCCGAGCGCCCATCCCCAGTCAGCCATGGGAACAGAGTATGAGAGTTTTTTCGCCACTGTTTTTTCCGAAGGCTTATCCCACATATAAACAAGGTAGCCGCCGCCGTTCTGAGCCTGTTTCACGAGCTCACGGACAAGATAGAGCCCTTCCTTATCCTGCACATCCCACATGCTTGTTCCTTCCCTCTGCGGGCTGGGAGGCAGGAGCACGTTAATCCCTTCGTATGTATAGATGAAGTAGTAGCCGTCAGCGCCGTAGAAAAGCTGCCTGACGGTCTCTTTCGCCTGATTTTGGGCTTCCTCACGGGAAAGAGAGGAATCCTGAAGGATATGTTTTACTGATGTATTGGCAAGGTCGATATAATTGCTCAGTTCTGCTTTTTTAAGGTTCATCATTGTGGTTTCAATAAGTCTGATCTCTTCATTTCCCATTTTACGGATATTGCCGATGCTTATAACGGCAAGTATAACCGACAGCAGGATAACGGGAATCACCGCCGTAAACAGAATCTTTGAGCCGATCTTCAAATTAAACATTCACACACCGCCTGAATTGATAGTTAATAAGTCCTTGGATCTGGTACTTATAAGTAACTAATTTTAATATAAAATCGGCTATTAATCTACAAAACCGGAAGAAATATGTTTTAACATGAAAAAAAGAAGTGTTTCGGGCTGCTGACGCGTTCGGGAAACAGGGAGGCTGACGCCTCCCCGCAAGTATTATACTTTAAATTTATTAACAAGCATTTTCAGCTCATCAGCCTGTACCTGAAGATTGGAGATAGTTGCCGAAACTTCCTGAAGCGCCGCGGAGCTCTGCTCCACACCGGAGGCTATCATCTGAGCGTTTCCGTTTATGTTAAGAACCGCCTTGGACTGCTCCTCCACAGCGGACTGAATGATTCCGTTTACGGAGCTCAGCGTGTCCACGGAAGTCACTATCTGCTCAAATGTGTTTTTAGTGTCGTCAATGATTTTGACTCCGCTTTCCACTCTTTCCCTTGCGTTTGTCATTTCGTGGGAGGCGGTTCTGGCTTCGCTCTGGAGACTGCCGATGATTTTTGATATTTCTCCGGTTGAGGTCTGGGTGCGTTCCGCCAGCTTACGCACTTCGTCCGCCACAACCGCGAATCCGCGCCCGTGGTCACCCGCTCTGGCTGCTTCTATTGCGGCGTTAAGCGCCAGAAGGTTTGTTTGATCTGCTATGTCTGTGATTACGTTGATGATTTCGCCTATGGTAGATGATGATTCCATAAGATTGGCGACAGTTGTGCCCAGCGCCTCCACATTCCCTTTGATCAGCATCATCTCTTTTACAGCCTGCTGAAGCTTTTTGTTGCCTTCGATGGTGAGGCTGTGTGTTTCTTCAATATTTTTGCGTCCTTCGCCTACCGAGCTGTTGACCTCTCCGGCGGATACGCTCATCTCTTCTGTTGCTGTGGCGACACCCGAAACCTGAGCGGACTGATCGTTCATGGTGGTGGAAAGCTCCTCAACGGAGGCGGCGAGCTCCGTACTGCTGGAGGCGACAGTGTCGGCGTTCATTTTGACTATATTTATAATATCCCTGAGCTTGGCGAGGAAGGTGTTGAAGTAGCCCGCGAGCTGCCCTGCCTCATCCGCCGAGTTTATGGCTATCTGAACGGTGAGATCTCCTTCTCCTTCTGCTATCCCTTTCAGAGATTCCGAAACGGAGGATACGCTTGAGGATATTTTTTTAGAAACAAAGTAGGCTATGACGGCAACAGCAACAAGACATGCTATGGAAAAAGTCATGAAGAGACCGACTATTCGTTTTATCTCGGCGGATATATTCGCTTCGATTTTGGCTGTCTCCTCTTCAATATCGTCAATGTAGAATCCGGTGCCGACTACCCAGCCCCATTCGGGTATGGACACCGAGTAGGAGAGCTTGTCCGCTTCTGCGTTCTTTGAAGCCTTGAACCATGAATACACAAGGTATCCGTCACCTGAAAGAGCGGTGTTTATAACCTCTCTGGTGACATAAACACCGGCGGTGTTTTTCACATCCCACTGGCTTGTGTTCTCAAGCTTCCGGTTTGAAGGCTGAACAAGGCACAGTCCCTGTCTGTCGTAAACGAAGAAGTAGCCGTCCTCACCGTATGTCTGTCTGAGGAGTATTTTCTTCGCTTCCTCCTTCGCCTCTTCTGCGGTGAACTCAGAGCTGTTTACCAGAAATGAAACCGAGTTGACTGCTATGTCGATATAATTTTTCAACTCCACCTTCTTCATGTCTGTCATATTGGTTGCGACCATTTCGACATCAGCCTGTCCCATTTTGTTTACATTGCGCACAACGATCAAGGTCAAAACAGCGGAAAGAAATACAGCGGGAATTAGAGCCGAGAGAAGAATTTTTGTTCCGATCCTCAT
This sequence comes from Geovibrio thiophilus, assembly GCF_004087915.1. Taxonomy (NCBI): domain Bacteria; kingdom Pseudomonadati; phylum Deferribacterota; class Deferribacteres; order Deferribacterales; family Geovibrionaceae; genus Geovibrio; species Geovibrio thiophilus. Next base: position 430,597 of record NZ_CP035108.1, read on the forward strand.
TTTAATCACTTAGCACCACCTTTTCAGATATTTAATCAAATCCTAAACATATGTAACAACCGTTTAACTCAAAAAGCAAGAAATGATAGGTGAATAAAGTTTAATGCTTGTATACTTTAATGACTAATAAAAGATTATGATGGTGAAAACGGCATTATTTACTGCGAGTGATGGATAAAAAATGACTGCAAATGCTTTATTGACAGGTTTTTCAGAGGTTAAGCAGCACGGAACGGCTCAGAAAGCCTGCGGCGGATAATGCCGCAGGCAGCGGAAGGTTTATTCTTTTTTTAAGGGGCGTTCCATGAGAGCCATCACGGAATCCCGCGGATTTTTGTTTTCGTATATAACTTTATACACCTGTTCGGTGATGGGCATTTCGATTCCCGCTTTTTCGGCGTATGCGTAAGCGGCCTTCGCCGTGTAGACGCCTTCTGCGATCATGTTCATTTTTCCGGTTATTTCCTCAATGGCGAAACCTTCGGCAAGCTTAAGCCCGACCTGCCTGTTGCGGCTGAGGTCTCCCGTGCAGGTAAGCACAAGATCGCCCATGCCGGAGAGCCCCATGAAGGTTTCAGCCTTTGCGCCCATCGCCACACCGAGGCGGGTTATCTCCGCCAGTCCGCGGGTAATGAGCCCCGCCCTTGCGTTATGCCCGAAGCCCAGACCGTCGGATATTCCCGCTGCGACAGCGATTACGTTTTTGATTGCTCCGCCTATCTCCACCCCTGTCACATCTTCAGTGTAATAGCAGCGGAAAGCCGGAGCGGAGAAGGTGCACTGCCACCACTCGGCACGCTTTATGTCCTTGGAGGCGACACTCACCGCTGTGGGCTTGCCCAGCGCCACTTCCTTGGCGAAGGAAGGACCCGAAATTATGGAATATTCGGCATCGGCGGACTCGGACAGCATTTCGATCACAAGCTTCCCTGTGGCTATCTCTATCCCCTTTGTGGCGATTATTATGTCTTTGCCCTTAAGCGCCTCTTTGTTGGCTTCCGCCACTCTTCTGGAAAACTGGGTGGGCACAGCCCATACAATGTGCTTTTCCGTCATTGCGGAAATATCCCCGAAGCTTTTCGCGCTGACATTTGCGGAGAGCTTTATTCCCTGAAGGAAAAGAGGGTTCTCGTTGTTTTCGCTGACGCCTTTTATGACTTCGTCTTCAAATGCGTAGAGGGTAACTGCGTACCCTGATGAGCCGAGCAGGGACGCGAGTGCGGTTCCCCAGCTTCCGGCGCCGATTACGGCTATTTTATCTTGCATGGGCAGACTCCGGATGTTATCTTTTAATGTATCGGTTCATAAGTACACAACGTATAAAAAACCGCCCTGAAAAGGGTAGGGAATAGTAAGGCGATTTATGGCTAAAATCAACTATTATGACGTTGACGCCCTGCGCAACGTAAACGAGAAGCGAGTTTGGGACATGCTCCCCTTTTTTCTGGAAAGAAATCCGAATATCTGCGCCTGCGGAGGCTGCGCTCTTGATATTGTGGCTGTTACGCTGAACAATATTCAGCCGTGCTATCAGGTTTATGAAGACGGTGTGGAGAGGGCGCGCGAGAAAGTGAGCGAGGAAGAGATCTACCGCCAGATGACCGCCGCCGCGAAGCTCGTCGGCTCCAATCCCCGACACGACTGAGATTTATGAACAGAGCCGCAGTTCTTCTCTGCGTTTTTCTTCTTTCTTTACCGGCGTATGCGGATTTCCGGACGCTTCTGCATCTTTTACCTGAAATCAGCGGTTATTTCGCCTCCCCCGCGGAGGGCAGCTCCCTGAGACTGCCCGGAGGCAATGTGGACACGGCTTCCAGAAAATACTCCTCACCTTCGGCAGAGCTCATACTCTCCGTTTACTCCGGCGCTGATATAAAAGCCCTTGGGGAGCACGGGATAAAAGCCGGCGGTGTCACAAGGTCAGAAAAAGGACAAGGCTATAATATATTATATACAGGAAGCGGTTATAAGAAAGGTTACATAATGCTGACCGCAGACGGATCGCCACTCACAGTTGTACTGGAGTACAAGGGGATAAATCCTGAGCAGGCGGCGGAAACCGTCCGCAGCCTCAGCGTTGGGAATTTTTTCAAACAGAATTAAACGCTCTGATACTTTGTGCAGACAGATTCGGGCAGGGTGGCAAGCTTGATTCTGTCTCCGCTCAGAATCACGTCTTCCGCCAGTTTCTTCTCGAAAATGTCAAGTATTTCCGTTACAAATCCGTTCTCTTCGTTGATGCTGTAAATGACCCAGCGTCCATCCTTTTTGTCCCTGATTATTCCGGACGTTTTAAGGATTTTCAGATGCGATGAAACAGTTGACAGAGCAATGTCCAGAACCGAATCAATTTCGCACACACACATAGGCCTTTCTCTGAGCATCATCGCAATGCGCACTCTGTTTTCGTCTCCGAGCGCTTTGAAGACCTCAATCTCGTTCCTCACGATAAGCCTCCGCAGAATATAAAAGCTGTGTATATGAATAATGAAATATTTGTTAACGCTAATGATCAAGCCTTCATCGGAAAAAGTCAACGTTTTTCGGAAGTTATTAACAAAATTAACTATTCAAAATACAGATGGAATAATAAACGGCTATCGTCCGCACAGATAACCGTAAGCTGGCTGATCTTATACAGAGGTAACACTTTTGTAAAGATTTATGTAACGTGACGCTGAGTTTTCCCAGCCGAAATTTTCCTTCATGGCCGAAATGCGCATTTGCTCAATATGACGGGGTCTGTCATAGTATGTGCTGACAGCCCAGCCGATTGTATTGTACAGAGCTTCACCGTCAATGAGGTGAAACTTGAATCCTGTGCCTTCGCCGGTCAGCTCGTTGTAGTTTTTCACAGTATCGTCAAGACCGCCGGTAGCACGGACAATGGGAAGGGTTCCGTAGCCGAGGCTGTACATCTGGTTCAGTCCGCACGGTTCGTAGAGCGAGGGCATAACGAAGAAATCCGCGCCTGCTTCAAGGAGGTGCGCCGCCTCTTCACTGTAGCCTATGAATGAGCTTGCCCTCAGCGGGTATAATTCGGGCAGGCTGCCGAAGTACTTTTCGTATTCCGTTTCACCGCTGCCTATTATTATGAACTGGCAAACCATGCTGTTCAGCGCTTTTTCCGCAGCGTACTGAAGCAGGTGGAGACCTTTCTGTCCTGCGAATCTCCCCACAAAGCCGAAGAGGGCTGTATTTTCATTCTCTTCCAGCATAAAGCGCTTCTGAAGAGCCAGTTTATTTATCTTTTTAAGATGGAGGGTTTCCGCGCTGAAATTCTGAGGAATGTATTTGTCTGTTTCGGGGTTCCACTCGTCCGTGTCTATGCCGTTGAGGATTCCTTCAAGGTCGTACCTGCGGTATGAAAGCAGGAGATGAAGCCCCCCTCCTCCGGTTTCGCCCTGAATCTCCTTTGCGTAGGAGGGGCTGACGGTGGTTATTTTATCCGCGTAGGCTATGCCGCCCTTGAGGAAGTTTATTCCGCCGAAGGATTCAAAGCTTTCCGCATGGAAGTCCGCAGGGTCTATTTTGGCATATTCCAGCACATCTGTTCCGAAAATGCCCTGATAGCCTATGTTGTGGATGGTTATAACGGTTTTTGTGCCGTTGAAGAAGAAGTCTTCCTCTTTGCGGATGTAGTAGGGAATAAGCCCCGTCTGCCAGTCGTTGCAGTGAATCACATCCGGCTTGAACCTGAGATCCTTGGCAGTCTGCATCGCCGCACGGCAGAAGAAGGCAAAGCGGTACGCATTGTCAGCGTATTCCCCCGCCTTGGTGTGGTAGATGCCTGTGCGGTCAAAGTATTTGGAAAACTCTATGAAATAGGTGTCAACTCCGCCGAGGGATGCCTTGTATACGCTGTACCACTCCTCACAGTTGCCCATATGGACACAGGAGGAGAGAAACACCTGAGCCAGTCCGTATTTAGCCCGGTCGACAGAGGAGTAAAGGGGCATGACGCTTATCACGTCCGCCCCTTGGGATTTCAATGCCTTAGGCAGGGAGGAACCGACGTCTGCCAGTCCGCCCGTTTTAGCGTAGGGAGCGATTTCGCTCGATACAAAAAGCACCTTCGGCATATTCATGGGGTTACCCCTCTTTTTTTATGGTCTGCTCAAGAACCTTTATGGTTACTTCCTTCATGGCTTTTGCGACAGATGAGCCCGGGTGCCCGATGACATGAGGTGTTCCTGAGTCACCGTCCTGCACAACCTGCGCCTCAATTGGGATTCTGCCGAGGAAGGTCACATCAAGCTCCAGAGCCGCCTTTTCGCCGCCGCCGGATTTGAAGAGATCAACCGTGCCGCCGCAGTGGGGACAGCAGAAGCCGCTCATATTTTCTATTATACCGAAAATCGGCACGCCCAGCTTCCTGCTGAAGGTGACAGACTTGCGGGAGTCAAGCAGGGCGACATCCTGCGGTGTGGTAACTATAACACTGCCGTCCACCTGTCCGATAATATGCGCAACGGAAAGTGGTTCATCGCCTGTTCCGGGGGGCAGGTCTATGATGAGGAAGTCAAGCTCGCCCCATGACACATCGCTTATAAACTGCTGTATCATGCTGTGCTTGAGTGCGGCGCGCCAGATTATGGCTTCGTCGTCATTCTCGATCAAAAAGCCCACGGACATAACCTTCAGCCCTTCAATGGGCTCAAAAGGGATTATGCCGTCATCGCTGTTGACAGCGCCCTTTTTTGTTATGCCCAGCATCTTGGGGATGTTGGGTCCGTGTATGTCAGCATCAAGGATACCCACGGTGTAGCCCATGGCGTTCAGCATTGAGGCGAGGCTGACGCTGACAGTGGATTTTCCCACGCCGCCTTTGCCGCTCATTACCATTATTTTGTATTTGATGCTTGAGAGTCTCTTCTGAATCATCTCGTCCGTGTGTTTCTGTTTTTCGTCGGTACTGCATGCGCCGGCGGAGCCGCAACTGTTGCAGCTCGATTCGTCCTGTGAGCAACCGCCCATTTTTTATACCTCCGCATAGTTGAATATGTCTGCGAATATATATAGAAAAGATTTATAATGCCAGAACAAATTTTATACACAGAGGCTGTTGATGAAACATCCGTAAGAGCATATGTTCATAAATGCTCTTTTTAGGCTGAGAATGCCCGAATAAACACTGTTTTGGCAGTCATTAATTTATTTAATTTTTGTTGAAAAAAGATGTGGGCAGATTCTTTGTGGTTTGGTGAAAAAAAGGAGAGAAATTGAAGCTGTAAATTGGTATTTTGCAATTTTATACATATAAATAGTGATTTAATTTTTTAAAAATCCTTGACATTTTCTGTATAAAACAGCATTTAATATTAGGATACAGGCGTAAGTCTTTTGAATGACTTATAAAAAAGTTAGCAGCATGCTAATTTAAGCGCCGGTGATTATCTGTTGGTGATTCTATTGGAAACGGGCGCTCTTACGGTTCTTTATGTTGAGGATGATTTTTATGTGCGTGAGTCTCTCCTTCGTCTTCTGCGCAGGAGATTCTCAAACGTCATAGAAGCCTGCAACGGACGTGAGGGACTGGAGATGCACAGGCTTCATAATCCTGATTTTATCATTACCGATATACAGATGCCCATTATGGACGGACTTGAGATGTGCGAGTGCATAATGAAGGAAAAGCCGGACGCCAAGGTTATCGTGACCACTGCGTTTAACGATCGGGAGTTTATAACCAGAGCCGAGTGTCTCGGCGTGAAGGCTTATATCAGCAAGCCCGTTATGAAGGACTCGCTGATGAGTGCCATAAGAGCCGCGCTCTCCTAACCGCCGCCCACGAAGTTTATCAGCTCCACCCTGTCGCCGTTATTTATCAGTGTATCGCTGTATTTATCTCTTGTGAGGACATTTCCGTTAACTTCCGCCACCACTCTCTCGGGGTTGAGCTTATAAAGCGCAATAACCTCTGCCAGTGTCGAATTCTTTTGTATTTCCGCTTCCTTTCCGTTTATAATAGTCTTGATCATCTTTTAACCTCCTGCAAATCACCCAAAATGTATCTCACAGCCAGATTCGCCTGAATATTCGCCGCCACGGCAACCCGAGGTGCCATGAGTCCCTGCCCGGGCTTTGCCTCATTTACGAAGTCGCCCGCTATCGCCATTTTTCCGGCGAAGCGCACGCTTATAACCGAGGTGTCAGCATATCCCGCGAGCCCGCTTGCGCCGATTATGAAGCTGTCACGGCATTTTGCCGCGCATTCTCGTATTATCATAGCCTTTGTTTCGGCTTTGTCTATGGCTTCAATGATTACGTCATAGCCCTTAAAAATTTCCGCAGTATTCTCCTCCGTGAGGAAAATGTCTTTGTAAGTATATGAAGCATAGGGATTTATGCGTTCGAGGTTCGCTCTCAGGGCGTCTGTTTTCTTCATGCCTATCTGATCCACGAAATACTGCTGACGGTTGATGTTGGACGGCTCCACCACATCATAATCCGCAAGGAGCATATCTCCGGCGCCCATTCTGGCTAGGCTGACAGCTATATTTGAGCCGAGCCCGCCGAGTCCTGCCACGGCTATTTTCGCCTTTTTCATCTTTTCGTGCACACCGGGGGTATGGCGGGATACAAGAAGGCTCTCAAGCTCGTCCGCGGGGGGGATTTCACCCTTTTTTATCAGGGATATTCTGTCTCCGTCCTTAAGCGGCATGTCCGCCCCTATGAGGTGTCCGTTGAGAATAACCACATCCGCGTCAGCTTTAAAAAAAGCCCTCACGGCAAATGCTGAAACGCCTTTTTCCACCGTTCTTTCTTTCTCATTCACATATATTTTCATTTTTCCGTCCTGCCCTCCGGCTCATAGTGCAGCGGCGCTGAATCGTATAATTCCACAATATTATCAGCCTTCAGCCTGTTTTTGTAGACAAAATAGGTTTTTTCGGTGTTGATGTTTGATTTTGTTATGGTGTTCGATCTTGTCATATAAATCAAGGGTTTTAAACATTCCGTATTATTCACGCATATTTCGGAGAACCCTCCGGAGAGCTCGGCGCTTGTGAAAATTATATTTTCACTGTCATATACTTGTATTTCGGCATAGTCAAAATTTGTCACGCCGAATTTTGCGGCAAAGGGCATGAACGAGTACAGATAGTTTGAGCGCATGCCGGAATAAAAAGCTTCCACCCTGTCCCCGTCTTTGTAAATGAACGCCCTGTATCTGCCCAGCTCGGGGAAATAGAGCCCGTCGTCCATCTCAGCGGGGATGAACACGGCGAGGAATACCGCGGCTGAGAGGAGAACATGCTTCGTCCGGGATACCGCAGCCAGAAAAAGCATAAGCCCCGTAAAGATGTAAATATTTATGTGTTTGAGGACAAAGAAGACCCCCGTAAGAGATGCCATGAGGTCCGATGTGTATATATTCAGCTTCTCAAGCATGACAAGCGGCTCAAGGGTAAGCGCCGGAAACAGCATATACAGAAAGCCCGTAATAAGCTGAAGATAAACCACCGGAACCATTACGATTGTACTGAATATGCTTGCGGGATTAAATGTTCCGAAAACGTACATGGAAAGGGGCATTGTGAAGGCTGTAGCTGCGATTCCTGCCTTTATTGTTCCCTCAGCCCAGCTTAATCCTTTGAATTGCAGGGAGGTTATGCCGTATACAGCGGAGAAGGAGAGCAGAAACGATATGTTACCCAGAAGCCCGGGAGCAATAAGCAGAAAGAAGCTCCACAGGAAAAGAAGCAGCTTTCGGAAGTCCGTACGGCAGTCCAGAATCCATGCGGTCATGGCTGTGACTGCTGTTACGACGGCACGCATCACCGGAACCTTGAACCCCGCCAGCGGAACAAAAGCCGCAAGAGCGAAACAGGAGATCAGCATTCGCAGCTTCCACGGCAAAAAGAACAGCAGGGTGAAGCAGATCAGCGATATTACGCCCACGTGGGTTCCGGAAACTGCCAGAAGATGGCTTAAGCCTGTTTGAAGATAAACATCCTGCACCCGTCCCTCAAGGTGCGACTTATCGCCCAGAAGAAGCGCCTGAATTATTCTCAGCCTTCCGGCAGATTCGCTGTACATCCTGTCCGAGAGGGCGTCTCTTTTCTCAAGTACGGCTGAGACAAAGGGGATCTCCGTACGGAAATATACTTTATCCAGAACCAGATACCCCGGGGCAAGCCGTCCTTCCCGTCCCCTGTAGGGCACTTTGGTGTATCTGCCGATGACAGCCTCACCCGCCCGCAGGGCATAGGTATTGTCCGCAAGCACCGTGCCCCTTGTGGTTTCATATGTGGTGCGTTCCTTGCCCGGGTCTTTTTCCGCTGTCACAAGCACAGTAAAATATATGAAGAGCATCAGTGAAATTATAAGAAAACTGAACACCGCAAACATCCGCCGTGAAAGGAAAACAGCCGTCACAATGAGAACACCCGCGATTTGTGCGTAAAGATAACCGGCTGTCAGTACAGCGGAAATAATCGATGCAAAAAAGAAGCCTTCAACCTTGTACATGCGGATTTTATGTAGTAGCATATAGTGATTATCACTGAATTTTGATCCGCAAAGCAAGCGGGTTTTTCAAACCACGGGAGCGGTAGCATCAATGGCAAACGAATTTGTTCATCTCCATTTACATACACAATATTCACTTTTGGACGGCGCAATCAAAATCGCGGATCTCACGGACAAGATTAAAGAGCAGGGCAGCAGGTCTGTGGCTATAACCGACCACGGAACTATGTACGGCATAGTTGACTTTTATAAAAAAGCGAAGGCGGCTGAACTCAAGCCTATTCTCGGCTGTGAGGTTTATGTTGCGCCGGATACGAGGTTCAACAAGAGCTATGAGAAGGGGGAGGACAAGAACCACCACTTCATCCTCCTTGCGAAGGACAACACCGGATTGGCGAACCTCCGTTTTCTGGCTTCCAGAGCACAGCTTGAAGGCTTCCATTATAAGCCGAGGATAGACAAGGAGCTGCTGGCGCAGTATTCCGAAGGGCTCATAGGACTTTCCGCCTGCCTTGCGGGAGAGATTCCCAGAGCGATAATGCGTAACGACCTTCAGCATGCGATCCGTACTGCGGAGACATACAGGGACATTCTCGGGAAGGGGAATTTTTACCTTGAGATACAGGACAACGGACTGCCTGAACAGGTGCAGGTAAACAGGCAGCTTATGAAGATGTCCAAGGATATGGGCATCCCCCTTGTCGCCACCAACGACTGCCACTATCTGGAAAAGGGCGATCACCTCTCCCATGAGGTGCTTATGTGCATCCAGACTCAGTCTGTGCTCAGCTCTCCCAACAGGATGGAGATCCACACCGATCAGCTCTGGGTCAAATCGCCGGAGGAGATGTGGGCATCGTTCAGGGATGTTCCAGAGGCGTTGACAAATACCGTTGATATAGCCGAAAGATGCGGCAGCTCCATAGAGTTCGGCAATCTTCACCTGCCGGAGTACGATGTGCCCGATGGCTACAGTATCGACTCATACCTTGAGTATCTGTCAGGGGAAGGGCTGAAGCGGAAGCTCGCCCACATACCGGAGGAACTCCACAGAGAGTATCACGAAAGACTTGTGATGGAGCTTAAGGTCATCGTGATGAAGGGTTTCGCCGGCTATTTCCTCATAGTGTGGGACTTCATCAACTACGCCCACACTCAGAAGATACCCGTCGGTCCCGGAAGGGGTTCAGGTGCGGGCTCACTGGTGGCTTATTCTCTTGGGATCACTGATATTGATCCGATCCGCTTCAATCTTCTGTTTGAGCGTTTCCTCAACCCCGAAAGAGAGTCTATGCCTGACTTCGATATAGATTTCTGCGTAAACGGACGTGAAGACGTGATCAGATACGTCCGCCGCAAATACGGAGACGACAAGGTGGCACAGATCATCACCTTCGGTCAGCTTCTGGGCAGGGGCTCGGTGCGTGATGTGGGCAGGGTGCTTGAGGTTCCGCTGAAGGATGTGGACAAGCTCGCCAAAACCATACCGGAATCCCCGGGCATGACCATAAATAAAGCGCTTAAGGCGGACAGCGATCTGGAATCCGCCTTTGCCGAGATAGAGAAAGGACCTGACATACTCAGACACGCCCGCAAGCTGGAGGGGCTTCTCCGAAACGCAGGCATGCACGCGGCGGGGATCGTGATCGGCGATAAGCCGCTGGATTTTTATGTTCCGCTCTGCAAGGGGCAGAACGATGAGGTAGTCACCCAGTTTGAGAAGGACACGCTGGAGGAGGTGGGGCTTGTTAAGTTCGACTTCCTCGGACTCAAAAACCTTACGATCATAGACTGGGCTGTGAAGAACATAAAAGCCGTTCACGGCACAGACATAGACATGCAGAAACTGGATCTGGACGATCAGAAAACCTATGATATGCTCTCCGCCGGAGACACCACAGGTGTTTTCCAGCTTGAAAGCGAGGGCATGAAAAACCTTCTGAAGAAGCTCCGCCCCGAGTGCATTGAGGACGTTATCGCTCTTGTGGCTCTCTACCGTCCGGGACCCATAGGCAGCGGGATGCTTGACTCTTTCGTTAAAAGAAAGCACGGTGAGGAGACCATCGACTACCCTCTGCCGGAGCTCGTTCCCATACTCAAAGAGACTTACGGCATCATCGTCTATCAGGAGCAGGTAATGCAGATCGCTCAGGTAGTGGGGGGATACTCTCTCGGCAATGCGGACATTCTCCGCAGGGCTATGGGCAAGAAAAAGGCATCCCTGATGGAAGAGCATAAAAACATCTTCATCAACGGCGACGAGAAGATGGGCGTTGAAGGCGCCATAAAAAAGGGCTTCACCAAAGAGAAGGCGGAAGAGCTCTTCAACCTTATGGAAAAATTCGCCGACTACGGCTTCAACAAAAGCCACTCGGCAGCTTACGCCATAGTCGCCTACCAGACTGCATGGCTCAAGGCGAACTACTCCGTTGAGTATATGGCGGCTCTCCTCTCCTGCGAGCTTGACAAGGGCGAGAAGGTGGTGACCTTCAAGGAAGAGACGGAGAAGATGGGAATACTTGTCCTTCCGCCTGATATAAACGAGAGCGGGAAGGACTTCAGTATAAAAAACGGCAACATCCGCTTCGGCATGGGAGCTATCAAAAACGTCGGCTTCAGCGCCATAGATTCCATGGTTCAGAACAGAGAGGAAAGACCCTATACATCGATTTACGACCTCTGCGAGCGGATTGACCTCCGTCTTGCCAATAAAAAAGTGCTTGAATCCCTCATAAAGGCGGGAGCTATGGACAGCTTCGGCAAAAACCGCAGACAGCACCTTCAGGTTCTGGAGCAGGCACTGGAGCAGGGGCAGAGAAAACAGAGGATGAAGGAGCAGGGGATAATGTCCATTGAGGACTTTCTCGGCGGCGGGGATGACGACGAAGACGGCGATAATGATGAGTTTTATCCGAATGTGGAGGAGATGCCCGAGAACGAGCTGCTTGTATTCGAGAAGGAGGTTCTTGGCTTCTATGTCACAAACCACCCCTTGGCACGTTACAGCTCAGTGCTTGACACATTCACCGTGTCTTCCAAAGATCTTGCGGATAAGGACGACGACACCTTCGCCATAGCGGGCGGAATGGTGAAGGCTGTGAAGCACCACATCACCAAAACCAAGCAGGAGAAAATGGCGTTCATCACTCTTGAGGATATGCAGGGCGAGGTTGACGTTCTGGTTTTCCCCAAGATGTATCAGGAGAATATCCGCTATCTGGAAGAGGATAAAATAATAGTTATAAAGGGCAGAGTAAGCAAGAAGGACGACCGTGTGAGCTTTAAGGCGGAGCAGATTTTTGATCCTGACGAAACAGTGGAAAAGCTCACCGAAACCGTTGTTATAAAGCTTAACGCAGTGGCTTTCTCCGAGGAACGGATGCAGAAGCTCAGACAGCTTCTCGCAGTGCATCACGGAGATGCGGCGGTTATGTTCGAGGTGGAGATGCCTTCCAAGTTTGTGGTTAAAATGAGCGCCGGTGCTGATTACAAGGTGAAGCCGAGCTTTGCCCTTTTCAAGGAAATAGAGGATATTTTCGGCGAGAAACGCTTTGATGTGAAAGTGAAATCCGAAGAGCTTCAGGACAACGGAAACGGGCGCAGCAATAACTGGCGCAAAAAGCAGTATTCCGGAGGGGCGGCATGAAAAAAGCGCTCACCATTGCCGGAAGCGACTCCGGAGGCGGAGCGGGCATTCAGGCGGATATAAAATCCTTCAGCGCCAACGGTGTTTTCGGTATGAGCGCAATCACGGCAATCACAGCGCAGAACACTTTGGGCGTCACGGATGTCTTTGAGCTTCCCCTGAGTATAATAAATTCGCAGATAGACGCTGTTTTTACTGACATGGGAGCGGACGCTGTTAAAACAGGAATGCTTTCATCGCCTGAAATCGTAATAACTGTTGCGGAAGCAATGAAGAAATACGGCGTGAAAAATCTTGTGGTGGATCCCGTCATGGTGGCTAAGGGTGGAAGCCCGCTTCTCAGGGGAGAGGCGGTGGAGACGGTGAAAAAGCATCTGATCCCGCTGGCGCTTGTTATAACTCCGAATATTCCCGAGGCGGAAGTGCTTCTGGGGCATAAAATAGATAACTTTGAGGAAGCGGCGGAGGAACTGCTTGCCCTAGGCTCCGCAAATGTTATCCTCAAGGGCGGACACGGCACTGGAGCACATAGCAGAGATCTTCTCTATGACGGCAGGGAGTTTATATGGCTGGACGCTCCGAGGGTAGCCACTCTTAACACTCACGGAACAGGCTGCACCTTCGCCTCAGCAGTGGCAGCGTGGCTTGCCAAAGGGTATGATATAACCGAGGCTGCTTTCGAGGCGAAGCGCTACATTACAGAGGCAATCCGCCATGCCGACGCTATGAACATAGGCAAAGGGCACGGTCCGGTGAATCACTTCTACTAATGGCATCCTGTCTTTATAATTCAAAATTTACCATCCATGGAAATTTTGAATACACGCTCGCGCCGCTTAAAAAGCGGCTTCGCTTCGCACGGCGCAGTTCCATCCATGGAACTGTTTGAGACTGCCGCGTCGCATTCGCTCCTCGCAGTGACGCAGAATACTGTCATTGCGAACCCTGCAAGGGTGAAGCAATCTCTCATTTAATGGTATCAACCCGCACTTCCTGTCGGTTTGATGTACACGCTCGCGGACGGATGAACCGTCCTTCGCTCCGCACGGCGCAGTATCTTTTCTTAATAATTCAAAATTTACCATCCATGGAAATTTTGAATACACGCTCGCGCCGCTTAAAAAGCGGCTTCACTTCGCACGGCGCAGTTCCATCCATGGAACTGTTGCTATATCAGCTTTTTCTCATGCTTACGGACATTTCCAGAAAATCCCCTGTGGAAAGTAACTTATCGCTCTTTTCGGGCTGTACCGGCTCCTGTCTGTCGATCTCTTCCACGAGCTCATCAGACATTCTGTTCCGTTCCGCTATGTACTCGCCGAATGAGCCAAAATCCGTTTTGGCAGTCATTTTAAGGGCTTCAGTGAGGTAAAACTCAAAGCCCGTTCCATTAACTTTCATAGTGCACATCCTTGTGCTCTACTAATCGTCAGGATTTATTAAACTTTAGGAGTTATTGAAAACAAATATGAAAAAAGCCGCCCTTGCGAGGCGGCTCTGAATTTTGAAGGATTTATTATCCCTGAGTTTTTTTCCAGTCGGAAAGAAATTTCTCTATCCCGATGTCCGTCAGCGGGTGCTTAAACATCTGCATAAGCACACCGTAGGGGACGGTAGCTATGTCTATTCCCATGAGGGCGCAGTCAAGCACGTGGGTAGTGCTTCTTATGCTTGCGGCGATTATTTCCGCTTCGTAGTCATAAGCGGAGACTATGTCCTGACACTGCTGGACAACCTCAAGACCGTCATGACCTATGTCGTCAAGCCTTCCGGCGAAGGGGCTTATGTACGCAGCGCCTGCTTTAGCGGCGAGGAGCGCCTGATTGGGGGAGAAAACAAGTGTAACGTTCACGTTTATTTCATCAGCGGCGAGGATGCTTGTAGCCTTGACACCGTCCCTTGTGAAGGGAATTTTAACCACAACATGGTCACTGAGCTTTGCGAGCTCTCTGCCTTCCTTGACCATGTTTTCACAGTCAAGGGCAATGACTTCCGCGCTCACGGGACCGTTCACTATCCCGCAGATCTCTTTTATAACTTCTCTGAAATCGCATCCCTGCTCTTTGGCGATGAGAGAGGGGTTTGTGGTAACACCGTCTATTATGCCGATGTCCACTGCGTCTTTAATTTCTTTTATATTTGCCGTATCAAGGAAAATTTTCATTCTTCACCCTTTTTGTCAGCGATAAATTTGTCCATGTTCGCTTTCGTGGCGAAGTAGTACATCTTATCGTAGTATTTCACCCTGAACTGAGTTTCCTTGTCTATGTAGAGCCCGCTGACCGGGTCCTGAACAAGTTCCACTGCCTGTTCCTCGGTTTTGCCCTTAACCTCTTTTTTGGCTCTCCCTGCGAAGAGCTTGTAAGTAACGAATAAAATGAGTCCTAAGACTAAGTATTTAATTATCATTCTGTCTCGGGGGTCTCCTGCGTACCCTGTTCTCAGGAATTATGAGAATTTCTTTAACGTTACCCTCGCCTTTGCTTTTGGTGGTAATTCCCGCAACTTCCTTCAGACTCAGATGAATCTCTTTTCTTATCATGGTCACCATGGGCGGAAGCTTAACGGTTTTACCCGTTTTCACTGCATTTTTGGCGAGCCTTACCGCTTTTTCCTTAAACTGCTTAACTGTTCTCAAACGGTAATCTTCCACATCGATTACTACGCCGGTTTCGGTTCTTTCATCGTTTTTAATCATCTTATCCAGTATATACTGGAAAGAGTCAAGCGTCTGTGCTGTTTTGCCTATAAGAAGGCTGGAATCCTCAGACTTGATATTGAGGATAATATCGCTTCCCTGCTCTTTGACTTCAATGCTGAAATCGCTGAAGCCTGCTTTTTCAAGCAGCTCAGAGAGAAGGAGCTTTGATTTTCTTTTCAGAAATTCTCCGTCATCGAACTTAACTTTAATAAGAGCAGGCTTGCTTCCTATTCCGAGGAAGCCCTTGGAACCCTGTTCTACGACTTCGTACTCAACGAAATCCTTGGAGATTCTTTTTTCGGCGAGAAACTTGTTTAAAGCCTCATCCGCCGTTCTTCCTTCTATTTCAAAATATCTCATTTTTACCTCAGGCTGTTGTTTTTTTGTTTATAAAGTACTGCTGCGTTATGGAAAGTATATTGTTCGTAAGCCAGTACAGAACCAGTCCGGACGAAAAGTTGAGGAACAGGAATGTAAAAATTAAAGGCATGAACATGAAGACTTTCTGCTGCATAGGGTCGCCCGACTGGGGGCTGAGTCTCTGCTGGATAAACATGGTTATACCCATGAGGACGGGGGTTATGTAGTAAGGGTCTTTCAGTGAAAGATCCGCAATGTGCAGTATAAAGGGTGAACCCTTAAGTTCAATGGAAACAAGCAGTGACTTGTAAAGCGCGAAGAACACCGGAATCTGGATCACAATGGGAAGACAGCCGCCGAAGGGGTTTACTCCCTCTTTTTTGTACAGTTCCATCACAGCCTGATTAAGTTTCTGCTTGTCCTTGGCGTATTTTTCCCTGAGCTCCGTCATTTTGGGCTGAAGAAGCTGCATTCTCTTCATGGATACCATGCTCTTATGTGTGAGAGGGAAGGTAACAAGCTTCACCACTACTGTAAGAAGAATGATAGCCAAACCGTAGTTATGAACATAGCTGTAAAAGAAGTTCATAAGGTTGAGAAGGGGGATGGCAAGGAAGGAAAAATAACCGAAGTCAATGCTTTTTGTCAGGCTGAATCCGGTTTCCTTAAGAAGAGTATACTTCTTGGGACCTATGTAGAGCTTAAATTCCTTGGTGTATTTTGACGCGGGGTTTACCACCGCTTTGTCTGTTCCCTTAATAACTGCCGAATCACCTGATTTCTGGATGATTCCTTCGTTAAAGTCGCCGCCGGCAGCGGCAAAAAGGAAGTATGGGGATGTGTAGCCAATCCATACGGGTTTTTCATAAACCTCGGGGGCTTTGACCTTGTCTTCCTTCTCTCTTCTGATTTTTTTGCCGTCAAACATGAGCGGACCCTGAAAAACAAGCTTGCTGTCCGCTATTCCGTTGCCGAGACCGGGTCCTATCTGGACAGACAGGGGGATTTCCACGGATATGTTGCCGGTGTTTGCCACTTCAACCGAAGCGTCAATGAGGTAAGAGCCTTCTTTGATCTGGTACTTTTTGGTAACAATGAGGTCATTCTGTGTTGAGGTAAACACGAGGGTTGTCGTGTCACCCTTTTTGATTTCCTGAGACGTGAAAGCCGCGGAAGTTCCTGTTCCGGCGATCATGTAGTCCTGTTTGCCGTCACCGAAAAAGGTATGGATCGGTTTTCCGTTGTACTGCTGAATTTCCGCTTTCAGGATGTTGCCGCTGATTTCATTGAAAGTAAGGGTGAGATCCGCTGTGGAAATTGTTGTAAGCTTATCGGGTGAAACGGGTAATGTCTCCCCGAGAACTACCGGTTCTGCGGATGTTTGCTCTGCGGTGTCCGCGGCAGCGACGTTTTCTGTCTCTGCGGCTGTGGTGACATTGTCAGCCACGGGAGCCTTCGGGGCGAAAAATGCCTGAAAGCCTAAGAGTACAAGTGCGCTGAGCGCAACTGCAAGCAGGGTTTTCTTGTCCATTGTGAGAATGTCCTCCGAGTGTGTCCTATTTTACAGGATCGTAACCTCCGGCTGATAGGGGGTTGCATCTGAGAATTCTCCAGACGGCAAGAAAAAAGCCTTTGAAAATACCTTTCTTCTGTATTGCTTCGATTGCGTATTCGGAGCAGGACGGATAAAATCTGCATCTGGGTCCCAGCATAGGGGAAATAAACAGCTGATAAAACCTAATAGGTCCTATCAGCAGGTATTTCGGATGCAATTTTTTCCACAAGCCTGAGTGCTTCATTATCTATCTCATCATGTGAGGCTTTGCCCGCTCCGGGAAGCGCTCTGAAAACGAAATCTCTTTTTGCGGGAAAAAGGCTTTTGTTTTTCCGGCAGAACTCCTTGAAGTACCGCCGAAGCCTGTTGCGGTCAACAGCTTTCTTGCTGACCTTTTTCCCCGTAATAAAGCCGAATCTGCTTTGTTCACAATCACATGCGTTCCAGTAGACCGTAATAAGCCTTCCGGCGCATTTTTTCCCTCTAAGAACTTTCAGGTAGTCAGACTTTTTCTTGAGCCGTTCGGAACTTTTCAGCCGTTGGTTCATTTCCTAGGGGCCGAAGATTAAACTGTCAGACGCTTGCGTCCCTTAGCGCGTCTTCTGTTAATAACGAGACGACCGTTTTTTGTCTTCATGCGAGCCCTGAAGCCGTGCTTGCGCTTTCTTTTCAGATTGCTGGGCTTTTTCATTGTCAGCATCTGTGCCATGCTTGTTCCTCCAGTGTTTATATCGGTAGAGCCCGAAATTATAGTGGGGGGCAGTTGCTTTGTCAACCACTATTCTGCGGGCGCATTTTCACCGTATGCACCGTTTATATGAACGGCGCTGATGATCAAAAGTTCATCTTGCAGGTTAAGAGGTATTTTATTATCCTTCTTAAGTCAAGGAAAAAGAACTTTTCCTCCGCCGGACTTCACTCATATTTTCATGTAAAAGGCATGGTTATTTTATTTCAGCAATTTTTTTGTTGACTGCCTGTTATATTGCGTATATGATTTCGTTCCTTTTGGATCAGTTTGTAATTATAATTTCGTGAGGTATAGATATGTTCGCGGTAATCAAACAGGGCGGGAGACAGTACACTGTTAAGCCCGGTGATGTTATTAAAGTCGACAGGCTCGAAGCCGAGGTTGACAGCGCAGTAGAGCTTACTGACGTTCTTGTCGTCTCCGGTGATGAGCTCCTTGTGGGCGCTCCCGTTGTTGACGGCGCAAAAGTTCAGGCAACCGTAGTAAGGCATGAGAAAGGCGACAAGATACTTGTTTTCAAACGCAAACGCAGAAAAGACTACAAAAAGCGTATCGGTCACCGTACTCATTACACAACTCTTAAAATTAACGACATCAAAGTCGGTTAAGGAGGCGCATAATGGCTCATAAGAAGGCAGGCGGTTCTACCCGTAACGGCAGAGACAGCAACAGTAAGCGTCTCGGTGTTAAAAGATATGCCGGTCAGTTCGTGACCGCAGGAAGCATCATCATCCGTCAGAGAGGAACTCAGTTCAAACCCGGCACAAACATCGGCATGGGAAAAGACCACACTCTTTTCGCCCTTATTGACGGATATGTTGAGTTCAGAGACAGAGGCAGCATGGGCAAACACGTGTCCGTTGTTGCCGCTGCCGAAGCTTCCGCTTAATACCACCGCTTTACAAATCAGGCTTAAAATCGCAAAAGCCCGCCGCACATCATGCGCTGCGGGCTTTTTTGTTATGCACTTTCCTTGAGAAACTCTGTCAGCAATATTAAGATTGTATAAAACGTTTTTAGGAGACGGCTGATATGAAACCTGTAATCGCGATCCTTGCCTTTCTGACCTGCGCTAACGCCTTTGCTGCGGAATTTTACCTCCACAGGGACAAGGCGGAGTACCGCACAGGTGAATATAAGAGCGGTGTAATCGGCTACGGCAGCGCAGTCAAGGCATACTGCGGCACGGCGGAAATGATGCTTATCCCTTCTGCGGACGGTGCGGAAGGGTGGCTCGGCGCATTGGCGCAGGAAATAAAAAATAAAGAAAACGATTATATAAAAGCGGAAAGCAGAAAGAAGACCGCCGAGTTCATGCTGAACTCCATAGGCGAGGTCTCTTCTGTTGACAAGCTGTCGGACGGCAGGCTTCAGGCATATGCCGCCGCGCGGTTTGCTGAAATATCAAAAGCCGAAGCGGATATGAAAAAGGCTCAGACAGAGGCAGCCGGACTGCGTGCGCTCTTTGCGAAGGGAGCAGACAGCGAAACCCCTCTGCATTCGCCCTATGCCTGCGCGGATATGAAGCTGGTGCTTGATAAGATTACGGCAGATTACGAAAACGTTCTCTATATTGATGGTAAGGGCGCCGCAACCGAGCTTGTGCTGAAGGCTGTGAACAGAAGCGGTGTTGACATAAAAGCGCAGAACGCCTACCTGCTACCCTCTTACCTGAATGAGGCGATCGCTGTTCCGCAGTTTGATCCTTGGTATGTTCGTCCGTTTGAGCCTGTACCTCTTGCCAAGACGGCGAGAACATCCGCTGCTCCGTTGATGTTTGAAGCCGCCGCGGATTACTCATCGGCTCCGTCACCCGAGGTTTCAAGAGAGGCTCCGGCACAGTTCAGGGTTAAGGACTTCACACTGATTTCAGACGGCAGGGAGTCAAGAACAGTGCTGGACAGGGCGGATGTCGAAGCAGAAAGCAGGCTGGCGGTTTATCCGTTCAGAAGCCCCGTTGTTTACAGGGAAACAGTGTTTACGCCCAAGTCCGAAGTGTACGGCAGCAAGTGGCGTGTCAGCGCTGGCAGGGAAATCTTTGAAAATGTTTACGCTTCCGTTGAGAACGGCAGGATACGCCTTGCCGCCGGAACGGACAAGGATATATCCGTCAAAAGAAAGAGCCTTCCACTGACAAGGGAGTCCGACGGTTTCTTCGGCACAAAGAAAAGAATGAAAAGAGGCTTTACAATAGAGGCGGCAAACCTTGCGGGGGAAGCGAAAAAGCTTAATATAACTGATCGTTTGCCCGTTGCGGCGGACGACAGAATAAGCATTGAGAACATCATGCTGAACGGAAAGAGAATTGATGCGGCAAAGGACGGCAGGCTTGAGATTATAACAGAGCTGAAAGCCGGCGGAACCGCCGTATATACTGTGACCTTTGAACTGGTTGCGGATAAAGATATGGAAGTGGTATTTTAGATGAAATTTGTAGATTCACTGATTATAGACGTTGAAGGCGGACACGGCGGCAACGGATGTTGCAGCTTCCGCCGTGAGGCTTATGTGCCCCGAGGCGGTCCCAACGGAGGCAACGGCGGTAACGGAGGCAATGTTATCCTTGAAGGGGACGACTCCAAGACGACTCTCCTTGACCTGACATATAACGCCATCTACAAGGCAAAAAGAGGCGTTCACGGCAAAGGGAGCGATCTTCAGGGAAAACGGGGAGAGGATATTCTCCTTAAGGTGCCTGTAGGCACAATGATTTATGAGACAGAAACAGAAGAGCTGATAGCCGATATAACTCAAAAAGGCGAGCAGGTTATAGTCGCCGCCGGAGGCAGAGGGGGCAGAGGCAACGCCTCATTCGTTTCCTCAACTCACCGTGCGCCCAGAGAGCACACGGACGGCGAGCCCGGCGAGAAGAAGCGTCTCCGTCTGGAGCTGAAGCTTATAGCGGATGTGGGGATCATAGGAATGCCCAACGCAGGGAAGTCCACATTCATCTCCACTGTTTCAGCCGCCAAGCCAAAGGTGGCGGACTACCCTTTCACCACGCTTGTCCCTAACCTAGGTGTGGTCAGAGGAGCGTTGGGCGAGCCGTTCGTTCTGGCGGACATGCCGGGGCTTGTGGAAGGCGCCCATGAGGGAACAGGGCTTGGTATGAGATTCCTGCGCCACATTGAGCGTACAAGGGTTCTGGTTCACTTTGTGGACTCCTCCGACTATGACTCAACCATGGTGGAGCGCTACAGCATGATCAGAAACGAGCTTGAAAAATACGGAATCGGCGTTTCCGAAAAGGCGGAGCTTGTGGCGGCAACGAAGACCGACGCGGCAATGCCTGAAAACCTCATAGAGTTTGAGGAATTTATAAAGAAAGAGGGCAAACCCTTTTTTAAAATATGCTCACTGACCAAAGACGGCGTGAAGGAGCTTCTGGACGCGGCGGAGAAAATCCTCGCGGAGACGGAAAAACAGAATGAAGAAGATCTCGGAGCTGCTGGACAATAAACTTGCGGGCGAAGCGAGAGAGCATTCATCACTCGCGAAAACATGGCATCACGCCGTGGGAGACACGGTGGCGGCTGTCGCTATGCCCTTGAAGATTGACGGAACATGCCTCATTGTAGGCGTGAGCGACAACATGTGGCTGAGTGAGCTTTCCCACATGAAGGATGAAATAATGGAAAATCTCGCCGCCAAGGGGATGAATGTCAAAGACATCCGTTTTGTTTTCAGACAGGCGCCGAGGAGAAAGACTAAGCCTGTTTTTGTGCCCCGGAACCTGACGGATAAAGAGGAACGGACAGTAAAGCACATGTGCTCCGTGATTAAGGACAAAACCCTTCGTGAAAGCGCGGAAAAGGCTATGAGAGCCTATTTCGGAAAATATTCGTATGATGATTTCATAGGGCGTTGAAAATTCGGAGTAAATCTATTATTTTATCCTGTACCTAAGGAGAATGAACAGTGATTCTTGATATAAAGACCTTTCCCGATGAAGTTTTGAGAAAGAAGAATGAACCTGTGGCGGTTGTTGACGATTCGGTCAGAAAGCTGCTCTCAGACATGGTTGATACAATGCGCAGCGCAAAGGGTGTCGGGCTTGCCGCGCCGCAGGTCGGTGTGAATAAGCGTGTGATTGTGGTGGATATAAGCGCCGGAGAAGACTCTAACTCGCTTATGAAGATAATTAACCCTGAAATTCTGGAACTTTCCGGCGAGCCGGACGTCAATGAAGAAGGCTGCCTCAGCGTTCCCGGGGAATATGAAGTGGTGACCAGACCCTCAAAAGCAGTGGTCAGATACATGAGAGAGGACGGAACGGAGACGGTCGTCAAATCCGAAGGCTTTCTCGCGAGAGCTCTCCAGCATGAAATAGACCACCTGAACGGCGTCCTCTTCATAGACAGGCTCTCCGTGAGCAAAAGGGAAACCGTCAAGAAGCGCATACGTAAACGCATCAGCATCGGCGATTATGTCGCCGGAAGAGGCTGATTAAGAATATAAAAAACTTTAAGGAGTTCAATATGCAGGATTTCTGGTATATAGTCGGAGCTTATTCAATAATATGGGTGCTTCTCGGCGGCTACATGCTCGGTCTCGGTACAAAAATAACCGAGCTGAACAAACGCATTGACGCCGTAGAGGCTGATAAGGAAAGATAGGAAGCGAAGCCTGACGAAGCAGTCTCTGAAATATAATGAGAGATTGCTTCATCCTTTCAGGATTCGCTATGATTCGGAAAACTCTGCGGCTATACGGTCGGAAGCTTCGCCGTACGCGGAAAAGGCAGGGTTATCCTGCCGCCGGCGTGTATCAAAAATTCTCGGGAATGGGAAATTTTTGATTGTCTGTCAGGTGTTTTGGTTTTTAAAGAAGTCCACAAGGGAGACAAGGTTTTCCTTTGTGGCGGCCTGAATATTCTCTTCCTTTATCGCCTCGAAGATCTCCTTGCGGTGCACACTGACATCTCTGGGGGCATCGATTCCGAGCTTAACGCTCTTTCCCGCCACTTCCACTATGCGGATTTCTATATTTTCGCCTATTATTATACTTTCATTTGTTTTTCGGGACAGTACCAGCATCACTTATCCTTGGCGGCAAAAAGCGGAGCTTTTATCATCCACCTGTCATCTTCCAGTATAACCTGTTTTGCCAGCTTTTTCCCTGTATTTAACAGAATCGGCGCGCGCAGGTTTACCGTGGCGTTTTTCGGGTCTTCCGGAACAACGACTATTGCGGCGATTTTCAGTTCCTCGTCTTTTTCGATTCCGAGTATCTTCAGTTCACGCTTGTTTATTTTCGGGTCGTAGTTCGGGTGAAATATCTTCGGTTCGATGAGAATGAAGCATACATCGGGATCCTGAACAGCCTGAAACCAAAGAAAAGGGAACGACTTATCGCCGGAGATCAGCAGGAAGTCACTGAGATCGGGAAAGCCCAGCAGCGGAGAAGAGAGAGTTATTATATCATTCTCCGTATATTCGACCGGACCCAGTTTGGTTGAGGACATTTTTATTTTTTCCATTGAAACCTCTGTGTTTTCTGCAAGGTTGGATTTCATCTTGAATTACTCCTTAAATATTAAAGAAAGTCAAGCAGCGAAATATTCATTATTTTCGCGGTTGTCTGAAGCGCAGCCTGATACGCCTGCAAAGCAAGCTGATACGAAGTGATGGCGGCGCTCTGGTCTGTCGCTGTGGCACCCAGATACTCTGCCTTTATCTCTTCGTTTTTTGTGCTCATTACAGTGTAGTAGTTGATTGATGTGTCAACCCTGTTCTGTCTTGTGCCCACGGAGGTGAGAGAGTTTGTTATCTGTGTTTCAGCCTGATCCAGTATGGGCAGCTCATATTCGATGCCGGAACCCACTGCTGTGGTAAACGAGTCAGTCGCGTAAAGGTAGCCGACATCAAAGCCGCTGTATACTCCGTCCGCAACGTGATATGTCTCGTTTGCGGTATCTATGGTGTACATGGAGATAAGCTCACCGTCGCTGCCTGTCACCTTTATCTGAGCCTCCGTTCCTGCCTTGGCGAAGCCCAGAGTGCTTTCGTAGTCGCCCGAAACGTGGAAGCTGTTTATCACCGCATCGTCATAAACGAAGGAGAGATTGCCGCCGTCAACAATTTCGGCGCTTATCATACCGCCGAGACCGGCATTTGTGAGCTTGTCGTTTACTTCAGCTAATAATTCGTCCACGGATTCATAATCTTTAGCTTCAAGTGTTATTGAAGCGGTTTTCTTTGTTCCGTCATTATAAGTGAAGCTGATAGTTCTCTGCCCGGTTGTTGTATCCTTAAGGAAAAGCTGTGGAGTGCCGCCTGCTGTTACGCTGTCTGTTGAGGCTGTTTTGTAAAAGCCCAGAACAGACACCGCTTCACTGCTGAGGTCGGTATTGGCTGATACAGAGAGATTAGTCAGTGTTCCGCCTGCGGTGAAGCTGAGATTGCCGTTGTTGTCCGCTGTGAGTGTTATCCCGGCGGGAAGCCCGGTCGCCGCGGCAGCCAGCGAGGCGGCGTCAGCATATTCGCCGGAAGGATCCGGCGGGAAAGTGACCTGAGCAGTTGTCCATGTATCCGTTGCTGTATCGTAATACGTGAGATCAAGCACCTTGTTCACATTGAAGGCGAGCGGAGCGGCACTCTGCCCCGTTGTGGGGTCGTATGTCTGGAAGAAGGTCATTCTGGTGCCTTCGTTATTGGCGTTCATGGTTATTTCATGAGTTCCCGAACCGGAGTATATCTCAAGCTTGCCGTCGTTGTTGTACGCGCGCACTCCGAGACCAGCCAGATCCGCGTCTGTTGAGATCATGCTGTTGACAGTGTCGATTATAAGGCTCTCCGGGTCAAAAGAACTGAATCCGAGGGCGCTGTCGGTGTCACCTGAAACATAGAGGTCGGTTACTGTTCCGCCCGCCGTGAAGCTGATTGTTCCGTCAGCGTTTGCGCCCGCTGTTATTCCTGCGGGAAGTGTCGGGTCGGAGTTTATGGCGGTTACAATATCGTTCACGCTGGCGTAGCTTCCTGCGGGAACATTAACCGAAGCCTCTGTCCATACTCCTCCGTCCTGATAATAGAATGTAAGCCCTGCGGCTTCGGTGAAGTTTAGGCGCGCCGCTTCTGTTCCCGTTGAGGGACTTTCAACGGAGGCGAAGATGCTGTCTCGGTCGATGAATATGTTTCTGGTATAAACATTGTTTCCGTCTTTTACAACCAGATCAAAATCTATGTCGCTGTTCGCTGTATAGTTTACTTCGGAAGTAACGCTTTTCAGCTCAGACTGGATGTACATCTCGCTGAGGTTGTTTGTGGTGAGTATCTGGAAGTTAAAGAGGTCATTGTAGTTTCCTCTGAACGTGCCGTCAAAGTATGGCGTCGCCGTGGAGTTAAGTGTTGTGTCGCTCCATGCGCCGGGCGCTCCGATACCCTGTTCGGGTATGTTGAGGTTCAGCGCGTTGTAAAGGTTTGTGAGGGAGCGGAAGGTGTCCACGTTTTTGCCTTCCTCTATAACATTTATATCACCGAAGCTCACATTGGAACCGGCGCTGAGATCAACGGTGAAGCTGGTGGATTCCGTAACCTGCCCGAGGGAAATTTTTACCCCCTTGCTTATTTCAATCTCCTGACCGTAATAGGTGTCCTGCCTGAGAGTCTGGGTCGAGACCTTGTTTCCGGCGGAATCGGTGACGTTTATAACTATTTTGTCATAGTCTGACGGATCCATAGGGTCGGCTGCCTGCATTACCACATTGAATGACCATTTGTCATCTCTGGTGCCTGTGTATTTGCCGCTTAATTTTACGTCCTGCTCAAGCATGGCGTAGCCTATCCCCGTATTGTCCTCATTTATGCTGAAGGTGAGTCTGCTTGAGCCGCTTCTTATGTCCTGAACAACGAGCTTGCCGTCCACAAGGGAGGCATCCACCGCGTTATCGTACAGATTTTCTATGAAGGTAAGGAAATCCCCGAGCCTTTTTTCCGTGGTTATGGGGTAATCGGAGTTCTTCGCCGTTGCGGTTTTGTAATCATTTACTCCGTCAGCCGTAGTCACTTTTGAGGAAAGGGATGTGTCGTCTCCGTAGTTGACGTTATGGAGCTTCAGTGTGAGGTCGTACATATCCGCTGTGGGTGTGGATTCAACCTGAGCCGTCACGGTAAAGGCGAAGCCGTTATCCTTGAGAGCCTGATTTATGCTGTTCTGAATGTCTTCAGCGGTGTCGCCTGTATTCACGGTGAAGCTCATGGCGACGCCGTTTACGAATATTTCGTTTGTTCCCACGGGGAAGTTAGCTCTGTTGTCGTCTCCGCCTGTGAGGGTTTCGTTTTTATACTCGATAAGCACAGGCTGATCATAGCTGCTGTAGCCTATTTCAAATACGGTGTCCTTCCCTGTGGCGGAGTATGTAAAATCCGTGGTTGAGGAGGGTGTGGGATCTGTGAAGCCGAGCTTGTTGTTCACTGTTCCCTTAAGGTCAAGCTGAACATGGTCGCCGCTTCTTGTAGTGATGAACATTACTCTGTCGCCATCGTTTACAGCCTGTATTTCATCCGCAAGCCCTTCGTTCTCAAGCTTTCTGTTAAGATCAAATACTACTTCGTCAATGTCGTCATAACCTTTTTGGTCAAGAGTTATGTCAAATTCCTCGTCAGCGTATTTCAGGGTGACTGTTCTTTCTGCTTCAGTCGCCGTTGACATGTCAAGGGTGACAGCAGCAGGAGCCATAAGCTTGGCTATGCCGACCTTGTAGCCGTTGTGGTCGGTTCCGTTTATGTTTATGGAGTCCGCGAGGGATGCGTTAGCTCCGTCAAGGTTTGAAAAATAGGTTGTGGATGTGGCGTACAGACCGTTTGTCTTATTGGTTACAGTGCCTCTCAGGGTCTTGTACGTCTCCATGAAGATTTCCTGCCCTGTCATGTTTATGTCCACATCCTGACTGTAGCCGATTTTGGTGGTGACTATACCGTCATCGCCGTAGTAGCTGACATTGTCCCCCGGAGTGTAGTAGAAGCTTGTGGTAAGTGTGCGCCCTTCCATATCCGTATCGGGAAGCTTGATGCCCGCACCCGTTCCCGTATTTATGACCATCCCTTTGGCATATGCGGTAGTGAGTGTGTATGATGTATTGTTTCCGTCTCCGGCTGTTTCATCTGTGCCGTTTGTATCAAGGAGAACCTTATTATTGTTTTTGTCAAAAAGCTGAACAGTCGCTGTGCCGTTTGTGACTGTCACCTTCATGGTGTACGAGCCTTCCTTAAGTTCCGGCATGTCGTTGTACTGCTTCTGTACCATGGCATCGGCGCCGTTTATGTTGGAAACAACCGAACTTACCTGCCTTTCCTGAGTCTGGAACGGCTGTGTCTGTGTGGCGTATCCTGAGAAGAGGTAGCGTCCGTTGTAGTACGCGTTGCCCACACCGAGAAGACTTTCAATGACTCCCTGAACATCACCGGCGAGAGCCTTGCGGCTTTCCGCGCTCTGGCTGTCGTTCATGCCGTATATGGCGTATTCGTTGAGAGCCTTGCTTATCAGTTCGGATGCGGACTGAAGTTCACTGTCGCTGTTTGTAAGCCATGTGAGGGCATTTTCAGCGTTTCGCTTAAACTGTGCGGATTCATCGAGCATCGTCTGTATGGTCAGGGCGGATATGTAGTTTACCGGATCCTGCTCGGGAGTGAGCAGGTTGCGCCCTTTTGTGACTGCGTCCAGACTGTTGGAAACCGAGTTGAGATTATTCTGGATACCTGTGAGGTATCTCATTGTCATGTAGTTATATGTAACTCTCATATCTGCACCTTTTAATTATCTGCCCACAAGCCCCGTACCGTTTATCAGCTTATCGATCATGCTGTCCACGGTGGTGATGAATCTTGCGCTTGCCTCGTATGAACGCTGGAACTTCATCAGGTTGGTGAGTTCCTCATCCATAGATACGCCCTGTATCTCCTCCATCTTAAGCTGGAGCTCGCTTAAGGAGTAGGTTATCGTGGTTACGAATGTGTCCACCTGACTTTTTTCGCTGGCTATTGTCGCCACGAAGTAGCTGTAGAAGCCGTCTATGGTTATGCCTTTATCTTCAAAAACATCTTCATATTTGAGATCGGCGAGTGCCTTGGCGACAGTGTTGTCCCCCTCTGCGCCGCTTGTGCCCGCTGCTATATACAGGTTGTTCTCCTGTATCTGGCTGGAAAGCTGAATATCACCCGCTCCGGTTCCCGAGAAATAGGAATTGAGACCGGCAGCCACTAGGAAGTTTGATGTATCCTCAGTGAATGCGAAGGTGTAGCCCGCTTCGGTGGAGATCTTAATTGAGTTGTCCAGAGCTATGGAAGCCTGAAGCTTGCCTCCGGTCATATCACCGTCCGCGCCGGAGATTTTCTGTATAACGCTGTTGAGGTTATCCTTGTCAGGATCTATGTCTATATCGTAGGTGCCCGCTACTGCCCCGTCAGAGTCGTAAACCGTTACCCGCACCGTGCCTTTGGTAATTTCAGCGGCAGGAAATGAGCCCGCCTCCTGAGAAAATACGAAGGACGGATTCGCAACACCGTTTGTGGAGGTTATCTGGGTAAATCTGTTAACGCCCTGACCGAGAGAGTGTATCCTGTTGGTTTCGTTAATCAGTGTAACCGCCAGTTCATCAAGCTGACCCATGTAGTCTGTCAGTATCTCGTCCCGGGTTATCAGTTCTGCGCCCATTGCGCCGCCTGTTATGTATTGAGTTAGCTCTGTCTGTCCTTTGGAATCTATAGAGGTTCCCCAAGTGATCTTATAGTGACCGTCATTTTCGTTGTCGCTTTCGGCGAAGAGCTTGTAGCTCACCTTGTCGTCAACGAGGGCGCTGCCGCCTAGGTATACAGTGACCTGACCGTTGTCTTTCTCATTAACGGTTACATTGGCTATTTCGGAAAGTCTGGCGAGTATCTGGTCTCTCTGGTCTCTGTAATCATTTGCGGTGCTGCCGACAGACTCAATCTTGGCTATTTCGCCGTTGATTTTCGCGAGGGCTTCGGAAAGCTGATTTATCTCGCTGACGTACGCAGATATGTTGTAGTCCGATTCATCTCTGAAGCTTTCAAGCTGATTGTAGCTGCTCTGAATTTTCTGTGTGAGAGTGTTGGTTGTCTCAACAAGGGTAACCCTTTTTGCCATAGCCTCTTCGGACTGGTCTGTGGGGTTGTTTGAAAAGTCGCTCCACGCATTAAAATAATCTCTCAGTGATTCGCCAAGCCCGGAGCCTTCCTCAAGTTCATTAAAATAAATCGTAACTTTTGAAAGCGTCGTCTGGACTGAGGAGTAGAAGCTGAGCTGAGATTCTTCGTTACGGATGCTTTCCGCCAGAATCTCGTCATATACCCTTGTGATTGACGTTATCTGAACGCCTCTTCCGTATACCTGTGAGCCGGATATATTGGGAGTCTGGGTGGTGAGGCTCACTGTCTGTCTGGAATAGCCTGCGGTATTGACATTGGCTATGTTGTGCCCTGTCACGTCTATGCCCGCCTGAGAAGCCATGAGACCGGAAACACCGCTGTTGAAAATGCCGAAAATATTGGACATGGCGTCCTCCTATCCTCTTTTGTCGAGCAGGGAATTAACGCCTCTGGACTTGCCGTGCGTGCCGTAAGTGCTGCCTGCGGTGATGCCCAGTCTGTCGAAAAAGTCGTTAACGAGACCTATGTTTGTCCTGTAGAGGATTTTGAGGGCGAGGTTTTCGTCATTAAGCCTGTGCATTACGTTTTTCAGGTCAGTGCGCACCTGATTGAATTCCCGCTTAAGTCCGTCCTCGTCCATGAGGGCTATAATATCGGTCAGAGACATGTCATCCCTGCCTTCATCCATGCTGATTTTTTTGATTATTGTGCGTCTGGCTTCTTCAAGGAGTTTCTCCTTGTACACAAGGGTATCCTTACGCTTGGTGAGCTCCAGCGTGTCATCGACATTCCATCTGGCTACGGTTTCTTTCTCAATAGCCATAACGGACGCAAGCTCAGAATAAAGCTCGCACTGCGACTTCAGTATATCAAGAAGGTTTCTGAATCTGTCCATCCCTTGCCTCCATATGCGGGGGTTTGAGATGTGCGGGAAAGGGCTTGTTTAGAAAATATCGTCTATGGCAGCATTGACGACTTTTTCCGCGACCTGCTTGCCGGAGACCTCATAGGTTCCGTTTTCGATTTTGCCGCGGATTTCGTTCACAAGGTCAATGCGTATGTCGGAAGCCGCCTTAAGCTTCTTGGAAACGGCAACTGCTTCTTTGGCGCCGGAGGATAAGGAGACACTGTCAGTTTCGGCAGACTTTTTTACAGAGGAAGATTCGCTCTTCTTTGTTTTTGTCTGTTCAGACTGTTCTGTCTTTTTCAGCGAGAGGCTGATTTTGTCTTCGATCCTCATGATAATGCTCCTCCGATGTCTTATATATCGGCAGATTACATTCCGACTTTAGCAGTATTTGCCTTCAGTTTCCACTGAAACTTGCCTTTCACGCAATCTCGTTCGTATTTATTAAATAGCAACGTTTATGCCATTGCCTTTCCTGTTGTTGATCAGCGTGTTTGCGCCGTTATAGGGGCTTTTGAGATCAGTTTTCTTTTCCCCGTGGTAATTGTTTCCCTGATCCGATCCGGGAATATATTTCTTCATTTGTTCAAAAAGCATGTCGCCTATGCCGCCCTTGGACTCTTCCGCGGCTTTTTTGGACATCTCGGTATCGAGCATCTCGGTGAAGTATTTTTCGCCTGCGCTCTTTTTGATCAGGTCTGATTCCATTGTGGCTTTTCTCATGGTTTTGTAGATCATGTCATAGAACATAGCCTCAAAGTCCTGACAAACCTCTTTCAGTCTTTTCTCCTGATCTATGGTTGTGTAGCCGTCAAAGCTGCGGGCTTCCCTTACTGTCTCTGCGAACATTACATCACCTCAAGCTCGCCGTGCAGAGCGCCGGCGGAGTTGATTGCCTGAAGAACGGATATTAAGTCTCTGGGGGTTACACCTATGGAATTCAGCGCCTTCACAAGGTCGCTTATGCTTATACCTTCGGGAACAACCATCAGCTTATTAGGCTCTTCCTCAACCTGAATATTCGTGGTTTCCGTTGTTGTCTCCTCAAAGGGGTTGAAGAGGTTGCGCTCGGTGTCAACTGTGCTGCTTATGGTTATGGTGAGGTTTCCGTGAGATACGGCGACAGTGCTTATTCTCACATCCGCGCCCATAACGATTGTTCCCGTGCGCTCATCAACAACAACTTTCGCTTTTCCGGCGGGTTCAACAGGCACGCTGAGAACCGAGTCCATGAAGTCATAGAAGTTGGTGCGGAAAACATCCGGTATATCAACTTTGATGCTGGTGGGTGAGGTGATTGACGCAACTTCTGAACCTATATAGGCGTTGATGGCGTCTTTTGCTCTTACCACGTTTGTCATGTTGTATGTGTTAAAGGCTATTTCAAAGAAGTTGGTATTCATCTGGAAATCTATTTCACGCTCGACAAGCGCCCCGTTGGGGATCATGCCTACAGTCGGGTGGTTTTTTATCGCTCCAGCTCCGCCGGAGGAAACATTCATGCCGCCCACGGATATGGGTCCCTGCGCAACGGCGTAGGTCTGCCCGTTTGCCGCTGAAAGTGGAGTCATAAGAAGTGTTCCTCCCTCAAGACTTTTCGCGTCCCCGATGGAGGAGACTACAACATCAGTCTTGCTGCCGTTTTTAGCGAAGGCGGGAAGCTTGGCGGTGACCATGACCGCGGCGACGTTTTTCACCTTAACGTCATCCTTGTTTACCGTAATGCCCATTCTCTCAAGCATGTTTACGAGAGACTGAATGGTGAACTCCGTTCCGGTTTTATCTCCTGTTCCGTTAAGCCCCACAACGAGACCGTAACCGATGAGCTGGTTGTCTCTGATCCCTTTTACGTTTACAAGGTCACGGATTTTGACATTTGCTGAAGCCTGAAGACTTATGAAAAAAACAAGCAGAATTACGGTAAATTTCTTCATTCCATCAGCTCCTAGAACGGCCATACCCAGCCGAGAACCGTTCCCAGCCAGCCTTTTTTGTTGGAATCGGATAATATGCCCTTGCCGCTGTAAGATATGCGGGCATCGGCTATGGCTGTGGAGGCTACGGTGTTTTCCGCGCTTATATCCTTCTGCCTTATTATCCCTGTGAGTTTTATTATCTGTTTTTCCTGATCGACTATTATCTCGCGGTTGCCCTCTATGACGAGGTTGCCGCTGGGAAGAATCTCTATCACCCTTGCGGCTATTGTAGCGCTCACTGTGTCGGATTTACTTTTGCTGCCGTTGCCAGCGAAGGATTCGGATGTATTTGTGCCTATGGTCGGGTTAAATTCGTTGCCCGTGCCGAGGAAGTTGTTCATGCCGAGGTTAAGAGGAAGCCCGAGAGCGGCGGTTACTGAGGAGTTGTTGCTGCCGGATTTGCTGGTCTGTGTGGAGTTGGAGTTGCTGGCGGAGGATGATTCCACAATGTTCACCACGATGAGGTCGCCGACCTGACGTGCTTTGTAATCCAGAAACAGAGTTCCGCGCACGCCTGAATCCGCCCAGAGGGAGGCAGTCGGAACCTTTTCTCTCTGCTGCTTGGCGTAGAGTTCAAGGTCTTCTTTATAGCTCGGCGCATACGCTTCAGGTTCAAAGTCGTATTGCTTCGCGCAGCCTGAGAATATGAAAAGGGCAGTGAGAACCAAGACCGCCGTGAAAAATTTTCTCTTCTTTGTGCTCATAGGACACCTCTGTTAAGGATTCAGTGATGTAATAGAAAGAAACGTGCCAAAGATGTTAAATTCATGGTTATCAGGTGTTTAAGATATAAGGTGATTGGAAGGGGGAATATATTTCCCTGTTTTAATGAGACGCTGAGAGACCGCTTCACCCCCGAGGGTTCGCTGTGATGCTTTTCAGAGCATGCGGGTATATCAATAAATCCCCCTCAGTCCCCCTTTAATAAAGGGGGAAGCTGTTGTTAAAACTAAAGCCTCCGTGTGGGAGTTTACCGCGAACGTGTACATTAAGTCAGAACTCCCAAGGACGGGAGTTCGCCGTGCGGAGCGAAGGCGGGTTTATCCCGCCGTGAGCGTGTATCCAAAATTTCCAAGGATGGCAAATTTTGGATGTAAAGACAGGATGTGCGGTTTGATGTTATTAAGTCAGAACTCCCAAGGACGGGAGTTCGCCGTGCGGAGCGAAGGCGGGTTTATCCCGCCGTGAGCGTGTATCCAAAATTTCCAAGGATGGCAAATTTTGGATGTAAAGACAGGATGTGCGGTTTGATGTTATTAAGTCAGAAATTAACCAGCGCCGTTCTGCCGCCCTGATACTTTGCGGTGACTATTTTACCCGAGTCGGCGTTTTTGACTTTAACCACATTGCCGGAGAAGGCGTTTTCCTGAAGTATTCCTCTTGTCTCAAGCTGCATTCCGCTTCCCTTATAAACCAGTTTCACCGCTGCGCCTTCGGGCAGATCCGGCTGCTCTGAGACGAACTCACCGGTCAAAGGAACGCCCGCGCCGATGCCTCGTGTCGCGATCAGTCCCTCAGGATTTGTTATAGGCTCACCACGTAATCTTGAAAGCTCAACCTTTTCTGTTTTTATGTAGTTCTCCACAGTGTCGCCCTTTCTGATTCTGTCTGTGGTAACAAAGACTTCCATATAGCCCTTCACATAAACAGTGAAGCCTGTATCCTTGAACCCGTTGTTCAGTCTGCCGTACATGCCGCCGATTCTGGGGTTTGATATATCAATGCTGAATTTTCCGTCTTCTGCTGTGTATATGTCGCTCTGTATGCGGATTTTGTCTATCTGAAGCTCCGCATGGGGGTAAATCTGCGAGAGTCTTTCATATATTTTCGCCTCTATCTCTGTCTGCTCTATTTTTCTGCCCTTGCGGTTGAAGTATGCCTCACCCGGGGCTGCCTTGATGTTGTATTTATTGATGATATGCGTGGCGAGCTGAACGCTGAGCTTTCTTGTTTCACCATAATCAAGACCGCAGAAAACCTGATCCTTTATGCCTATGTTCGGGAAAATGTCCTCCACGGTTACGCATTCATTTTCAATAGAAATGACATTTGCCGCATGTGCGGAAAAAGATGCCGCCGCCGTAAGCACGGAAAAAAGGAAAAGGGTCATAATTGTCTTGGCTTTCATATCATACTCCGTTTACTAACGTTTTAGGTTGTTGACTATCTGGAGCATATCATCTCCGGTCTGAACCGCTTTTGAGTTGATTTCGTACGCTCTCTGTCCGGTAATCATCGCCACCATCTCTTCCACAAGGCTTACGTTGCTCATTTCCAGAATATTCTGCGCGAGAACACCGAAGCCGTCCTCTCCGGGCACACCAACCTGAGGATCGCCGCTGGAGCCTGTAACAAGGTACAGGTTTTTACCCATTGCGTGCAGACCTGAGGGGTTTATGAAGCGGGCGAGCTCTATGGCGCCTATCTCAGTCGGTTCTTCATCCCCCGGGAGAACAACGCTCACCGTGCCGTCTTCGGCGAAGGAGATTTCCGTGGAATCCTCGGGAACAACTATAGCAGGCTCAAGGAGATAGCCGTTCGGTGTGGTCAGGTTGCCGTTTCCGTCTATCTGGAATGCTCCCGCGCGGGTGTAGGCTATGTTGCCGTCAGGCAGCGCTATCTGGAAATATCCGTCGCCTTCTATTGCCACATCCATGTTATTGCCGGTGTACTGGAAGGAACCCTGAGAGTGTATTTTCTGTATTGCGGTAACTTTTGTACCGAGACCGATTTCTATGCCGGTGGGGTGTTCAAGCCCTGCTGCCGTGATGGCACCCGCGCGTCTGACCTCCTGATACATCAGGTCGTCAAACAGCACTCTGGATTTTTTGAAACCCACGTTGTTTACGTTTGAGAGGTTGTTGGCGATTGTGTCCACGTTTGTCTGCTGAGCCGTCATGCCTGTGGCGGCTGTCCAGAGAGTCCGCATCATGTTATATGCTCCTTACACCGATTTGCCGACGGTGTTGATTGCTGTACCGTTGATTGAGTCTATACTCTGTATTACTTTCTGGTAGGTTTCAAAACCGCGCATGGCGTCTATCATGCGCACCATTTCCATTACCGAGTTAACGTTGCTTCCTTCTATGTAGCCTGCCGTAACACCGGGGTTTTCCGCCTGTTCGGGGATTACGTCCACTGCTGCGTAGAGGTTATGACCGACTTTCTGAAGGTTGTCGGTATCCTCAAAATACGCAATGCCGAGCTGATCCTGCGCTTCTCCCTCCACCAGAATAACGCCCGTTTCGCTTACCGTATAGTTATCCGGCAGAACGATGGGCTGCGGGTTGTCATCATCTATATTGGAGAGTACGGGGTAGCCCTCAGCAGTTACAAGCTCGTTATTTTCGTTTATTGTGAACGCCCCGTCACGGGTGTAACGGATGCCGAAAGGAGTGTCCACTGTGAAAAAGGTGTTGGGGTCGGTGAGAGCGAAGTCAAGTTTGTTGCCTGTCTCCCGAAGGTAGCCAATAGAAAAATCCGTTTTGTTTTCAGACATTTTCACTGTGGAGTTCATCGCCTTGTTGTAATCCGTGGTGCGTATGAAATTCTGCGGGAACTCCTTCTCCGTGGGGAAATACTCTGTGAACACGGGCACATCTTTTTTGTAGCCTGCTGTGTTCACGTTGGCGAGGTTGTTTGCTATGTTTTCCACCCGCCTGCTCTGCATCATGAGCCCGCTGGTGGCTACATAAAGTCCGTTCAGCATATTCTATTCCTCCTCTGAGGATGTTGTATCGTTATCAAGACTTTTAAGATATTCATCAAATTCCTTCTGCCACTGTTCCTCTTTTCTTATTGCTTCCCCTTTTTCTTCAAGCTCACGGATCTCCTGCTGCTCGGTTTCGGCGGCTTTGCCTGCCTTCTTCGCTTCCGCCCGTTCTTTCATACGTTTTTCAAACTTCTCCATCTTGGTCACTGGAATGCCGTAAGCTCTGGGGAGGGCAACGGCGAACATCTGTCCCATCGCTTTCATGGAGAGCGTGCTGGAGGGGATAGCCTGTTTCGTGGGGTAGTACCAGAAGTTTGCGTCTGCCTTGCTTTCGAGTGTTATCACGCTTGAAAAAACGGGAATGTCGCTCTTGGTCATTATGCTGAGCACAACTGTGCTGGTGTTTTTGTCGTAGCTTCTTTGAACGGATTCGTTCATGCGGGAAACTATAATATAGTCTGCCTGCTGAATTTTGTCGGTCACTCTGCCCAGTTTGGAAAGCTGAAAATAGTTCCGCATCATTCTTCCGGTTTCTTCGTCGTAGTATGTTTTACCTTCCCTTGTGATTCTGGCGGGGAGGATGTAGTATGTCTTTCCGATGGGGAGCGTCTCATGCGCCTGCGCATAGAAGGTTGTGACCTTCTCCTTTGTTTTGTCAAAAATGAGGGAGGATATGTTTGAATTTGCCTCAAGGCTTATGAGAACAAACAGAACGCCGGAATCCAGACGGGTTGTCAGTTCTATAACCTCGGTCAATGTATCGTCAATGCTTGAAGCCAGCTTGCCGGGGTTTGTCACCTTTGAGGAACAGCCGACAAATAAGGCAAGCGCAAGCAGCAGGGGAAATATTTTCTTCATCCGATCCTCCGTCATTGGGTTATAATCAAGAAGCGTGCCAATATCCTGTTAGTGAGGTGATTTATGCTAGAATTTGTCATTGACCGCAAAAAATGCAGACGATGTTCTCTCTGTGTGGAGGATTGCCCTGTTGGGATTATAGAGAAGGATCGCGATGGCTTCCCTGTCATATCTGAAGAAAAGGAGACTGTCTGCATCCGCTGTCAGCACTGTCTGGCTATCTGTCCTGACGCGGCTTTGTCGATACTCGGCAAAAAACCGGAGGACAGCATGCCCGCCTCAGACATGCCCACAGCGAGGCAGGTTGAGGCGCTTATCCGCAACAGACGCTCCGTGAGGCATTTCAAAAAGTACGACGTGGAATTTGAGACGATCCGTTCACTGCTCTGCGTTACGGCAAACTGCCCCACTGGGGAGAACAGGCGGGAGCTCACTTTTACCATAATAGACAACCGCGCGGACATGGATAAATTTGTCGAGAAGGCATACGCTCTCCTTGAGAAAAGGGTGGATGAAGGCACTCTGCCCGATGAGTTCAGATTTTACGCAACTCTTCTCAAAAGATACAAAAACGGCAGGGATATTATTTTCAGGGGCGCTCCGCACCTCATAGTCGCCTCCGCCCCCAAAGGAGAGGGAACGCCCGCAGCGGACTGTTATATCGCTCTCAGCTATTTTGAGCTTTACGCATACAGCCTCAAGGTGGGCACTGTGTGGCTGGGTTTTCTGGCGTTTATGTTTGAGTTCATGCCGGAGATAAAGGATGTTCTGGGAATCCCCGCTGACCACGAAGCGCCTTATGCCCTCCTTTTCGGCAAGGCGAAATATAAATATCCCCGAGGTGTTCAGAGGGACGATTTCAGGATAAGCAGACCGGAGTTTTGAGGCAGGTATAGCTGCCTCTGTCTTTATTTATACGGAACATTTTCCTCATAGTCTTTGAGAAATTCATCTATAAGATGCTTGTCGACATCGGAAATTTTTGTGAACTGGAAGGCGACGAAGCGTTTTTTAGCGCTGATTTCATCTTTGTTCGCCTCAATACGCCAGACCACGGCGTGGGCGTGGATAACATCCTTCACTCCGTGGTTGGGGAACTGTATCTTCGCTTCGTAATCGTCATATATTTCAAACGATATGCCCGTGTTGGAGAGAAAACCGCCGATGCTGATGTCTAATAGCTCAATAAAAGTGTATTCCCCGTCCTTTTTCAAATAAAGCTTGAGAGGCACACCGCTGTACCGTTTGTGCCTGCGGCGTTCCTGTTTCTTTTTATACATGGTTAATCCCCTGATAAAAATTGTGTAATAATAATTATGACATCTAAAGGATAAACTTTCCAGAACAATTGTATAGAGGATGGGAAATTAATTATGAACATCTATGAGGAGAGTGTGATTAATTCAATTCTGTTTATGGGTTTGATTTTTTAAGGCCATTGCTGCCTGCTATGAAGAATGCGCAGAATATCTATTATATTATCTTTTTCTGCATAAATTAATATGTAGCTGGGATGAATGATTAGTTCACGTGTATTTTTGACCCGTCCTTCTTTATACATTTGAGGATAAAGGAGCAATCCGTTTACTTTTTCATCTATCAACTCTTTCAGTGCCTGAGAGGCTTCTGTACTATCATCAGCAATATATGCAAGTATGGTCAGCAAATCCTCAACAGCCTTGTCTTTCCACTCAATACGCACATTTTTTCCGGTTTATTAAGATCTGGGCTTTATTCATTACTTCTTTATGCTCTTCTGACTTTGTACTTTCAAGAGCTTCCCTCACTTTTGCATGAAACCAGAGATCATACGCTTCCGGATCACTTGTCAATCCGATCGGCAGTGCTCCTTCTTTAACAATGCGTGTCAAGAGGATTCTTACGGCATCTGAAACAGTTAGCCCGAAATTGGCGAGCGTTTCAGCAGCCTCGGCTTTTAAATCTTCTTCAATTCTGACATGCAGCATGGATGTTTTAGGCATAAGAACCTCTTTATATTATCTTGTATCTCGTTTGAGATACTGTCAAGGGCTCTTTTATCGCATACTGTTATAAGTCATTTTTCAATTGCGGGTCTCAGTTTTTTTGAAGTATATTATTTCTGAGTTTTCAGGAAGGTGTTATGGCTTCAAATCGGAAAGTATTTGATTCTAAAATGTTTATGGATAATTTAAATATTTTTATTAATTCTCATTATGAATTTAAATGCAACAGCAAATATAAGGGTTTTTTCGGAAGGATTAAGGCTCAATTAGACAGAACAGAGGCAGAGGAAAAGGAATCAAGAAAATCAGGCGAGTCATGGATAGACGATCCTGTTATCTACTTTTCTGATCCTTTAAGTGAAGAAGAGTACCGGAGACACATTGAGCTCAGTCTTGCCAAAACACTTGAAAAGTCTTTCTCTGCAACACTTATGAAGATTATTGAAGCAAAAGATCAAAACCACATAGACATTTATAAAAAAGCAAATATTGACCGTAAGCTTTTTTCAAAAATTCGCAACGAAAAGCGATACATACCCAGTAAACGAACGGCTATAGCTTTGGCGGTGGCTCTAGAGCTTTCTCTCAGCGAAACGCAGGATCTTCTGAAACGAGCGGGTTTTACCCTTTCACGCAGTATTTTATTTGATGTAATTATCGAATACTTCATAACACAGGGCAATTATGACATCTACCAGATAAATGATGCGCTTCATTCCCATAAGCAACCCATTTTAGGCGGTTGACACAGCATGCTCTAAAATATCAAAAAAACTTTCTTTTGTCGCTTTCAGGGCGACCACTTATCCTTTTCTTGGTGGTATGTTCTTTTTCATCGGTATTTGTGCAGATGAGCAGCTATAGCTGTTCCTGCAGCAAACCCTTGATATAGGCTGTTACCTTGTCTTTTTGCGGCTGAGACAGGCGTGACCAGTTTTTCAGGAGTTCATTCTGCTCTTCTGTCAGCGTTGAGCTTGTGACATCTGAGAAAAATTGAGCAAGTGATATACCGAAGGCATCGCATAGGGCACTTAAAGTGGCAATAGTGGGAGAATTTTCACGGCTGTAAAGATTTGAAAGCGTGGATTGAGGGATATTAGCATTTTTTGCGAGTTTGTATGAGCTCCATCCCCGTTCATTTTTTAGCTGTGTGATTTTTTCCAATATGTCCATAGCATCTCATTCTTTTCAGTAATGTACTACACAAATGAGATGCGCATTACATCAATTAAGAGTTGTATTTAGTTCACAAAAGAGATATAAAGTTGTATAAAAAAACAATAGTTCAGGAGGGCTTTATGAAAAAGCTTTTAATAGTAATGCTTTTATTGATGTTTTCAGTGTCTGCTTTTGCAGCAGTTCTTATGTCGCAATGGACTGAAGGACTGAATAGGTACTGTAAATATAGTGACGGGATAATAATCACTATAAAGTCTTATTCTCTTTGTCCCTTGTCAAAATAAAATGCTGGAATTTGTCCTTATATTAGCAATTTTGCCTTTTGCGCTTTATGGGGCAGTTTTGCTTGTTATGGCAGCACTTGGTATCACAGGCGGCGTTTTAAGTCTGATTGCCAGCCTGTTCAAGTCTAAAGACAATTATTAATTTATTAAATTTAAGGGGTTAAACATGAAAAATTTTTTAGCAATATTGGCAGTAATATTTATTTTGTCTGCTTGCGGCGGGAGCAATGGCGGGGGAGAACTGCAGGGTGACGAATTTCCTCTCAGTAATCTTGAATGCAGCGGGACTATCGCTGGTGTTGACAGCGGCAGTTTTGAGCTGGACTATTTCTATGAAACAGAAACTATCGCTGTTTCAACTAATACAAAGAATCTTGGTGCAAGAACTTTTCAGGGAACAATAGACTACAATGGCGGTGTTTACATTTGGCAGACAAATCTCCATATAGGGAAAGTAGCATTTAATGAAGATAGTTACTCAATAACCGGAACTTGGAAAAACACTAATGACGGCGCAACAGGCACAATGAAAGGGACGTGCAGCGAAATCGAGTAACCTGCTGACAAAATAGAAGGAGATTTATATGAAGCTTAAATTGATTGCGGTTATGTTGCTTGCTTTAACCACTACGGGGTGTCTTGCATCAAAAAACAGGGCAGTCCTCAAAGCACAAACTGTTACAGACTTGAGAGGGTGCACAAAAATAGGAAGAATAGAGTATTCGGGAGGTCAGGTTTTTGCCGTTCTCATGCTCGGTCGTGTTGCCGCTGATGGTGCTGCAAGATCGACTTGCGAAGATATGGGAGGTAATGTCATACTCGGTGAGGATCTTTGTTACCATTGCTCTGATCTGGATACAGAGTATTGAAATCCGTAATAGTGTAGACGGCAGGACATCACACAGGCAAAGTATTTGATTTTATCAAATAAGGGAACAATATAATGTATAAAATTAACAAAGAACTGCATGATTACATCTATCGAGCTATTGGGGCAAAATATTATTATAATAGACAGGTGGGCGATAATTTTAAATTTATGAAAATAACAGATACTCATTTCTTATTTTTTGACTTGGATGGAACATTGGTTGATACCGATTACGCCAATTTTTTATCATATTCAGAAGCTATTAAACAAGTATTGGGAATAAATGTTGATTACAACCCCAATGTACGATTTACTCGTGAAATAGTTAAAAAGATAATACCAAATATTACTGATAAAACATATGAGAAAGTGGTTAAACAAAAAAACTCTTTTTATAAAAAAAATCTCTCAATGACAAAAATAAATGATTCTATTGTAAAGATACTGAAACAATATAGTGAGACGAACAAAACGGTCTTAATAACTAATTGTCATGCAGAAAGAGCTATAATAACACTGGATTATCACGGACTTAGCAATTTTTTCTATCATAAAATATTTAGGCAAGAACCTCTTGGGAATATTAGTAAGTATAAGAATGCGCTGGACTTACTTAGAATTCCAGCAAAGTGCGTATTTGCGTTTGAAAACGATAAAACAGAAATTGAAGCAGCTGTTGCTGTAGGAATTCCTCGATGTCAAATACTATGTGTTGGAGTCAGTAATGAATGAATTTACAATTTCGTCTAATAAATACCTGAGTAAAAATATTAGAGCCTTTTACCATATTAATTATGTGCGCATGGGTAATCCAGGGAACCCTGATTACCTTAATGTATTAAAAAATACTTATAATAAGGAACACAGTGCAAAACTAAATAAGGCTAGTGAGAATTTAAGAAATGTTTTGAAGGAGGACTTGCCCAAACTGCTACTTGAATTGAAGCTTAAAATGCTAACAGTATGTGTTGTGCCTAGGGCTAAGTCAGAGTCTGCTTACGAAGCAGACCAGTTGCTTTTTAAATCAACTGTCAGAAGTGTGATAAGTGGGTTAATAGGTTTTGAAGATGGTACAGATTATATCGTTAGATATAAAAACACAAGAACAACACACTTCTATAAAGATATACCAAATTATGATAATGACGGTTCATCTCCATATCCAGGAATTTCACGTGATACTTGTCACATTGCACCCTGCGTAAAAGGTAAAAATATTTTATTAATTGATGATATATACACTAAAAATGTAAACATAGATGAAGATGCTATTCAAGCATTGTTTGTTCATGGAGCATCAAATGTATTTTTTTATTCAGTAGGCAAAACAAATGAACTATTCGGATAATGCAATAAATGTTTTATCTGTGAAATCTTACAGGGGTGTCGGTAGAGCATGGATAATGAAAAACATGAAAGGAAATGAGTCTATAAATACAATCGTTGATTTGTTGAACCAGCATTTAAAAGAAACTATTACCGTTGAAGATTTCTATACAACAAGACAACTTATGGTTAATAAAATTATGAGATTAAAGAACCATATTGATGGCGTTGTCGCTATTGGTGATGACAACTTCCCTTCACATAGAGGCAATGTCAAACAGAGTGAACAACCAGTGGTGCTATTTTATCGTGGAGATCTAAGTTTATTAAATAAGAGTAATAAAAATATTGCTGTTATCGGTTTGTTAACCCCCGACAGTAATATTGAAGATATTGAAAAAAAAATTGTTTCAGAATTAATAAAACATAAAATAACGATAGTTAGCGGGCTAGCACTAGGCTGCGATTCTATTGCCCACAAGCAAGCAATAGACTCTAATGGGACAACAATTGCAATTCTACCAAGTTCATTAGATGATATTTTGCCTGCATCAAACAAAGTCTTGGCTAAAGAAATAATAAGTAAAAATGGTTTATTAGTGACTGAATACTATGAAAAAGCTAAATCCAAACAGGAGTTAGCCAGTAGATATCAAGATAGGGATAGATTGCAAGCCTTATTTAGTGATGGAATTATTTTGTCAGCAAGCTATGCAAAGAATGATCAAGGAAACGATAGCGGTTCTCGATTGGCAATGAAGTATGCCTTGAATTATTCAATTCCAAGAGCTGTTTTATACAACTTTCAAACCAATGGCAACGATCCTAAATATGATCTCAACAGGCAAATAATAAACGAAGATAGTAACGTTATAGTTATAAATTCCGAAAATCTTACGACATCATTAAAAATCATAATTGAGAAGACTCATCGTGTAATATATAAACCGCTGAGCATCACTGATTTTTTATAATTTCTTTCACCTATCTGAGAAATTTTATAAATGGTAACGTTTAACTGGGGTGGTCTAAGTGAACCTAAATATCATTATGTTATTTAGGTTCAAAAAGGCTTCTCTGATTTCTCAAAGAAGCCTTCAGAACCCGTGTTAATGGCGGTACAGGTAATTGAATTTAAGTAAATTACTTTAATACATTCAAATAGGTGTTATATGTGTTGCGTGATTTTACATAAAAAACTGCCTGTAAAATTAAATGATAAATCAATAGCATTTATTTGTTTTTAAAAACATTGACTTATAACCATGTAGGTTATAATTCATTAAATGATCAAGTCTTTCGGCGATAAAGAAACTGAGAATGTATTTTATGACGGGAAAAGCAAGAAGCTGCCGTCAGATATTTTGTCCAGAGCCGCAAAAATACTGGACAGGATAAATGCCGCCGACACGACAGATTTTCTCCGGCTGCCGCCAAGCCAGAGACCGCATAAGTTTTTTGGCTGTTTAG
Source organism: Geovibrio thiophilus (assembly GCF_004087915.1). NCBI lineage: Bacteria > Pseudomonadati > Deferribacterota > Deferribacteres > Deferribacterales > Geovibrionaceae > Geovibrio > Geovibrio thiophilus. The sequence goes on from NZ_CP035108.1 coordinate 473,758, forward strand.
AAGGGTTTTGGAGTATCAGCATCAATATGCAATGGCGTATAATCTTCTGGTTTGAAGAGAGTGATGCCTTTGATGTTGAAATAGTCGATTACCACTGAAAGGAGGATATTATGGCTATTCGGAGAGATATATACAGAAAGACGGAACACCAGCCCGAGCATCCGGGAGAATATCTTTCTGAAATCATTGAAGAAACTCATGGGCTCACGCAGAGCAGTCTGGCTGTTTCCCTTGGTGTATCTTTCAGGACTATTAACCAGATATGCAATAAACGCAGAGGCATAAGCCCTGAAATAGCTCTGAAACTGAGTAAATTTTTCGGAACCACACCGCAGAGCTGGCTGAATATGCAGCAGGCTTATGATCTGTGGAAGGCTGAGCAAACCACTGATGTAAGCCATATTCAGACCTTATCCGCCTGACACCCATACACCTGAAAAAAGACAACACCAAATAAAAAAGGCTTCTCTGATCTCTCAAAGAAGCCTTTAGAACCCATATTAATGGCGGTACAGGGAATTGAACCCCGGACACTGCGGATATGAGCCGCATGCTCTAACCATCTGAGCTATACCGCCTTATATCGGGATTGATTTATTAAACTATTTTCTCTTCTTAGTCAACGTAATTTTGGTTTTGTCAGTAAATTTTTAAAGGAAATTTTCCGAAAGTGAGGCGTTGAGAATCCCTGAAAGCCTCTCCTCCAGCTTGAACATTCTTTCTGATACTGTTTTTGCCATTATCCACACAAACTTACTGAAAATAACAGGATGTGCCGTCTTCATCTCCGTGAGTCTGTCAGCCGTGATGGAAAGGATTGCCACCATTGTGGACGCGGTCGCGTTTGCCGAGCGGGGGTAACCGGTAAGGATAGCCATTTCCCCGAAAAAATCCCCGGCTTTGAGATTGTTGAGAAAAATGCACGTCTGATCATTCACGTCTTTAGATATGCCTACCTCGCCTTCGGCTATGATGCAGAATCTGTCACCCTTGTCCCCTTCCTTGAGGATAAGTCTTCCTGCGTTATACGATTCCTTTGTGAAATAGCTTAAAAACTCCTCCATCTCCGCTTCCGAAAAATCGGCGAATTTGGGATTCTTTTTCAGTATCGCTGCACTTGTTTTCAATTTCGCACCTTCAATGATATTTTATTCCCAGTCCGTCTGCTATCGCCGCCAGTGCTTCTTTGGCGCCTGTCTGTATGAATACGTCGGGCTTGCAGACCTTCAGGGACGATTCGTCGGGGTTTATTGTGATTATCCGGCTGCCCGATGCCTGAAGGCGCAGAGCGAGGTAATCGTTTGTGGGCACACTGCCGCTGGAACCTATGAGCAGGGTAACATCGGGTATGCCCGCCCGCTCAAGGAAGTCACGGAAGTTGTTGTACTGATAGGCATGCTCCACATAGTCAAAATCGCCGAACATCAGTACATTCGGGCGCAGAAGCCCGCCGCATTTGGGGCATACGGGCAGGTTTGAGGCGGTCATACTCTCGCAGTCCAGTCCGCAGAGGGGAACATCGTCATTTTCCTCATACGTATAACTGCACCCCAGCCCCGCCATACACTGGAGCCGCCAGATGCTGCCGTGGATTTCGTAAACATGGTCGGCGGATGTGCCTGAGATCATATGGAAGCCGTCAGTGTTGGTGGTGTGTATGAAAGAGTTTTCAAAGTGGTTGTCAATGAGGGAGTTTATTACGGAGTAACCTTCGTGGGGCTTGTTTTCGCGGGCATTGCGCCTGCGCCACTCGTAAAAAGCCCACGCATGGGCGGGGCGGGTCTTGAAGCTTCTGGGGTTGGCAAGCTCCACAGCCTCAAGGTTAAGGTTTTTGTAGGCGGGAAAGTTCCGCCAGTAGCCTTCTTTGTCCCTGAAAGTCGGAATGCCCGATTCGGCGCTCATTCCTGCGCTTGTCAGAAAGAGGCAGCTTCGGGAGCCGCATATGATGTCCACTGCTTTGTTCATGGAAGCACCGCCGTTTTTCTGGTAATTTTACCAAAAAATTCCCGTTATTTCCAGTGAGCTCCTTCCGCTTCGAGAAGTTTTACTTTTTTATGTACTCCGCTGGAATAGTTTCCCAGAGAATCCGACCGCACAACCCTGTGGCAGGGAACGATAAGCGGATAGGGGTTTGTTCCCATTGCCGTGCCCACTGCTCTTGCGGCTTTTTTGCTTCCGCTGACTTCGGCGAGCCTGCCGTAGGTGATCACTTCACCTTTGGGAAGGTTGAAAAGGTTTTTATAAACCGTTTTGTGAAAATCGCTTCTGCCTTCAAAGACAAGCTCATCAAATTTCAGAGGGCATTCCCCGTCGGGGTATGATTCCAGATAGGCGCAGATCTCTTCGTGTTCCTTCTTAACGGGTTTAATGTCGAACTCCTCAGGGCGGATAAGGCAGACCTCCGTGAGCCTGTCAGTATCGTCAAACACGGGGAAAACATCGCATATGTGCTTGTTTGTCAGGTGAACCATGTACATATTAAGACCTCACGAGGAAGTTTTTGTCCCAGTCCTTCATGACGGGGTCATAGCCCTTGGAGCGGAGCATTGCGCAGAATTCCGCAACGGTTCTGTCGTCTTCTACTTTGAACTGCTTGCCGTCGTGCTCCTTGTTATAGCCGCCGGGTTCGGTTTTTGAGCCTGCGCTCATCTGAGTAACACCGAGAGGGAGAAGATGCTCCCTCATCCCGGCGGGCTCACGTGTGGAGATAACAAGCCCGGCGTCATGGAGGAAAAGCCGTAAGGCGAGCATGGACTGAACGAGGTTTTTGTCTTTTATAAGCTCATAGGGCGTAAAGTTGCCCGCTGCAAAGCGTATTCGGGGGAATGACACGGTAACGTGGGTCTTCCAGTACTGCTTCATAAGATAGCGCGCGTGGATGCCGACGAAAAATTCCTCAGTGCGGAAATCCTCAAGTCCCATCAGAGCGCCGATCCCCACCGTACGGTACCCTGCTTCCGCTCCTCTGTCCGGTGTTTCAAGGCGCCATTCAAAGTTACGCTTTCTGCCCGCCGGATGCACTCTTGCGTAGGTTTCCCTGTTGTAGGTTTCCTGATATATGGTCAGTCCGTCGGCGCCGGAGCTGCGCAGAGCCGTGTATTCACCTGTGCTCATAGGGAAAACCTCTATGGAGAGTGAGCTGAACATATCCCGCAGCATGTCGCAGGTTCTGGCAAGGTCGGAAACGCTTACGACTTTCGGCGATTCTCCCGTAACCAGAAGGAGATGCTGAATCCCCATATCCGCTATGGTTTTTGCCTCGGCGAGTATCTCCGCATCGGTCAGGGTGACTCTGGGGATTTCGTTATGTCTGTTGAACCCGCAGTAAACACAGGAGTTTGTACATTCGTTGGATGTGTAGATCGGTGCGTATATCTTGATGGTTCTGCCGAATCTCCGCAATGTGATGCTGCTCGCCTCCCTTGCCATCGGCTCCAGAAATTTTTCCGCGGCGGGGGAGAGGAGGACGGCGAAGTCCGTCTCGGTTATTGTCTCCTTGTTCAGCACGGCGGCAACGTCATCTGCCGTCCTTGAATGGATGAAGCTTTTGATCTCGTTCCAGTCGTATTCTTTATGTATCTGTGTGAATGTCATCTTAATCTCTTAAAAATCCTGTGAGCGGGCTTGACGCTTCCGCCTTATCCTTCTGTGAGGGCATTCCTGCATCCCTTGCCAGCACAGCGGCGTCAACCGCCAGCTTAAACGCCGTCGCCATTTTCACGGGGTCTCCCGCTGTGGCTATGGCTGTGTTTACGAGAACGGCGTCCGCCCCCATCTCTATGGCGAGAGCCGCATGACTGGGAGCGCCTATTCCTGCGTCCACAACCACGGGAACATTAGCCTGCTCTATTATTATGCGCAGGTTGTCTGCGGTTCTGATTCCCTTGTTGCTGCCTATAGGCGCACCGAGAGGCATGACTGTAACCGTGCCTATCTCCTCAAGGCGTTTGCAGAGAACGGGATCGGCATTAATATACGGCAGAACCTTGAAGCCTTCCTTCACAAGTATCTGTGCCGCCTTGAAGGTTTCAATGGGATCGGGCAGAAGGTAGTACGGATCCGGTGTCACCTCAAGCTTGATCCACGGCTCGCAGCCTGCGGCACGGGCGATTCTCGCCAGCCTTACCGCTTCCTCGGCGTCTCTGGCGCCGGATGTGTTGGGGAGGAGGAGGTATTTTGATGTATCTATGTGGCTGAGTATATCATCCTGAGGGTTATTCACGTCAACTCTGCGCAGGGCGACAGTAACTATCTCCGCTCCGCTGGCTTCGGCAGCTTTCGCCATGACATCGCTTCCGGCGAACTTGCCTGTGCCGACCATGAGTCTGCTTCTGAAGGTTCTTCCGTCTATAACAAGATTTTTTGAGAACATGCTCTTTTACCGCCTGAGTATTGAATGTATTTCAATAGTAATAGCCGTGGATTAAATGTCAACAATATATTGATAGATAAATATTGTCCCCGATTCGCCTGAGCCTGCCCCCGAATACCCTTGCGAAAAAATAAAATCGGCGTAAACTTAGTTGCGTAAATTTTGTCAGATACAAGACGAACAATAAACCCGCGAGGATTTCCAGATGGATTTTTGCAATCTTAAAAGCCAGTATTCATTAGTAAAAGAAGACATTGACCGCCGTGTTCTAGCCGTTTTTGAGCACGGAAGATACATTTTCGGTCCCGAAATAACGGAACTTGAGAAAAAATGCGCCGAATTCTGCGGGGTTAAACACGCCCTTGCTGTTTCATCCGGCACGGATGCCCTGCTCATGGGGCTCATGGCTTACGATGTGAAGCCCGGTGATTACGTTATCACCACCCCTTTCACATTCATAGCAACCGCCGAGATGATAGCCCTTCTGGGCGCTGTGCCTCTTTTTGTTGATATAGAAGAAACCACATACAACCTTGATCCGGCAAAGCTTGCGGAAATGCTGAAAACCCCACCCGTCGACAAGGCTAAGATAAAAGGCGTTATCGCCGTTGACCTTTACGGTCAGATGCCCGATTACGAGGCTATAGAAAAAGTCATTGCCGACAGCGGGCTCGACCTCTTCCTCATTGAGGACGCCGCGCAGAGCTTCGGCGCCGTTCAGAGAGGCAAAAGGGCATGCGCCTTCGGTGATATAGCCGCCACATCCTTCTTCCCCTCCAAGCCCCTTGGCTGCTACGGCGACGGCGGCATGGTCTTTACAAACTGCGACACTCTCGCGGAGAAAATGGGCTGGATCAGAAACCACGGACAGAACGAAAGATACCGCCACAAAATAGTCGGCATCAACGGCAGGCTGGACAGTGTTCAGGCGGCTGTGCTTCTCGGCAAGTTCGACCTTTTTGTTGATAAGGAGATAGACGGGCGTGACAGAATCGCCGCTATTTACACCGAGAAACTTTCCAAAATAAAAGGTGTGAAAACACCCGCAGTCACGGACTTCAACCGCTCTGTGTGGGCTCAGTACTCCATAGTGGTTGAAAACAGGGACGCACTCGCCGCTCACCTCAACGCAAAAGGCGTGCCCACTGCGGTTCATTACCCCATACCCCTGCACATGCAGGAGGTTTTCGCCGACCTCGGCGTGAAGAAAGGAGCGCTCCCCGTCTCCGAAAAAATAGCCGCTCACATCATGAGCCTGCCCATGTGCGCATACAAAACGCAGGAAGATACAGATACTGTGACGAATGCCGTTGCGGAGTTTTTTAAATAATATTTTAAGCTTTCAGATAACAGAGAAACCCTTTTTTACATCGAAAAAAAAGGGTTTCTCTGATTCTTCCCCAAAAACTGAATTTTTCTCATACAGTCTTTTGAAATTAAAAGTTTCCCCGTACTTTTTAAAAAGCACAGGAATTTGATTTTTATTGACTGCGATCCTTTTTCAGGCTTTACTTTCCGGATGGAAAAAAACCGCGCATTCATAGAGCATTTCAGCAGAATTTTTGGCACAGATTCCGAGGCGTTTTTCGCTTCCCTTGAACGGCTGCCCTCTAAACATGTACGCATGAACACCAAGCGGGGCATAAACTACCTGCCTGAAATAGCGGAACACGGCATAATTCTTGAGAATGACAGGCGTTTCCCCGCAGTTTACAAGGTGCTTGGAGGGGCGGAGAAGCTCACTTCGACCGTCTCTTTCCAGACAGGCGGTTTTTATATCCAGAATCCTTCGTCAGTTTTTCCGCCGGATGTTCTGTGCAGGTTTCTGCCTGAAAACCCCGCCGTTATGGATGTTTCCGCCGCCCCGGGGGGCAAAACGGTGGCATTGTGTGATATGCTTAAAAACAGCGGTGTGGTTGTAGCAAACGAGCCTTCGTCAAAAAGGCTGAGGTCACTGGAATTTAACCTTGAAAAATACGGATGCTGGAGCGCCAAGACTGTCTCCTTTGACGGGCGGGTGCTCCACAGGCATCTGGAGGAAGCCTTCGACGGCATACTTCTGGATGCTCCGTGCAGCAACGAAAATAAAATTTTCCGCAACGAAACAGTGAACTCCTCATGGGAGCCTGCCCTTGTGGAACGCATGGCGAAGCTTCAGCGGGAGATACTGGAATCCGCTTTCAAATGCCTTAAGAAGGGCGGGGTGCTGGTCTATTCCACATGCACTTTTTCAGCGGAAGAGAACGAAGGCGTGATAGGCTCATTTCTTGCGGATAATGACGAAGCGGAGCTTCTGGACATCTCCGAGGGGGAAAACACGTTCGGCATCAGCGGCAATGTCGTTGTGGATGAAAAAGTGCTCAGGGTTATGCCCCATAAGCTCCCCTATGACGGCTTTTTCATAGCCGCTCTGAGACGTAAAGGTGACAGAGCGGACGGCTGCGCGGTGAAGGTGAAGAGGGATAAACAGCTTGATTCGCTTTTTTATGAGCTGCCCGCAAACCTTTCCGTTTCTCAGGGGTCAAGTACCGCATACATAGAGACGGGCTGCGTGCTTGAGGCGAGACCGCATCTAAGCAAGAGCGGCATCCGCCTATGGAAGCGCGCCCCCGAACTCAGCGCCCAGAGCGCATGGGAGCTGGGCGGCAGCCTCAAAGAGGAATACCGCGCCGAAACAGGCATGGAAGGGGCATTGCGTTATTTAAAAGGATTTGACACGGATAAGACGTCCGACTATCATACTCCGGTTCTTTACTACGGGGAAATTCCCGTGGGAACAGTGAAAACCGTTGACGGTAAATTTAAAAACAAGCTGGACAGGTATTTTTTGTATGGAAAAAACATTGAGTTCTAAACTTTCAGCACTCTTCATCTTATTGGCGGTGGTTTTTGCCGCATTCAGCGCTCAGGCGCAGCAGCAGCTTTCGGGCAATGTTTTTGCTTATAAAAGCGAACCCTTCGTTGCCGTAGTGGTGGATAAAAGTACCAGCATTCTGTACATAGTCGAAATGAAGGACGACAGACCCGAGATAATAGCAAAAACCTCTGTCCTTGTGGGCGGCGGCGGAGGAGATAAAAAAGTCTCCGGCGATATGAAAACCCCGGAAGGCGTCTATTACATTACAGGCTTCCTCTCCCCCGAGCAGCTCCGAAAGGCTTACGGCAGCACTGCGGACGACTACGGCACCGGAGCCTTCCCGCTGAGCTACCCCAACTTCTTTGACCGCATCAGCGGTAAGACCGGCAGCGGAATCTGGATTCACGGCAAAAGAGTGGACAGAAAGGAACAGACCACAAGAGGCTGTGTGGCTCTTGAAAATGATGTTCTTGATAAATATAAGCAATATCTCAAAAGAGGCGTTCCCGTTGTGATAGCGAGAAAGGTGAACTTCGAGCAGCTTCACAATTATGAGTCGGAAAAGGCATTCCTGAAAGAGAAGCTGGACGGTCTTGTGGCATCGTGGGAAGGGCTTGACTATGACAGCTTCGCCTCAAATTATCATATACAATTCAGGAGCGGTTCCGGCGAGAACTACGCTCAGTATCTCAGGAAGAAAAAAGTCCTCATGGGACTTTACCCTGAGCGAAGTATAGAAATATCTTCCGTGAGAGCCTTTAAGGAGAACGGAGACGAGTTTCTTTACGACTTCAACCAGCTTTACTGCGCTGACAATCTTCTGGCATACGGGAATAAAAAGCTCTACCTGAAAAAAGAAGTGGATGAGCTGAAGATCATTGCCGAGGAGTTTTTCTCCGAATCCTATGAGCCTGTGGTGCGCGCCAGAGTGGCAGAGTTTCTTGAAGAGTGGAAAATATCATGGGAGAGTATGGACATCGGAAAATACATGGCGGCTTACTCTTCCTCCTTCTCCTCAGACGGGTTCAGCTATGAAAGCTGGAAGGCTGACAAGACGGATAAGTTTCAGAAATACTCAACAATTAAAATAAATATAGACAATATAAAAATTTCGCAAGTATCCCCGAAAAGGGTTAGAGTGAGCTTCATTCAGCACTTCATCGGAGACTCCTACAGTGACACGGGGATCAAAACCCTTGAGCTTGAGGGATGCCCCGGGGACTACAAAATCAGGAGCGAACTCTGGAGAGCTAAATGAAAAAAACTCTGACGCTTTTTATTCTGCTGTTTGCTGCCGCTATGTCGTTTGCTCAGACACGTCCCTACATCAAAAACGAGGTGTACTTTAAGGGCACGGAGTACGAGCTTGACGTTTACAGGATATACGGCAGGCAGGACGGCAAAACCATGCTGATCATAGGCGGTATTCAGGGGGACGAACCGGGAGGGTTTCTTTCGGCGGATCTTTATGCGGAAATGCGTCTTGAAAAAGGCAATCTCATTGTTGTTCCCAGAGCGAACTTCAAGTCCGTAATCCTTTTTGACCGTGAAACCGAAGCGGATATGAACCGCCGCTTTACAAAGGATCTGGGCGTTATGGAGATGGACAAGGTAGTGGAGGTTATCATCAGCCTCATGGAGGAATCCGATGTGTTCCTCAATCTGCATGACGGCTGGGGATACCACAATCCGAAATATATTGATCAATGGCGCAATCCTGCCAGATTCGGACAGTCGATCATCACCGACGCTGATGTATTCACCTGCGACGACGGGAGTATGCTTGATCTGAAAACTCCTGCTAAAAAGGTTCTGGAGGCGGTAAACAGAAGCATAGGCGAGGAGCAGTACTTTATGCACTACTTCAACACCAAAACCGAAGATCCGCTGACGAAGTTCACCGACATGCGGAAAACTGCCACTTACTATGCCCTGAAGCATTTCTGCCTTCCGTCCTTCGGCGTGGAGTCCTCAAAAAACCTTCCGTCAGTTGAGCTTAAGGTGCTTTACCACAACTATGTTGTGAATGAGTTTATGAAATATTACGATATAGTTCCCGAACATCCTAGGATTTTTCTGAAAGCCCCTCAGCTTAATTATGCCGTGATCAGAGTTAATGACGAAGTCGTCACTGTCGAAAACGGAAAAACACTTTACGCTGACAGGGGCGATATAATCGAGATAACGAATGTTGACGCAAACTACGACAGGGGCATATCCTGCGATATTCTCGGCATGGGCGACCTCAACGACTGCGGCAAAAGGGTGGAGGTCAAGGGTGAATCCCGCATAGTTTTCCGTAAGGACAACCAGAAAATGGGTGAAATAAGACTCTCGTACAGGACAAAAACAGCCGTCTCTCCCGCTAAGCCCCAGCCAAGAGTTCCGGCGCCGTCCGGCGAGGAAAATCTTGTACCCTCAAAGACAAATGTTGTCTTTGTTATGAAGGTGAACGGGATTGAAAGAAGTGTTGCCTCCGGCAGCTCAGTCAAACTGAAAAAGACCGATACTATTGAATTTATAGAAGCTCTCGGCGGTGATTTCGGTTCGCCGGATGTGCCTGTGAACGTGAAGGGGTATGTCCCGTCCGGAGCGGTAAACAGCGGGGATGACAGAGGTTATAAAATACGCATGACAGACTATTTTATGCTGAAATATTCCCGTGACGGCAAAGGGAAGGCTTACCCTGTGATAGCGGGCAACAGCCGCAACGAGATAGGCGGGATCTGGCTAGAGATAGAGTAATGAAACGGCTTGAAATACGTGTAAAAGGAAGAGTTCAGGGAGTCGGTTACAGGGCGTTTGTGCACAACGGTATAGTTCCTCTCGGCGTGGGCGGATATGTCCGCAACATTGCGGACGGAAGTGTTGAGATAATCGCCGAGGGCACGGACGCTCAGCTTGCTGAGGTGCTGAAAAAAGCCCGCGCGGGCTCGCCCTTTTCCGAGGTGACGGACATGACCGTTTTGGAGGAAAAGCCCACGGGCGAGTTTTCATCCTTTGAGATAAGACACTGAGAATGGATAAATATAAACTTCTGATATTCGACTTTGACGGCACACTCGCCGCAACCGAGCCGGCTATTCAGTTCTGCATGAAGACGGCATTTGAGGATTACGGACTTATTCCTCCTCCCGAGAAGGCTGTGCGGGCAGCCATAGGCATTCCGCTTATGAGGATGATAGCAAATCTCGGCGGTCTGGACGATGCTGCAGCACGGGAAGTAACTGATATTTACCGGAAGTACTACCGCAAAGAGGGGATGGAGATGACGAGACTGTTTCCTTCCGCCTTTGAGACTGTGGAAAGGCTTCACTGTACCGGTTACAAAATCGCCGTTGTCAGCAATAAAAACCATGCCGTGGTGGTGCAGTCTGTGGAGATTACGGGGCTTATGCCCTTCTGCGGGCTTGTTGCGGGGGAAAGGGACGGACAGTTTCAGAAACCCCATCCACAGGCTTTTACGGAAATAATTGTGCCCTGTTTCGGTGTGGCGGCGTCTGAATGCTTAATGATAGGCGACGCTGTGCAGGACACGGGCTTTGCCCTTAACTGCGGCATGGATGCGGCATGGGCTTCATACGGTTTCGGGAATGAAACTGAGTGTATGAACGAAAATGTTAAATTCGTGCTTAATGATATTTCGGAGCTGACCGATATACTTGGTTGACAACGTTTTTTACGGAGATTTCATTGAGTGTGAGACAGGCGATACAAATCAGGGAGGATGCGTTTCGCCCCCGTCCGTTTTTAAAATGGGCAGGCGGCAAAAGTAAACTCATTCCTCAGCTTGAACCGTTTTTCCCCAAAAAGAGAACGGTTTACTTTGAACCCTTCATAGGCGGCGGCGCGGTTTTTCTCCACCTTGCGGCGAAGGGGCTCATAAAAAAAGCGTTCCTCAATGATCTTAATTCAGATCTTGCAGGTCTTTATTCAGTCATAAAATACACACCCGCAGACTTCATAGAATCATGCTTGGCTTTGTCCTTTGAATATCTTGCTCTGGATGATGTAGAGCGTGCTGAATACTACTACGATAAAAGAAAGCAGTATAACGCGGGAACAGGCTTTGAATCCGTAACCCGTGCCGCCGCAACGGTTTTTCTGAACAAAACCTGCTTTAACGGTCTCTTCAGAGTGAACAGCAAAGGCGAATTCAACGTTCCGGCGGGAAGGTACAAGTCCCCCACCATAATCGATCCGGAAAATATATACGCAGTAAGCAGAGCCCTCACAGAAACAGAGGCGGAGATTACCTGCGCCGATTTTAACGAGGCTCTTGATGGGGCTTCAAAAGGCAGCTTCGTATACTATGACCCGCCCTACAGACCGCTGAACAAGACGGCGTGCTTCACAACCTATTCCACAGGCGGCTTCGATGACGGCGAACAGGTGCGTCTCGCTTCCTGCTTCCGAAAACTCGCAGACAGAGGCGCCGTGCAGATGCTCAGCAACTCCGACCCGAAAAACGCAGACCCCGCAGACAGCTTCTTTGAGGAGCTTTACGGGGGCTTCCGCATCCGCAGGGTTAAAGCCGCCCGCAATATAAACAGCAGCGCGGACAAACGGGGCTCAATCAGCGAGCTTCTGATAACGAATTACTGACATTTCGCTTTCTAACCTCTTACTTTTCAATTAAGCTGTTTATAATAAAAATATAGGTTTGCAAGATGGGTTTTAAAGCTGATATTCCTTATAATGATTTGCCTCTGCTTCCGCCTGATTCGGATATTGAAAGTAAAGACGTTCTGAAAAAAGCGATTACAGCCAACAAAGCGTTGGCAGAATTGAAAGGGCTGGGAAGCATGGATTCTTTATATGCTCGACGCTGTCGAAAAGTCTGCGCTTGATGCACGGAATAAAATACTCCTGATTAAAGAACTGATGTGCAAGGTTTCTGAAAGGGTTAAAAATGAGACGCCAAAAATATATTCAAAAGACTTGATCGAAATACTGTTCAGGCAGCCTTACTGTAAAATTAAGTTTTTACAGGATGAAGGAGTAGGGAACAGGCAGACGGCATCATCGTATCTTAAGGAGCTTGAGGTGCTCGGAATTCTTGCTTCATTTAAACAAGGGCGGGAACTGTATTATGTCAATACTGATTTTTTGAAGCTTCTTGCAGAATAGATATGTTTGCCGAACAAACATATCATCTGGACATGTATAAAAAAGGCTTTTTTTTCGACATATCTAAAAAATATGTTTGTTTGGGAAACATATCATATTTTCAAGCCATTGTCAGAAAACTATCACTTATCCTTGCATTCGCTCAAATCAGAGTGTAAGTTAAACCAACATCCGTGGGGGTGCTTGCCGGTTAAAAAGGGCAGGCTGAGAGAGTCCCCGTAACCTGATCCGGATAATGCCGGCGTAGGGAAACGGTTATCTTCTTTGGTCTTTTCGCTTAAGCTCTTTTCCCATTAATCCCTTGACGGAATATTATCGATGGTTCAAAAAAACTGATTGATGAATATTAATATACGCAGGTGATTTTATGACTCAGCTTGAAGCAGCCCGCAAGGGCATCATTACCCCCGAAATGAAAAAAATAGCCGCAGACGAATTCATGGACGCCGAAAAGCTCATGAGCCTCATTGCGGACGGAAAAGCAGTTATTCCCAAAAATAAAAACAGAGATTTCGCACATGTTATGGGCATAGGGCGTGGTCTGCGCACCAAGGTAAACGCCAACATCGGCACATCCGGCGACCGCCCGTTCATAGACTGCGAGCTGGACAAGCTCAAGGCAGCTCTTGACGCAGGCACGGACAGCGTAATGGATCTCTCCACAGGCGGCGACCTTGAGGCTGTACGCAGGGCGATACTTGAGGCTTCCCCCGTTATGGTGGGCGCTGTTCCGCTTTATGCCGTTGCCGCCGAGCTTGCCATGGCTGACAAAAACACAGAGATGATGGATCCCGAAGTTCTGCTGCGCAGCATAGAAAAGCAGTGCGAGCAGGGGATAGACTACATCACTGTGCACTGCGGCGTTACCAAGGAATCAGTCGCCAGAATGGACAGAACCGACAGAGTATGCGGAATCGTCAGCAGGGGCGGCTCAATCACCGCCAACTGGATACGCAGAAACGGTAAAGAAAACCCGCTTTACGAATATTATGAAGATCTTCTGGATATAGCCTATAAGTATGACGTAACACTGAGTCTTGGTGACGGCTTCCGTCCGGGAGCAATTGCGGATGCCAGCGACAGAGCCCAGATAGACGAGCTTATCATTCTCGGTGAGCTTGCCAAAAGGGCAAAGGAGCGCAATGTTCAGGTTATCATCGAGGGTCCCGGGCATGTGCCCCTTAACCAGATTGAGGCTAACATGACATTGCAGAAAACCCTCTGCGACGGCGCTCCTTTTTATATTCTCGGTCCTCTGCCCACGGACATAGCCCCGGGCTATGACCACATAACCGCAGCCATAGGCGGAGCCATAGCGGGCGCAGCGGGGGCGGATTTCCTCTGCTATGTGACCCCCGCCGAGCACCTCTGCCTGCCGGATGAAAACGATGTGCGTGAGGGAGTTATAGCTTCCCGCATAGCCGGACACATAGCGGACATAGCAAAAGGCTACCCGGGAGCGATGGAACGTAATATACTTATGAGTAAGTACAGAAAAGAGCTTAACTGGGAGGGGATGTTTGCCCTTGCCATTGATCCGGTTAAGGCGAGAGAAAAATTTGAAAGGAACAGGGACGTTGATTCCTGCTCCATGTGCGGGAAATTATGCGCAGTGAAGATAGACAAAAAGCTGCCGACTATTTAAGGCTTTACCTCGTTTTTGAGGAAGATATGCTCCTGATGCCGCTGGATGAGTTCATTCCGGCGGTGATTGAGGGCGGCGTAACGGCAATCCAGCTCCGCAACAAGGGGGCTGATCTCCGCCGGACGCTGATTAGCGGACACAGGATTATGGAGCTCATAGAGGGCAGAGATATTCTGTTTGTGGTGAATGACCGCATAGATGTCGCGCTGACTCTGGGCGCTGAGGCTGTGCATCTGGGGATAAAGGACATTCCCCTTGAAACGGCGGTAAGCACATGGGCTGAGATGGTTTACGGCTATTCCTGCAACTCGCTTTTGGATCTGGAAACGGCGGTGAACGGCGGTGCATCATATATCGGTGTGGGTCCGGCGTTTAACACTGATACTAAAAAAGATCTCCGTCCGGTTATCGGACCGGAGGGGATAAGACTTATAACGGAAAGAAGCCCGCTGCCCGCCATAGCCATAGGCGGCATAAAGGCTTCAAACATAAAAAGTCTCAAAGGCATGGGGCTCTCCGGCGTGGCGGTTTCTTCCGCCCTTTGCGCCTCGGGTGACCCTTACTGCGATGCCAAACTTATGCGTGAGCTTGCGGAGGAGCTTTGAAGGAATTTGCCTTTATCAAAAGCCTGAAAAACCTGAGCTCTGCGGACGGTCTCCATGGAATAGGCGATGACGCCGTGCTTACGGATGGTCTGCTGATCGCTAAGGATATTGTCGCTGAAGGTGTTCACTTTACTAAATACGCACCGTTACAGAATATAATTTTCAGGCTGTTCACAGCAAACGTAAGCGATATAGCGGCGATGGGCGGACAGGCGGAGAAGGCTCTTCTCGGTGTCGCCCTGCCCTCTACCCTGAATAAAGAGAAGCTCACTGAGGCAGTACGCTACGCATGTTCATACTATGACATAAAACTCATCGGCGGGGACACCACGTCTTCAATATCTCACTTTTTCGCATCCCTCACCATAATCGGCTCTCCTTCGGAGAATATCCTCACCAGAAACGGGGCGAAGGAGGGGGATGAGGTGTATCTCTCCAGACCGGTGGGCGGAGCTGCGGCTATGCTTGCCCGTGAGCTTGCGGGGGAGAGGGTTTACGAACACTATCTTTATAAAGCGGAAACGGAGCTTGGGGAGTATCTCGGCGGATTCGGCGTTAATTCCTGCATAGATATAAGCGACGGTCTGGGACGGGACGCTTCTCACATAGCCGAAGCAAGCGGAGTGCGCATTGAGCTTGATTCAAGACTTATTCCCGAATACGGAATCTCTGATGCCGTCAGCTCCGGTGAGGAATTTGCCCTCCTGTTCACCGTGCCCAAAAGCCGTGCCAAGGAGATGGAGGAACTCATCCACCGTGACCTCAAACGCCCTGTTTACCGCATAGGCAAGGTGAAAAAAGGGGCAGGCGTGTTCATGGACGGCGAGGATATTTCAGAAAAAGGGTGGGAGCATGGGTAGAATATAATGAAATTTCAATATACATCTTTGGTTTTGAAATAAACTCAAAACATCAACTTGACTTTTGATTTCACCATTTATAAATATGTATATTTATTTGAATGATTTTGTATGTAGTTTTAATCTGATACAAAATATTATGTGTGACAAGTATATTAACATCGGTTAAACTTGATATTGAGTAAGAAAACTTCCATTTATAATATATACTAGCATATCGCCAAAAGATTTAAGGGAGAATCAGGCATGATCCAGAATCTCAAACTAAATAATGTTGGGCCAGCATCAGAAATGGCGATGGATTTTGGTAAAAGACTGAATCTGATTACTGGTGATAACGGATTAGGTAAAAGCTTTTTGCTTGATATAGTTTGGTGGTCACTTACACGTAAGTGGGCATCTGAAATTAATCCAAAACTGACCACAGGAAATAAAGCACGCCCCAGTTCCAAAGGTGAAGCGAAAATCAGTTTTTCGTTTGCTGCAAAAAGTAAAAAAAAACTTAGTTACGAAAGCATATTTCACAGAGAGGAGCAATCGTGGCTCGGAACACGTGGACGACCTGCTAATCCGGGTTTAGTTCTTTATGCCATGTCTGATGGAAGCTTTGCGGTTTGGGATCCCCATAGAAACTACTGGATTACCCGCGGTGGTGTGGATATTCAGGAACGTGTTCCTGCTTATGTATTCAGCCCCAAAGAAGTTTGGGACGGCTTGCAGGACGATCGAGGTAATTGGCTTTGTAACGGATTGATACGTGACTGGGCAGGTTGGCAAAAAGAAAAAGGTAAATCTTTTAAGCACCTCAAACAGGTCTTAAGTGTCCTGTCTTCTTCCGATAATGAAAAGCTTGAACCCGGTGAATTGGCAAGAATAAGTCTTGATGATGTTCGTGATATTCCTACTATTCGTATGCCTTATCAAAAAGATGTGCCGGTTGTACATGCTTCGTCGGGGATCAGGCGAATCATTGCTCTGGCGTATTTTCTTGTCTGGGCATGGGAAGAACACGGAAAAGCTGCTAAACAGTTGGGTAAACAGTCTACTGCACAAATTACATTTCTTGTAGATGAGATTGAATCACATCTGCACCCAAGCTGGCAGAGAAGGATTATTCCTGCGCTGCTTTCTGTTATGAAGGAATTAACAAAAAGTCCTGAGGTGCAGTTAATCACTGCAACACATTCTCCTCTGATAATGGCTTCTGTTGAACCCTTGTTCGATGAAAATCAAGATGCCTGGTTTGATTTGGATTTTGAAAATGAAAAGGTTGTTTTACGTAAACGCGAGTATGAAAAACGTGGCAATATTGCAAACTGGTTAACTAGTGAGGCGTTTGATCTCCCCAGTGACAGGGGTGCAGTCGAGTATGAGCGTCTTGTTAATGAGGCATCGGAGCTTTTGAAACAAGTGCCACCATCAGAACAGCAAATAGAATCTATGAATGATAAACTGGTAAAGGCTTTGAACCCTAAGGATGATTTTTTATTCCGCTGGCGGGCTATCTGCTATAAGAAAGGATTGCTTAAATGATACCAGTGACTCTTCAGCCTGAACCGGAGGATTTTAATAAAGAAGTTCGTCAGAAAGGACTTAAGTGGCTTGAGGAGAAGGGAATAGATCCTGCTTCCGCTCCGACGGAAGCATCCGAATTACCCAACTACTGGCGTCATTCCAATAAACAGCTTTGGGAGGCTTATTCAGGTATTTGCGCTTACCTTGCTATTTATTTTGAGTGGGGCACAGGGGCAAGCTCAACAGATCATTTCATAGCAAAATCTGAAAATGCTGGACAGGCATATGAATGGTCAAACTATCGTCTTTCATGTTTAGGTTCTAACCGGAATAAGCATAAATTTGACGATGTTCTTGATCCTATAGGGCTGCATCCTGATACGTTTTTTATTAATTTTGTTTCAGGAGAAATTTACCCTAACCCGAGTTTGAATCCAGATGAACTTGCACTTGCTTATAAAACAATCAAGCGCCTGAAATTAGACAGTGCCGAAAATAATAAAATGCGTGCGGAACGTTATGGCACATATGTTTCTGGAGATTGCTCGTTGAATTTTCTTTTGAGCAAATCTCCTTTTGTATATGCAGAAATTGTCAGACAGAGGTTGACGATTTAGAACTGCCTGAAAACTGTCTCCCCCATTCTCTTCCCTTAACATTCCTTGCCTTTTCATTTAATTGCGTTTACCTTAAAATATCCGTTATCCAGAGAAATTAAGGAGCAAGATGAGGGCATCAGTTGCCGTACTCGGCGGAGTAGGCGAAATCGGCATGAATATGTATGTTTATGAGACCGAAGACACTGCGGTGATAATCGACTGCGGCGTAATGTTCGCGGACTACACCTATCCGGGCGTGGATTACATAATTCCCGACTTTACATATATTCGTGAAATAGAGCATAAGCTTAAGGCGGTTCTCGTTTCCCACGGGCATGAGGATCATATAGGCGCACTGCCCTATTTCCTCAGCGAGTTTAATGTTCCCGTCTACGGCGGAAAGCTTTCTCTGGGAATACTCGCAGCCAAGCTCGGCTCCAAAAAAGAGAAGCTGAACCTGATCTCCGTTGAGGCGAGAGAAACGGTAAAAATAGACGGCTTCTCCGTAACATTTCTTCCGGTGACTCATTCCATAGGCGATACTTTCGGCATTTATCTCAAGCACGGCTCATTCTCAGCGCTTCACTGCTCGGATTTTAAGATAGACTACACTCCCGTTTCAGGAGAACCCTTCAACGAGGATGACTTCGCTCCGCTCGCAGAAGGCGGGCTTACATGTCTTCTGCTGGATTCCACCAACTCCCAGAATGAGGGTTTCACCAACTCCGAATCATCCATAAAGGCGGAGCTTAAAGACATAATGCGCAGCTCACCCGGGCGGGTGTTTTTTACCACGTTCTCCTCCAATCTGGACAGGCTCAGGCAGGTGATAGAAGCCGCCGAGGAGCTTGGGCGCAAAGTGGTTCTGGAAGGAACCTCCATAGAGCGTAATGTGGATATAGCCAAGAAAATAGGGCGTCTGGAGATACCTCCGAAGGCGGTTGTTCAGCTCTCCACCGGAAAAAAAATGCCGGACAACAAGATTGTATACATCATCACCGGATGTCAGGGAGAGACGCAGAGCACCCTCTACCGCATAGCCTCACGGGAGCGCAAGGATCTGAAAGTAGAGCCCGGGGACACCTTCATAATATCATCAAGGGTTATCCCGGGAAATGAGAAGAACCTCAACAGGCTTATAAACCTGATCTATGAAAACGGCGGCGAGGTGATAGATGTAGCCGCACGCAAAATACATGTCTCCGGTCATGCTTCCAGAGGGGAGCTGACAAAAATGATGAACCTTACTAAGCCTTCGTACCTCATACCCGTACACGGTGAGGAGATGCACCTTGCTCACATGCGTAAAACGGCGATGAAGACGGGGCTCTTTGAGCGTGAAAGCGTTCTGCCAGTTAAGGACGGCATGAAAGCGGTTTTTGAGGGCGGAAAGCTGGTAGCCGTTGACGATATACCCCACGGAGCTGTATATATTGACCTGCGGGGCAGAACCGTCATAGACGAAGAACTGCTGAAGGATCGTAAAAGCCTTTGCAGAGACGGCGCGGTGTCTGTCGCGGTGCTTTACAGCCCGCTTTACGAAGCGCTTGAGACGCCCCCCGTGGTCAGGGTGAAGGGCTTCCGGATTGACGATCGCACAACATTTGAGCTCAGGAAGTACCTGAGCGATAACATGGCAAGCCTCATAGAGGAAGCGGGCGGGGATTACACCCTGCTTGAGGATTTTATTGAAAAACTCGTCAGACGTTTTTTCAGAAAAAGTATGGACAGAAGACCTGCCGTTTCGGTCGCTGTCGTGGAGGTATAAATGACAACGGGTATGGCTGTTCTGCTCGGGCTTATTCAGGGATTCACCGAGTTCCTTCCTGTGAGCAGTTCGGGGCACCTTGTGCTTGCCCAGTCCCTTATGGGCGGTTTCTCCCAGCCGGGGCTTCTTTTTGATACACTGCTGCATCTGGCGACTCTTTTCGCTGTTCTCCTTTTTTTCAGGGAGAGGGTGAAGAATCTCATGCTCGCCTTTTTCGGCATATTTTTTCAGCAGTACAGGATAGTCTACTACCAGAACAAGAACTTTCTCTGGGGTATAATTATAGCCAGTATACCGACGGCGGTGATAGGTCTTTCTCTTGAAAAATCAGCGGAGCATTTCTTCACAACGCCCTCATTTGTGGGCTATTTTCTGATTCTGACTTCTCTGCTGCTCGTTTTTTCGGATAAGATGAAGCCGAGGGGCGAGCTCACTCTGCCCCAGTCTTTTATAATAGGCATAGTGCAGGGAATAGCCGTTATACCGGGCATATCCCGCTCCGGTTCCACAGTCGCCGCAGGTCTTTTTCTCGGCGTAAAAAGGGAGGACATGGCGGAATTTTCGTTCCTGATGTCCGTTCCGGCGATATTCGGCGCGGCACTTCTTCAGGTGCGCCATTTGGAAACCCTGCCCACCGATCAGCTTCCCGCTTACGGCGCCGGAATGCTGGCGGCTTTCATAAGCGGGCTTTTCGCCATAAGCTTTATGGTGTATTTTATAAAGAAGGCGAACCTTAAGATATTCGCCCTTTACTGCCTTGTGCTGGGGATAACAGCTATAATATGGATGTAGAAAACAAAAAAAGCCTGCCGCTCGACATAATTTTTATTCTGAGTGTCGCCGCGCTGATTTTTCTGACGCTGTCCATATATTCCTATTCTTCGTCCGATCCCTCGTTTTCTCACATAATTTTCAGTGACTACGAGCTCAGGGTGAATAACCTTTTCGGCAAAACCGGAGCCTATTTTGCAGATCTCACCGGAACCTTCTTCGGGTGGGCTGCTTTGTGCATTCCCGTATTTTTCACAGGCACGGTCTACAGGCTTTATCTGCTCAGAAGCGGCAGGGAGGAAGGACGCTTCGGCGCTGTGTACTCCTTTATGGCAATGACTGTTTTCGTGTTCCTGCTGTCTGTAATGTCGGGCTTTTTCGGCGGACATGATTTCTTCTTTGATTCGCAGTACACTGGCGGCATCTCCGGCAAGGCGTCTTCGGATATTCTGGTCTCTTTCTTAGGCAGGGCAGGAGGGATGATTGTAACCTTCTTTCTGCTCGTTATTTCCTTCATGCTGTTTTTCGCCGTGACTCTGAGTGATATGAAGCAGGCTTTTTTACGGGTCAAAACCGGAGTTAAGGACGGAACCGGAGGTAGGAGCTTCAGGGGCATGTTCATAAACGCCGGACGCACTGTGGAAGCGGCGGAGACCGAGAGCGCGGGCGGCGGAATATATACTGAGCCGGATGAGGGTTATGTGCCTGTGACCAAGCCGCTGAGTGATGATTATTTTGAGCCGGTGCAGCCGGAAATACTTCCGGAACCGATGGAAGAAGATGAAGAAGTTTTTGAGGTTCCCAAGCCTCAGGCAAACGGTATAGATATTAAGCCCAAGGAAACGGTGGAGCAGACATCTGTTAAGTATGATGTTCCGCTGAGCCTCCTTGATAAGCCTTCGGGCAAGATAAAGGGTGAGAGCGACGAGGAGCTTAAACATAAAGCATCTATCCTTGAGCAGAAGCTTAAGGATTTCGGCGTTCTGGGAAAAGTGCGTGAAATACGCCCGGGACCGGTTGTCACTCTGTTTGAGTTTGAACCCGCTCCCGGAATCAAGATAAATAAGATAGCAAATCTGTCAGATGACTTGGCTCTCGCCATGAGCGCCCTCAGCGTGAGGATAATAGCCCCCATCCCCGGAAAGTCCGTGGTGGGAATAGAGCTTCCCAACGAAAACAGGGAGTCTGTGGTTCTCAGTGAGCTGCTGACTTCACTGAGATTCGCAGAGAGCCAGTCGCCGCTGACATTCGCCATGGGTAAGGACGCTTCCGGCAAGCCGTACATCTCTGATCTTACCAAAATGCCCCACCTGCTCATAGCGGGCACAACGGGCAGCGGTAAGTCCGTCTCAGTGAATGCGATGATCTGCTCTGTTCTGTATAAATCCTCTCCACGGATGGTGAAGTTTGTAATGATCGACCCGAAAATGGTGGAACTCAGCATATACGAAGGAATTCCGCATCTTGCTGCCCCTGTTGTCGTGGATGTGCGCAAGGCGGCTACTGTGCTTAAGAATGTCGTTCAGGAGATGGAATCCCGCTACAGCTTACTTGCCGAATCAAAAGTGAGGAACATCGATTCCTACAACCAGAAGTCCGAAACGGACGGGCACCCTAAAATGCCTTATCTTATCGTGGTTGTGGACGAGTTTGCGGATCTTATGATGGTTGCGGGCAAAGAGGTGGAGCAGTCGATCATCCGCATAGCCCAGATGGCGCGCGCAGTGGGCATACACCTTATTCTCGCCACCCAGAGACCGTCTGTAAACGTCATCACGGGGATTATCAAGGCGAACATGCCGGCAAGGCTCTCGTTCAAGGTTTCTTCAAAGATTGACTCCCGAACCGTCATAGACTCCAACGGCGCTGAGCTCCTCCTCGGTAAGGGCGACAGCCTTTTCATACCCCCGGGCACGAGCGAGACTGTGCGTGTCCACGGCTGCTTCGTGAGCGATGATGAGGTGGGCAGAATAACAGAACACCTCAAAACGCTCGGTGAACCGGAGTACAATATGGATCTGGTTAAGGATGAGGACGCCGGACTTGATGAGATAGACGAATCCGAAATAGACGACAAATATTTCGAGGCGCTTGAACTGGTCAGACAAAAAGGCTTCGCCTCAATATCAATGATACAGCGTTACCTGCGCATCGGTTACAACCGTGCCGCCCGCATAGTGGAAATAATGGAACAGAAGGGCATAGTCGCCCCGTCCGACGGCACCTCCAAACCCAGAGAAGTGCTCAAAAGAGATTAACAGGTATTCCCAAGGAAGGGAATGCGCCGTGCGGAGCGAAGCCGTGTTTATCACGGCGCGAGCGTGTGGAATAATCCGACAGGATGTACGGATTATTCCGGTAAGACAGAGATTAGCAGGTATTCCCAAGGAAGGGAATGCGCCGTGCGGAGCGAAGCCGTGTTTATCACGGCGCGAGCGTGTGGAATAATCCGACAGGATGTACGGATTATTCCGGTAAGACAGAGATTAGCAGGCATTCCCAAGGAAGGGAATGCGCCGTGCGGAGCGAAGCCGTGTTTATCACGGCGCGAGCGTGTGGAATAATCCGACAGGATGTACGGATTATTCCGGCAAGACAGCGATTAACAGGCATTCCCAAGGAAGGGAATGCGCCGTGCGGGATTCTTCACCCTGTTCAGGATGGCGTACTGATGGTAACTGTATTTTCATACGGTATTTCTGGCTTTACTGTTCATAACACAATATAATAAATTACCTGAAAAACTCATTTAAGGAAGGAACTATGGCTGATTTAAGCGTGAACTACATGGGGCTCAAGCTGAAAAGTCCGATAATTCTCGGCAGCTCCACCATGTCCAAAACCACTGAGAATATGAAAGCGGCGGAAAACGAAGGGGCAGGCGCCATTATTCTCAAATCTCTTTTCGAGGAAGAACTCAGGCAGGGGGATGCAGGCTACGGCGACAGCTTCCACCCGGAAGCCTATGAATATATAATGAAAGACGCTCTCATGGTTTACGGAACAAAAGGTTACACCGAAATCATCGAAAAAACCAAAAACACTGTTCAGATTCCCGTTATAGCCAGCATAAACTGCATGGGCGGCAAATGGTGGGCGGGATTCGCGAAGGATATAGAAAGTGCCGGCGCTGACGCTGTGGAGCTGAACATTGCCTACGTCCCTTTCAGTATCAAAGACGATCCCCGAGATGTTGAGCAGAGGTATATTGACACCGTAAGGGCTGTGAAGGCTCAGGTGAAGATTCCTGTTGCGGTCAAGATAGGTCCGAACTTCACCTCAATTCCCTATATGGCTTCAAAACTTAAGGAAGCGGGCGCGGACAGCCTCACCCTTTTCAACAGATACTACCAGATGGCGATAGATACTGACACGCTTAAGCTTAAGCCTGTGCATTACTACAGCACAGAGAACGAGACGTATAACGTTCTTCGCTGGGTTTCCGTGATCACCTCTCAGCTCGGTATAAATGTCAGCTCCTCAACAGGGGTTCACTCCTCATCTGCTGTGCTTCAGCATATTCTCGCCGGAGCCTCCGCGGTGCAGATGGTTTCAGAGGTTTATAAAAACGGCTTCGGGCGAATCTCCGCGGTACTGGAAGAGGTTGACCAGTGGCTTGAGCTCCGCAAAAAATCTTCTCTGGCGGAAATCCGCGGGCTCGCCTCCAAGAAAAACGCCGGTGAGCACATGGGTTTTGAACGCACCCAGTACATGAAGATAGCAGAGGCGATGCTTGTTCAGTAGGCTTTACCCATGAAAATATTCATAGCGGGCGCAGGCGAGGTGGGGTTCCACATCGCCGAGCAGCTCATACTTGAAAACCGTGATGTAGTCGTAATTGAGCGTGACAAGGAGCGTGCGAAGCATGCCTCCAATCACCTTGACTGTCTGGTGATAAACGACGATGCCACCAACATCGAGGTTCTGAAAGACGCGGGACTTGCCAGAGCATCCGCCTTCATCTCTGCAACCGATTCCGATGAGGTGAACATGATAAGCTGCTTTGTCGTTGCCAGTGAATTTAACGTTCCCCTTAAAATTGCCCGTGTAAAAAGCCTTAAATACACCGGAACCCGCATTTTCAGCGGCGGCTATGGAGTTGACTACATAGTTAATCCGGAGATTGAGGCTGCTAAGGCGATTGTAAACAACATACAGCACGGCGCTACCAGCGATATTTTCAGCTTTGACAACAGCGAAATACAGCTTCGTGATCTTTATATGGACGATGAGCACTTCCTTCTCGGTAAAAACCTTAAGGCAGTTAAAGGAACACTTAAGGAGGAGTTCATAGTCGCCGGTATAATCCGTGAGGATGAAATAATAATTCCCGACGGTGAAACGATTATCGAAGAGGGGGATCACGTTTTCATAGTCGCCTCCGTATCCACTTTTGAGAAGATACTCGCCAAGACGGGCACTCCCAAGAAGCGCATCAGGACTGTGGTTATAGTCGGCGCCGGAAGAATGGGCAGATACGTTACGGAGAAGCTTCTTAAGCTCGGACGCAGCGTAAAGATTGTGGATAGGGATTATGAGCTGTGCAAGCAAGTGGCCTCGGATTTTCCGAACGCTCTTGTTATCAACGGCGACATATCCGACAAAAGTGTCTTTGATGATGAGCACTTTGCGGATAACGATCTGATCGTTACCACCACCAGTAATGAGGAACTCAATATACTCACAGCGATCTACGCCAAATCTCTCGGAGTGAAAAAGGCTATTGCCTTGGTAAACAAGACAAATTATCTTCATATCTCCGCTGAGCTGGGACTGAACGCCACAGTGAGCCCGAAGATAAGCTCCGTAAACGCTATTCTGAAATTCATGCGTCAGGGGAATATTCTCAATGTCTTTAAAATATTTGACGGGCGGGCGGAGGTAACCGAATTCAGTCTTGCCTCAAACAATGAGCTCTGCGGCAAGACCCTCAAGGATACAAAATTTCCCTCCGGTTCCCTTGTGGCGGCTGTCTCCAGAGGGACAAAGCACATCATCCCCGATGGAAATTTCGTTTTCAGAGAGAAGGACAGGATAGTCACCTTCTCGGCGAAGGAAGCCTCTTCCGCTCTGTCTGAGATGTTTTCCGGCTGATTATGCACTTCAAGGTAATTTTCAAAACTGTTTCGGTTCTTATACTTATTCTCGATATTTTCCTTCTCCTCTGCGCCGGAGTTGGCGCTTACTATGAGGAGTGGGCGGCTGTCCGCAGTTTTCTTTTGTCCATCGCAATAAGCGGCTGCATAAGCTTCGGCATTCTCTTTGTTTTCAGGCACGAGAAGCAGAAGACTCTCTCCACCAGAGACGGGCTCATCACCGTTACCCTGAGCTGGCTTGTGGCGTCTACCGTCGCCGCTTTTCCGTATATATTCGACGGCGGCATGCTGACGGTCACGGACGCTTTTTTTGAAACAATGTCCGGCTTCTCCACCACAGGGGCGACTATTCTGACGGATATAGAAAAAATGCCCGGTTCCCTCCTTTTGTGGCGTTCACTCACTCACTGGCTGGGCGGTATGGGCATAGTGGTTCTTGGCGTCGCCATTCTTCCACTTTTGGGAATCGGCGGTATGCAGCTTATGCAGGCGGAAGCCCCCGGGCCTTCAGTTGATAAAATAACTCCCCGCATAGCGGAGACCGCCAAGTACCTCTGGTATGTTTATGTAGGCTTCACCGCTCTTGAAACCTTTCTGCTTGTCTGCGGCGGCATGACCTTTTTCGATGCTCTTAACCACAGTTTCAGCACTCTCGCCACGGGCGGGTTCTCCACAAAAAATTTAAGTGTAGGGCATTATGATTCGGCTTATATAGACGGCGTTATCACCCTTTTCATGGTGATAGCCGGAATGAACTTCACGCTCCATTTCAGGCTGATGAGCGGAAACTTCAAGGGTATTTTCCGGAATACCGAGCTGAAGGCTTATCTGCTTGTGTTCTTCGCCGCCAGCGCGGTCATAGCTTTCAGCCTGCATGGAAAGATATACGGCAGCGTCTGGGAGAGCATCCGCTACGCTTCCTTTCAGGCGGCTTCCATACTCTCAACGACAGGCTTTGCCACAACGGACTATGAATACTGGACATACCTCGGTCAGGTAACGCTTCTGGTGCTGATGTTCGTGGGGGGCTGTTCGGGCTCCACTGCAGGAGGGATAAAGGTTGTGAGGATAGCGACGCTTCTTAAACAGGGATTTAACGAAATGAAGTTTCTTGTGCATCCCAGAGGAGTATTTATTCTGAAAATAAGCGGCTATCCCGTACGGAAGAACATAGTTTACGCCATAAGCGGCTTCTTCTTTCTGTATGTCTGTACCCTTCTGGTTGTAACATCAGCTCTCGCAGCGTCGGATATTGATCTGCTCACCTCATTTACTGCCGCCTTGGCGACAGTGGGCAACATCGGTCCCGGGTTCGGCAACGTGGGTCCTGCGGAAAATTATGCCTTTCTGCCGGATCATGTGAAATGGATTCTCAGCTTTGCCATGATGGCGGGAAGGCTTGAGCTTTACACCGTGTTCGTTCTGTTTACGCCCATGTTCTGGAAGAAATGACAAAGACTTATATAATCAGGATCAAAGGAATTGTGCAGGGAGTGGGCTTCCGCCCGTTTGTTTATAACCTCGCCGCAGAGCGGGGGCTTAAGGGTTATGTGCTGAACGACTCAAAGGGTGTGCAGATAGGGCTTGAGTGCTCGTATGATGCCGCCCGCTCATTTGCGGAGGACGTCAGGCGGCTTGCCCCGCCGCTTTCGCACATCATTTCGACTGAGATCACCGAAGGCAGCGAGAGCGCATTTAAAGGCTTTGAAATCCGTGAATCAGTGGATACGGACGGACTGACCCTTGTTTCTCCTGATGTGGCTCTCTGCCCCGACTGCCGCAGAGAGCTCTTTGACACATCGGACAGACGCTTTAATTACCCGTTCATCAACTGCACAAACTGCGGTCCGAGATATTCCATAATAAAATCCATCCCCTACGACCGCAGAATGACTACCATGAGCGCATTTGACATGTGCGCCGACTGCGCGTCCGAATATAAAAATCCCGCCGACAGACGCTTCCACGCCCAGCCGGACTGCTGCCCCGTCTGCGGACCTCAAGCTTACGGATTCGGACTTGAGGGTGACGCGGCTCTGAACAGGGCGGCGGACGCTGTAAACTCCGGTGAAATACTCGCTATGAAGGGTCTGGGGGGGTATCATCTCATATGTGACGCTCTGAATGAGGCTGCGGTGGGAAAGCTTCGTGAACTCAAGCGCAGAGGAGAAAAGCCCTTTGCCGTGATGTGTGCGGATGTTCAGACTCTTGAAAAATACCGCACCCTGAGTGACACGGAGCGGAACATAATCGCAAGTCCTCAGGCTCCGATCCTGCTTCTGGACTGGGAAAATCCGCCTTTTCCTGATTCGGTGAACCCTATGGGAAGCAATATAGGCGTGATGACCGCTTACACTCCGCTGCATGCTCTGCTGATGAGCCGCCTTAATACGGATTTCATAATAGCCACCAGCGGCAACCTGCGGGATGAGCCTATCTGCATTGACGAAGCGGACGCACAGCAGAGGCTAAAATATTACACTGACAATTTTCTCCATCATAACAGAGATATACATAACAGAGTAGACGATTCGGTTGTTGCCGTGGCGGGCGGATTCCCCTATGTGCTCCGCCGTGCACGGGGCTTTGCGCCTTACCCTGTCATGCTCCCTTTTGAGGCTGATAAGCAGGTCGCTGGAGCCGGAGCGCATCTTAAAAACGGAATATGTTTCGCTTCCGGCGCTTATGCCTTCCCCAGCCAGTACATCGGTGATTTGGACAATCCGGAGACGAGAGATTTCTATACCGAAACATGGGGCAAGATGAAGAATCTCCTCGGCATCGAACCGCAGACAGTTATTACAGACATACATCCCGATTATTTCAGCACCCGCTATGCCGCAGAAACAGGGGCGGAAGTTGTGACATTACAGCACCATCTGGCGCATTTTTACGCCGTTCTCGGTGAAAACGGACACAAGGGCGACGCCCTAGGTCTCATACTTGACGGAACCGGCTTGGGAACAGACGGCAGGATTTGGGGCGGAGAACTCTTTGTCAGGAAAGATCAATATGTGACACGTGCCGCCCGTCTGCCTTATATTCTCCAGCCCGCCATGGACACGGCAGCCAAAAAGCCCGCCATGATGCTTGTGTCTGTTATGAAATCCTACGGGCTTGAAAAATATGCAGACTTCCTCTACGGCAGGTTCCCTGAAATGCGGGCGGCTCTCAGACTCACCGAAAAAATGGTGGAAACAGGGTTCAACTCCATAGAAACATCAAGCACGGGAAGGCTTTTTGAAGCCGCCGGAGCATTGGTTTCAGGCATTGCGGAAAACGATTTTGAGGCGCATCTTGCCATCAAGCTGGAATATATGGCTGATAAAACTGTCACTGACTCTTATCATACGGAACCCATGAACCCCGCAGGGCTTTTTGACGGTCTGTTCAGCGACCTTGCCTCCGGTACGGATTCTGCCGTATGCTCCGCAAGGTTCCACAACGGGTTCGCCAGAATGCTCACTGCTGCCTGCATAAAATACGCAGCAGGGATAAAAACTGTCGCCCTCTCCGGCGGAGTGTTCCAGAATATGCTTTTGCTGGACAGGGTTACAACTCTGCTCCGCCAAAATGGGTTCACTCCCCTCATTCACGGACGCATCCCCGCCAATGACGGCTGCATCTCACTCGGTCAGGTCTGCGGGTATGTTTACGGTGACGATATAAAATTATGATGTAATTGCAAAATATATTGAGTTTTGGGAAGGGTTTCTCCTGTCTTGGGAAAACTTTTTATAAAAAGCTTTTCCCAAACCCTTTCAAAAATTTTAATCTGCTTCGTAAAGGTGCAGCAACGGATGCGGAATGTCCGTCTTTACCTTGGGTTTTCCTATGGCGGTATATATTAATTATGAACAATAAGGCAGATATGAATAACCTGTTTCATGCGGCGGCGCTGCTGTTTGTATCGGTAATGCTTCTCATTCTGGCATCTCCGGGGATGGACAGAGGGTTTTTGGCGTGGTTTGCTCTTGTGCCTTTGTTTATCCTTGCGGAAAAAAGATACATCCGCCCTTTTTGGGCAGGGCTTCTGTTCGGAGAGTTTTATTACTTTTTCGGAATCTCATGGCTGTCGTTTCCTCTGACGGATATAGGCAGTGCGCCCCTTTTTGTATCATGGATAGTTACTGCGGTTTTTGCCGCCTATCTCGGTCTGTATTACGGGCTGACGGCGTATGTTTTCGCACGGAGCAGGGGCTCGCTGCTTTTTGTACCTGTTGTTTTTGCCGCGGGAGAGTTTTTCAGGGGGATTTTCCTCACAGGCTTTCCGTGGCTGACGTTGGGGCAGACTCAGTATCTGTATCCCGAACTTCTTACCGTGACCTCGTTTTTCGGGGAATACGGGCTGAGCTTTCTGATAGTTACCGGAAACCTTCTGGTTTATCACGGCATACGCGGCAGAAGGCACATTCTGTTTGCTGCGGGTATTTTTCTTCCCGTTCTGCTGTATCTGGCGGGTTCCGCTATGCCGGAGCCTGAGAGCGGAGGCACGGCGAAAGTACGTATGATCCAGACTGGCGTCGCGCAGGAGGAAAAGTGGGATGAGGAACGGAAAGAGCGGGTTATAAGCACGGTTCAGCAAATGCTTCTGGGGAGCGGGTTTAAGGATTTTGACCTGCTTGTTCTGCCGGAAACGGCTTATCCTGTTCTGGTGCAGGATGACGCTATAATAGATCTCACCCTCTCCACCATAGGGGAGGACACTCCGGTTCTCATAGGCGTTATGCGCAGGGAAGAGAACGGAGACGAAAGAAAATACTACAACAGTGCAGCTCTTTACGCAGGGCAGGGTTCCGCCGTTTACGACAAGGTGCATCTTGTCCCCTTCGGCGAATATTTCCCTATGAGCGGGCTGTTTAAGGCTATAGACGACTTCTTTTTTAACGGAGCTCATGATTACAGCAAGGGCGAACGCCTCAGCGTGTTTGATCTCGGGAAAATGAAGATAGCACCCATGATCTGCTATGAAGGCGCTTTCTACCGCCAGCTTGCGGCACAGGCAGCCGCAGGAGCGAACATGGTCGTTATAATTTCCAATGACAGCTGGTTTGGCTTCTCCCACGGGCGTTATCAGCACCTTGCCGTGGATGTTATGCGGGCAGCGGAATTCGGCAGATGGATTGCCCGCTGCACACAGTCCGGCATATCTGCCTACATTGACCCCAAAGGACGCATAAAGTCCGTCATGGGTGTGGGTGAAAGCGGTTATCTGGACTATGAAGTGAACCTTGTTCAGGGGCGGACGTTCTTCGGTTTATACGGCTATACATGGCTTGGAACGCTATTATTTGTGAGCTTATCGGCAGCACTTATAAAGCGGATTCGCAGACATAATAAGCCTTGAATAAATAGACGATGTGTATTAATGTTCATACATCTTTAGGAGGCAAAGTATGGGTTCAGTAGGTTCTCAGCAGATTCTGATCATCCTTATAATCGCTCTGGTTATATTCGGTGCGGGCAAACTTCCTCAGATCGGTGACGGTCTCGGAAAAGCCATAAGGAACTTTAAAAAGTCCGCAAAGGATGCAGAAGACGCCCTCGATATTACTCCGGAAACGGAGAAAAAGAAAATCGAGAACGAAAACAAAGACGCCTGATCACATCAGGGCTGTCTGACGGTGCGGTTTTAAGTGGCTGGCGGAACTTTCGGTTCTTACATAGATACGGATTCCCCTCTTCATAGGCTGCATCCCGCTGTTAAGGCGGTTTCTGTTATTATATTGACGATTACGGCCGGAACGGTGAAGTCATCTTCCGGTCTGTTTTATTTCGGAGCTGTTTTTCTTGCGGTTCTCTTTGTCTCAAAGATTAAACCCCTGTTTTTTCTGAGGGCGCTTGTGCCGCTTTCTCCTGTTCTTGCTGTCTCCTTCGCCAGTCACTGGTTTTTCGGTGTGAGGGATACGGAGTATTCCCTTTTCATAGTGTTCAGGCTCACGCTTCTTATCTTTTTTTCATCCCTGCTCACGTTTCTTATCAGAACAGATGATCTCACAGCGCTTTTTTACCGTGTGTTCCGGATTATCCCGTTTACCGATGCCAAGGGATTGAGCGTTTCCCTCGGCTGTGCTCTCAGCTTTGTTCCTGTGTTCTTCTCCTTTTTCAAGCCCTCAGGCGGAAGGCGCATAGGCAGGCTCTTCTCCGTTAAGGAGTTTCTGGCTCCGCTGGCGGAGAAGGCACTCAGTCATTCAGGAGATTCGGTTCAGGCTATGTTTGAGAACTTTGATGAGCGGATGCGGCTTCCGTATATGAAAAAGGCGGATTATACTGCCGTCTTTTGCATAATCATTCTTTCCGCCGGCGGGTACTATGTTTAACAGAAAATGTATTGTGGAATATGACGGAACGGACTTCTGCGGCTGGCAGGCACAGAAGGAAGTGCGTACCGTTCAGATGGAGATAGAGAACGCTCTTGAGACGATGTATAAAGACAGGCTTTTTGCCATAGGTTCAGGGAGAACGGACGCAGGGGTGCATGCCCTGAATCAGGTTTTCAACTTCCGCACGGATAAGCACATTCCCTTAAGCGGCTTTGTGATGGGTATCAACACGCTTCTTCCCAAAGATATTGCGGTGAAGCATGCTGAGGATGTACACGAGGACTTCCATTCCCAGAAATCCGCCGTGAGCAAAACATATATGTACAGGCTCCTTGTCCGCTGGACACCTTCGGCTCTGGATAGGAACAGAGTCTGGTGGCTTAAGAAAAAACCGGATACGGCACTGATCAGGGAGCTTCTGAGGGCTGTTGAGGGTGAGCATGATTTCGCCTGCTTCTGCGCTGCGGAGGGGATGAAGGAGAATACGGTAAGAACGATTTATCATACAAAGGTGTACGAAGACGGAGATTACATCAGCCTTGAGATAAACGGCAGCGGTTTTCTGCACATGATGATACGGATTATAACCGGAACAGTTGTCAGGGGCGCTTTTCGGGGGCAGAAGCCTTCGGATATGCTGGAGATTATCCGCGGAAAGGACAGACGAAAGGCGGGGATGACCGCTCCCGCCTGCGGGTTATACTTAAAGGAAGTATTCTATTAGATAATCAGAAACGGCACATCCTGTTGCCTTAATTATCCAAAATTTACCATCCTTGGAGATTTTGGACACACGCTCGCGGACGGATAAACCGTCCTTCGCTCCGCACGGCGCAGCATCTGTTTTGCCGCTCCAAAAACTACATCCTGTGTTTTTTCCGCACACGCTCGCGGACGGATAAACCGTCCTTCGCTCCGCACGGCGCAGCATCTGTTTTGCCGCTCCAAAAACTACATCCTGTGTTTTTTTCGCACATGCTCGCGGACGGATAAACCGTCCTTCGCTCCGCACGGCGCAGTTCCATCCATGGAACTGTTTGCGTCATTGCTAACGGAAGTTATATATTTAGAGACTGCTTCGTCGCTTCAGCTTCTCGCAGTGACACAGCAACTAGTCAGCGTTTAGTCACTTGTGGAAAATGTCCTTTACCATGCCGTTTTCGTCAAAGCTTATGTATGTCTTCTGGAACAGGTTCAGGTGATAAATCCAGCTTTCGCTGTTCAGTGACGGAGTAAGATCAACGGGCGGCGTACCCAGCGCCTTCAGCAGCATATCCTTCGTCATGCCTTTTGCCGCTTCACCGTTGCGGATAAGATCCTGCGCCTGCTCGGGATAGGCAGACAAATCAGCCTTAGCCGCTCCTAGGAGCTTGTTGCGGTAATCCGTGAGGCTCATTCCGCTGTTGTCCTTATCGTTGGACACCACAATCTTATGCCTTCCGTCAACTGTCCTTATCTCAAAGGATTCGTCTCCGGTGAGGTCATAACCGCCGATAGAGCGTATCTTCACAGGAGTATTGATCGGTATAAGAGTGCCTTCACGGTAATTGGCGGATTTATGGATACCCGCTTTATAGAAGAACGAGTACTGAGTGTAGTAGGTGGTGTCGTCCATGGATGTGGTTTTCTTCCCAACAGTAACGCAGGCGGCAACCGAAATCAGCACCGCCAGCATCAGAAGTATCCGCTTCATTAGCTTTCTCCCTTACCCTTCGCAGGGTTTTATGAAAATTTTGGTTTCAACGTCGATGTACTCCGAGTACCATGCCGCAAAACCGTTCTCAATCCACTTTAAGTCAGCCTCGCTCATATTTTCGGTAAGTCTTTCGTACTCCGTTTCACGGTCTCTTGCTACCAGCTTTTCGCCTTCGGTAAGTTCTTCCCAGTCATCTTTCATGCGGGTGAATTCCTTTTTGAGTTCAAGAGCTTTTTCTTTCATGACAATTACCTCCGGTTAATGTTCATTTGTTAGCGGATATTGATACCATAATTATCTTAATATGTTTTGTCAACACCTCTTGCGGAAACGAATCGCGGCTACTACTATATTAGCATGAAAACTATAACGGTTCTGACCGCTGTTTTACTGTGCTTTCTGCCGGATTCCGCATTCGCTTGGGGTTTTCAGACTCACCTTGCGATCGCCAGCAATATTCTCTCGTCCGCAGAGGGGATAATAAAAGCATACCCCGCGCACTTCATGCTGGGCAACATTTTTCCGGATTTTTTCCTGTTTCTTAAGGATTTCTCACAATATAAACGCAATCTTGAAACACATTCATGGAAGACGGTTTCAGAGCTTTTCAACGGAGTAAAGAGCGACGGGGAGCAGGCTTTCGCCCACGGGTACGCCGCACATCTCTCTGCGGACATAGTGGCGCACAACCGTTTTGTTCCTCAGCATCTTATGTACATGGGGAAGGGGCGTATGGGTTCGCATCTTATGTTGGAATACGCAGAGGAAGCACTGCACAATAACCGCTACAGCGGAACAATGATGAAGCTCATGACCGAAGCGGAGGAGCTTGGGGAGTTGTTCATACGGGTTATGAACATTGACCCCGCCTTCTTCACTAAGGAGATGCACACGCTGCGCCTTGCCCTGAGCTATCAGAAAATGTTCAGACTCCAGAAGGCAGTGAAGGCGTATAAGCTTGCTACAATGCCCTCGTTTCAGGAGCACTGCGTCAGCTTCCGCATAGAGGCGGAAAAGCTTGCGGGGCTCTCTGTCTCCAAGGGATTTGAGCATCTCAGTGATTACGACCCCACAGGAAAGACCGCCATGGAAAAAGCGCGGGAAAAGCACGACAGGCTGGTTAAGAATGTCGGCATACGCAAGATGAAGGAACGCTACCGCAACGGGAATGTTTATTCATATACCCCGACGGATTAGCGGATGTTAGGATTTGTAACTTTATTATTCAATATGACTCAGGCTAAATATCTATTTTCTATTCTTTGTTAGTGCCATAATTATTGTTGATATTTTAATATATCATAATGCTAATTCATTGAAAGCAATTATGGTTGAAAATGATTGCCATTGTTGTTCAAATAGTGTTACTCTCAGAGAGATGTTAATGTTTTAATTTATTAAAATGTTAGAGGTTAGCTGTATGCCAGTGATAACTGAAACAATGATAGCAGCAGCGTATATACAAGGGAAGAAATTTTATAGTGGAGAGATATCAAGAAGTGAAGCCATTGATTATCTTATTGAAAATTATAAAATGAATCCAACTTCTGCAAGTCATTACATACAGGTGTTAGATTGTATGATGAAAGGAACTCGTTATTCGCGAAATATTAATAATTATTCGGCAAAATATTTCCTGAGAAAAATATTTGATGACTTTGGATATGAAGGGTTAAGTAAAGCGTTGAATGCCGTTAAAGCACATATTGAATACTATGCTAAACTTCCAAAGGGTGGGAATTTGGTAGCACTGCAAAAAATACTTGATGACTTTTCAATGCTGAAAAACTCTATGAATCAAATTGATATTCCAGAGGAAATACCTTTTGATGCTCCAATATATGAAGGTGCCAAAAAAACTATTACTGTTAACATTTATGAACGAGATCCTGCTGCAAGAGACAAATGTCTTGATACAAAAGATTATAAGTGCTTGGTTTGCGATTTCGAGTTTTATACATTTTATGGAGAGCTCGGAAAACAGTTTATTCATGTGCACCATGTGAAACCTCTCAGTACTATAGGTCAAGACTACATTGTTGACCCTATCAGTGATTTAGTTCCTGTTTGTCCAAATTGCCATGCTATGCTGCATAAAAAGAAACCTGAGCCTTATTCAATAGAGGAGCTTAAAAAAATGATTTTATCTAAAAAATTGAGTTAGCGGGGACTTTAACCAATTTCATTAATTTATATTGTATTTATTATTTAAAGAGAGCCCAACTCCAAAGATGGAATTGAGCCGTGCGAAGCGAAGGTTTGCTCAGCAAGGTGTGAGCTATTAAGTTGACTTTCATCCCTCATTAACCTATATCTGACAGATGATTGAAATAATGCAGCTTATCCCTGTCGGGATACTTGCGGGCATTCTCGGCTATCTGCTGGGCATAGGCGGCGGAGTGCTGATAGTTCCCGTGTTGGTTCTTATCTTCGGCTATCCTGTTCATACCGCCGTGGCGGCGTCCCTTGCGTCCATAACTGTGGGGAGCGTGCTCATATCCGCCTCCAACCTGAACAGGAATCTCGTCAACGTGCCTCTGGCGGTGACTCTTGAGACAGTGACCATTCTCGGCGCTCTCATCGGCGGCTATATCAGCGTTTCGGTGAGCGAAAGACCGATTCTCATAATGTTTTCCATCATTACTCTTATCACAGCCTATCTTATGTGGAAAAAAACCGTCAGCACCGAAGATGCTGAAACCCCTCCTGATGAAGGCAGCGGGTTCTACTCCGGCTCCTATACGGACGAGGTGCGGGGAAGGGTTATCCACTACAGGGTTAAGAGGGTTCATCTCTCCATGCTTGTTTCTTCTGCCGCGGGAGTAATTTCCAGCATGCTCGGCGTGGGCGGCGGCTTCTTCAAGGTTCCTGCTATGAATATTCTCTCCGGCGTTCCTCTGAGAGTCGCCACAGCCACAAGCAACTTCATGATTGGCTTCACCGCCGCAGCCGGTTCGGTGGCTTACATATTCCACGGCTACGTCCGCCCGCAGATCGCCGGGTCGATAATAGTCGGTGTTCTCATAGGTTCGGCGTTCGCAACGGCAAAGCTCCGCAAGGTCACGGATAACAGAATTAAGAAGATTTTTATAGCCGTTCTTCTGCTCATAGCCGTGCAGATGTTCATTAAGGCGCTGGGGTGAAATCCATGGAAAAAACTCTGGGCAGGCTTCTTAAATATATCGGTCTTTTCGGTGTGGGAATCGTTATCCTCGGGCTTACTGAAAGTCTTCTGGGGTTTGGTTCCGAATACGTCAGCAAGAGCATAGCGGGGCACATAGCGGGCGCATTAGCCCTGAACGGCGCGGATACCGTAATGACGGGCATCTGGATTGTGGTTGCCGCTCCTGCCGCGGGGATACTTTATGTCCTCCGGTACGGACTGAGGAGCAGGAATTACCGGCTCGCCGCCATGTGTCTTATTATAATTGCCATGCTCTGCGTGGTTATGGTTATAGGGGAATAATTATGAACTGCTTCAGTATTTCGGTTTCCGGCAGATCCGCCCTTATCCTCCTTGAGAAAAAATGCACGGATCCGCAAGCCCTCTGCCGTGTTCTGGAGGATGCCGAAGCGGACAGAGGAATAGACTTCATTCGTCTGAGAGGCGCAGACGGCAGCTTCACTATCGGACGTGCTGTCAGTGAACTTCAGACATTCGGAGAGAAAGAGGCGAGGGTATACGCCGAACGTGGGCAGCGGCTGGTGAAAACCATGCGCGGGCTTAAGAAGCTCATCATCGCCGAGATAGACGGTGAGGCGTTCGGTCCCGGGTTTGAGATTGCTCTCGCCTGTGACATTATATTCGCCACGGCATCGTCAAGATTCGCGTTTCCTGAGGTAAATCTCGGCGTTATCCCGGGCTTCGGGGGAACGCAGCTCGCCGCCCGCAGGGTTTATGAAACATTTGTGAAATACCTTGTCTTCACGGGTGATTCCGTCACGGCGGAGGAACTGTACGCAAAGGGCATCGCCAATGCGGTTTTCGCCGATGGAGCCTCAATGAACGCACACACAGATGCCCTCTGTGCAAGACTTTCAGAGAAGAGCAGCTTCATACTCGGGCTTGCCAAGGAAACATTGAACTCCGGTATTGAGATGGACTTTGACAAGGCGCTTCTCTTCGAGCAGAACGCATTCACCTTCTCATTCTCCTGTGAGGACAAGCGGGAGGGGATGGGTGCTTTCATAGAAAAAAGGAAACCGATGTTCAAAAACCGCTGGGAAGACCTGAGGTTTGAGGAGGAGTGATGATAAGCCTCACTCTGAAGGATGTTACAGCGATTGTAAGGCTCACTCCGCCGGAAGGCAGGTTCACCCTGCTTGACGCGCCCACCATAAAGAAAATAATCAGAACGCTTAAGGAAGTTTCCGAAAGCCCCGCAAAGGTTATACGCATTCAGGGAGGCTCCGGCTGTTTCGCTGTCGGTGCGGATCTCAAGACGATGTACGGCTATGACGGTTTTACCGCAAAGGGTTTTTCCATGCTTGGCAACTCTCTGTTTAATCTCATGCGCACTATGCCGCAGGTGATAACAGGGGAGATCGACGGTTACTGCATGGGCGGCGGTATGGATTTTGCCGCCGCGTGCGATTTCCGGCTTGCAACGGCGGAAAGCGTGTTCGCCCACCCGGGAACCAAGCTCGGCATAATCACAGGCTTCGGCGGAACTCAGGCTATACCCAGAATCATGAAGCCCGCTGCCTCTGCGGAATTTTTCTGCACAGGGGAGATGTTCCGCTCTGAGGAGATGAAGCGCGGCGGCTTTCTCACAGAGATTTTCCCTTCAGCGGCGGATATGGATTCCTATGCCGCGCACCTGTGTGCTAAAATTGCCGCTAAGGACAGGGAGCTTCTCAGTCGCATGAAAAGAGGCTTGTTCCACAAGGGGTTATAACTCTTATTATTTTTTTGTCATGTTTTGTAAAATCTTCTTAAGTTTTTTCCGTTTTAGCCGATAAGAAAGAAGCACGGATGCAATTATTTTACAGGGAAGTTGCCATAGAGGTGCGCCCGTGCGCAGAACCCCTTTCTTACCAGTGTTTTCAGGCTTTTCAGAAGGTTCCCGCACAGTTCCCAGCACCCCGGATTTTTCAGGGGGTCAGATATGAAAGTCGAACGCAGCAACGCAGTTGAACAGCAGGTGAGCCGCAATTCATCGGATGAGGTCGTTAAGTACAGCAACTCAGCCATAGCCGAAACCGTGAGCCGCATTGAGGATAAGCGCCTCATGCGCATAGCGGAGTATGATACTATAGAATATCACAAAGAGCTGAGAGTTAAGGACTTTAATAAGATGGAGAAGACAAAGACTCTCCGTCTGGCGGAATACGGCGAAATAATGGAGGAGCGGGCTGAGGTCAAGCAGCTGCTCGTAAAGCTTGAGGAAAAGCAGGAACAGAGGCTCACGAAGGAATACCGTGATCAGCAGTATCTGACCGAACTTTTCATGAAGGGACTGCATTTTGACGCTCTGGTCTGAAACCTTTTTCTTGCGGGGTTTGAAAAGGGCTGTTATAACTCCCTCTACTCATAAACAAAGGAAACTGACATGATAATACACGGCAGGAACACAGTTGCTGAAGCGCTTAAGCTCGGTCTTGTAAAAAACCTTTTTCTCCGCAAAGGCTCTACATTCAGGGAGAAGCCTGATGATCTTGAAGCGGCGGAGTTCGGCAGGAAGGAATTTGAGCATCGCTTCGGTGACGAGGCGCAGGGCGTTGCGGCTGAGATCAATGATATAGAGCCCAAAGACTTCGTCCGCCACAGGAAGGAGATAGAGGGGAATGTCCTGATCCTTGACAGGATTCAGGATCCGCACAACTACGGAACCATAATCCGTGCGGCGAACTGTTTCGGCGTGAAGACAATTATCGTGGCGAGATACCATCAAGCGCCCATCACTGCCGCCGTCTGCAAGGCTTCAAGCGGGACGCTTTTTTACGCCGATGTTTACGAAACCACTAACATCAGCTCCGCTGCGGAGGATTTACAGAGAATGGGATATAAAATCTACGCCGCCGATATAGACAGCGAAACTGTACTGAAAGATGTGGAGTTCGCTGAGAAATCAGCAATTATTCTCGGCTCTGAGGGAAAAGGGATACGCCCGGGCGTGCTTGAAAAGGCGGATACCGCCTTCCGCATACCCATGAGCGGGGACATAGACTCTCTGAATGTTTCCCAGAGCGCGGCAGTTATACTCCACGCGCTGTACAGCTCAAAATAATTACTTAACCGATTCCTCAAGCTCATCGAACGCGTTTCCCGCGCGTTCGTGGGACAGGGAGTATTTCAGCTTCTCAAGCCTTTCCTCCTGATAGCTTAAGAGTTCGTTCTTCTCTATGCACGCCTTGGAGAAGGCTGTCCGTATGTCTTTGTCATAGACTATGTTTCTGAACTTCATCGTCTTCGTGATGAACAGAGGAAGCTCCGCGTCCTTCATGAACGCCTTTACGAACTCTTTCTCTTTCGGGTCTTTAAGCTCTCTGTAATTGTCATACACCGCAACCTGAAGTATGCCGTCTATCTTCTCCGCCATGAGGGTGTTTGATTTGCCCTTTAGAGCGTCCACGGCGTCATAGCCGCCCTGCTCATGGGTGAAGACGCATATCTCGCTTGGAGATTCCTTGTAGAACCAGCCGGGCGCGCCCTCTATCTTAACAATGGGTGTCGCCATTACGTAATATTTGAAAAGATAAGCGGCCAGAGCCTTCGCCAGAGCCAGAGCAATTGATTCAAACATGGGCGCACCGCCTGAGTAAGATGTCTATGAATGAATTATACAGCGAAAATGTATGCTCGGCAGGGTAATTTTTACAGATAAATGAAAAAGCCTCCGTATTTTTTGCGGAGGCTTCGGTATCTTATTAAGAGGCTCTTTCCAGAGCGTCGAATCTGCGTTTTGCCCTTGCGAAACGCACTCTCTTAATCAGCAGGCTTAGATACAGCAGCGTGAAGATCAGGAGCGCAAAGAACATTGCGTGGAGCATCATGGGATGAAGTCCGCCGCCTCCTTTCTGTACCACGTTGGGGTGTATGGTGTTTTTCCAGATGCGGATAGAGAAGAAAACGATCGGCACATCAATAAAACCGATTATGCCCACAGCGGCGGCGAATCTCGCCCTCTTGCTGTCCTCATCTATGAACTTTCTCAGCATTATGTAGCCCACGTAAATGAACCAGAGGATAGCCGTGGTGGTGAGCCGCGGATCCCATGTCCACCATGCGCCCCATGCCGCCTTGCCCCAGATGGGTCCGGTGGTGAGAACGATCGTGCAGAAGAGCAGCCCGATTTCGGCGGAGCTCTCGGCTATATCGTCAAAGCAGAAGTCGTCCTTGATCAGATAAAGAATGCTTGTGCAGAAGGTTACAAAAAACGCGAAAAACGAGATCCACGCTGACGCCACGTGAAAGTAGAATATCTTCTGGTTCGGTCCCAGAGATTTTGCCACGGGCGCATAGATAAAAGCCATATAAAGCCCGACGGGAACAAGGAGAATAAGGGCTGCATCAAGAATTTTTTCTTTGTTCATAAGCTATTCCTCTACTATGAAGTCGAACACCGCGAAAACCACAGCGGTGAAAATGATGTCGAATATTAAAAGGATTTTCAGCCACGGGTACGCCAGCGCATGGTCATGACCGAGAACGAAAATATTAAGACTCTGCACTGATGCGAGAATTACCGGAACAAGTATCGGCAGAAGCAGAAGGGGAAGCATGACCTCTCTTGTTCTGGTGTTTACGGATATGAGTGAGAACAGCGTTCCCAGCACGGCAAATCCGTATGTTCCGAGGAA
The DNA here is from genome assembly GCF_004087915.1 of Geovibrio thiophilus. Lineage (NCBI taxonomy): Bacteria > Pseudomonadati > Deferribacterota > Deferribacteres > Deferribacterales > Geovibrionaceae > Geovibrio > Geovibrio thiophilus. Next base: position 514,798 of record NZ_CP035108.1, read on the forward strand.
GAAGACGGCAGCCGTCAGAGCGCCGCCGGCGAATACGTTTACATTGTACAGCACGGTGAAAATGGGGATTGTGATTATCTCCACCATCGCCATGAACGTGAAGTTGCTCAGCACCTTGCCGAAGAAGATAGAGCTCGGATCCACGGGAGAGAGCAGAAGCGCCTGAAGGTTGCCCCCCTGAACCTCTGTCATCATCGATTTGTTCAGCCCGAGAAGCCCCGCAAAAACAAAGCTCATCCACAGTATTCCGCCGACAACTTCGTTTTTCATGTCGCTGCCGGGTTCAAATATGAAGCTGAAAACCACAACCACAAGGAGCGAGAAGACAAGCATGGAGTTAACCACTTCCTTCGATTTAAACTCCTCAAGAATATCTTTCCTGAATATGCAGAGAACAGTATTGAAATAGCTCATTTCAGCTCACCGCCTGCATGTATATGTTCTCAAACTCCTTCTCGGGGACATCTTCCTTTTTTTGATCCAGAGTGAATTTTCCGCCTTTCACCACCACGATTCTTGAGGCAAGCTCGTAGCCTCTGGGGAGGTTGTGGGTTACCATCACTATGGTTTTTTTAAGGGAGAACTGTTCCTTGAGAATGCCGGTGAGAACGAGAGAGGCATGCTGGTCAAGCCCTGTGTAGGGTTCATCCAGCAGGATAATGTCGGGATCGTGCATAAGCGCGCGCGCTATGGAAAGCCTCTGGAGCATACCCCTTGAAAAGGTTCTGACTCTGTCGTGTTTTCTGCCGAGGAGCTCGACTCTTTTCAGCAGAAAATCCGCCCGTGCGTTGAGGTCTTTCAGCCCGTAGAGCCTGCCGTAGAAGACGAGGTTTTCCAGTGCGCTCAGGTTTTCATATAAAAAAGGCTGGTGAGAAATAACCCCGAAATGCTTTCTGAAGTCGTCCTTCATTTTCTTTATGGGCGTGCCCTTAAAAAAAATATCACCCTCACTCGGTTTTGTGAGGGTGGAAAGGATTTTCAGAAGGGTGGACTTGCCCGCTCCGTTAGGTCCGAACACGGACATGAAGTCACCTTCGGCAAGTTCAAAGGTCACACCCTTAAGTGCTTCGGTGTGACCGTATCTCTTTTTAACATTATCCAGCCTGAAAATAGGCTCAGGCATTTTTTCTCCTGCCGGTAACAGTGTAGAAGGCGCCTATGCACATAATGCCGCAGCCTATCCACAGCCATATAAGCAGAGGCTCATAGACCACCTGAATACCTATGTAGTTTTCAGGCTTGGAGTAGCTGGCGAGTATGAAGTAAAGGTCGCCCTTCAGCTTGGAGTAGATCGCAACCTCCGCCCATGCTTCCTCACGTTTGTTGTAGAAGCGTCTTTCCGGAGCGACGGTTACTATCTTATTACCGTTTTCCGTTACTGTAACAGGAGCGTAGACAGATGTAAAGTTCTGACCCTGATTTACGGTAAGCTCGCCCACGTGCATTTCATAGTTCCCGAAGGTAAAGCTCTCCCCGGGGGCGACCACATGCTCATCTTTAATGTTATAGAAGGACGAGGCGATGATTCCGTAAGCCATGATAACAACGCCAATGTGAACCATAAGACCGCCGTAGTGCCTGCGCTGGGTGAGCATCACTCTGGGACCGTTGTTTTTGACGGAGAGGACGATTCTTGTGATGATTGTCGCCAGAGAAAGGGTTGTAACGCCTGTGAGTATAAGAGGGATAGGCAGCGTGTAGCCTTTAACGTACATGATTACCATGGACGCAAGCGCAGCAATCACAGCGGGGATGATCTTTTTATAGAAGCTCTCCCCTGCCTCCTTTCCGAACTGCGCCATGGGGGCAAGACCAGCGAAAAGCAGTATCAGTATGAAGAAGGGTGTGGATACTTTGTTGAAGTAAGGGATGTTGACCGTAAGCTTGTTGCCCACAACGCCGAATATCCCCATTATGCCGTAGTACGCCTGAGATATAAGAGGCATGGTTGTTCCCACGAGGACAACAATCATGAGACCGAGGAAGAGCCAGTTTGCTATAAAGAACATGCCTTCCCTTGAGGAGAAGTGGAAGTCCTTTTCTTCGGGGTCTTTGTAAAGCTTAATGTTGGTTAAGAGAACAGCGAGGTAAGCCACTGTGGAGGCAATCATAAATACTATGAAGAAAGTGCCGAGGCTTGATTTCCCGAACGAGTGAACTGATTCAATAACGCCGCTTCTCGTGAGGAATGTGCCGAATATGCAAAGCAGGAAGGACGTCATAAGAAGTGTATGAGTCCAGATTTTCAGCTTGTTTCTCTGCTCGTATATGAGAGCGGAGTGGAGGTAGGCTGTGCCTGTTATCCAAGGGAGAAGAGACGCGTTTTCCACTGGATCCCATGCCCAGTAGCCGCCCCAGCCGAGCTCAACATAAGCCCACTGACCGCCGAGAACTATGCCGATGGTGAGGAAAACCCATGTGAAGATAGCCCAGCCTCTGCTTTCTTTAACCCAGAGGTTGGAGCCGTCGCTTGTCATCATGGAAGCGATGGCGTGCCCGAGAGGGACTGTGAAGCCCGCAAAACCGAGGAAAAGGGTAGGCGGATGATAGATCATTCCGGGGTTCTGGAGAAGGGGATTCATGCCCACGCCGTCCTGAGGGGTGAAGCCCAGCTCAGCGAAGGGATTGGTCACGAAACAGGTAAGGATCAGGAAAAAGGAAGAGGCAACGCTTATGACAAAGAGAACAGAGCTCTTGTATCTTGAATCGAAGTTCCTGAGCCTTATCATTTCTATAATGGCGAAGATGACAAGAATCAGAGCCCAGAACAGAAGCGAACCCGCCTGACCCGCCCAGAAAGCGCTGAGCTTGTAAGCAAGGGGAAGCGCAAGGTCTGTGTACTGCGCCACGTATTCGATTTTAAAATTGCTTGTGATAAGCGCCAGAAGAAGAACCAGAGAAGCAATGCCTATTGCCGTCGTCTGCGCTATGAGGAAATATCCTCCGATTTTATCGTAAATTTTGTTTTCACTTCTCATTCCGCTTAAGTAGAAATAAGAAGCGCCCGCGCCTGCTATCAGCGCAAGGAGCATAAACAAAAATCCTGCTCCGCCCACTGTTCACCTCGAAAATTTAAGATTTGCAAAACATCACCGTTAGGTTTTCGCCTTCTATAGACGAAAACCCGCCTGCCGCAATAAACTTTGCATAGTATACTAAGTTGATAAGGATTTGTATAAAAAGTTCTCTAAAGGATCGTTAAAATATAATAATTATCCTTTAGCCGCCTCTTCCTCAGGATCCACCTCGTATTTTGAGGGGCATTTTGTCAGAAGAGTTTTAGCAATAAACTTTTTGTTTTCAATGTCATAGTTGCCTTCAATGATAACGTGGATCTCTTCTTTGAAGGTGTCGGGGATGATGCCTTTGTAGTCAACGGTCATGACCGCTCCGCCCTCTTCAACGTCCATGATGTCGAAGACAAGATGTCTGTCTTTTGTGTTTTTGGTGATTGTTCCGGTGATTACCTCTCCGCTCACACGCATGCCCTTCTGGTTAAGTTTTTCAGGGTTATGAAGAACTTCGCCGACTGTGAGGTAGTACACGCCTTCTGATTTGAAGCCGCTGAAAAGCATGAATGAAATGGCAATGACAACAACCGCTGTAGCAACGAGAAATTTCTTGTTTTTGTTCATTGGCTGACTCCGTAACGTCTTGACTTTGATTTTATAATGTACATAATCCGACCGTTGATCAAGGAAAAAGTTTTGTAAAAGATATTAATGAAAGCAGATTTTACGGGCTTTTCAGTATCGTTTTAGCGTAATATCTGAATATAATATGTGCTCTTTAAGAACATTTCCCTTCGCCGTCTGTCTTTACCTGTGGAAAAAATGAGTATAAGGTAGTGATTATGAATGAAATAGGATTTATTACGGCTTTCACCGCGGGTGTGCTCTCCTTTCTCTCCCCCTGTGTGCTTCCTCTTCTCCCTGCGTATCTGTCTTTTATATCAGGGGAGACAATAGACACCCTCACGTCCGGCGAATCTAAAAAAGCCAGAGCGAAGGCGGTTCTGGGCGCTGTCTGCTTCGGACTGGGCTTTCTTCTTGTATTCGTGATTCTCGGAGCGAGCGCCACGGCGGTCGGCAAGGCGCTGGCACAGCATAAAATAATCCTCGGGCGGATAGCAGGGCTCCTTATCATTGTTCTCGGTCTGCATATGGCGGGGATTTTCCGTATAAACAGGCTGCTCGTGCAGAAAAAATGGAACTATAAGCGCAGGGCGGGGGCTCCGTTTCTGCTTCAGGCGTTTTTTCTGGGGATTGCGCTTGTTCTCGGCTGGTCGCCCTGTCTCGGACCTGTGATAGCGGCAATATTCGCCATGGCTTCCCAGCAGGAGACCGTGGTTCAGGGTATAGGGCTTCTTGTCACATTCGGATTAGGGCTTTGGATTCCTTTTCTTCTTGCCGCCCTTGCCGTCGGGCACGTGATTTCCGGCATGAAAAAGGCGGGCAGGATCGTAATGGTTGTGGAAAAAGTATCCGGCGCGCTGCTCATTATAATAGGCGTGCTTATGACGACAAACAGCATGGCTATGATGAGCGCCTATCTTGTCAGGTGGTTTCCGTTCCTCGGCAGCATTAACTTTTAGGTTCGTATCCGTTATTTTGTACTTTTTTTGGGTTCGATTTTATAATATATTACTTTGATTTTTTGGAATGAACGGATTTCCGTCCTAAAAATGCGGATAAGAGATATTTCAAATACAGTAAGGAGCATTTTTTATATGGCAGGACATAGTAAGTGGGCGAATATCAAGCACAGAAAAGCGGCTCAGGACGCCAAAAAAGGCAAAGTCTTTACCAAGGTTGCCCGTGAGATAACGGTCGCGGCGAAGGAGGGGGGCGGCGATCCGGATATGAACCCCCGTCTGAGGCTCGCTCTTGACAAGGCAAAGGCCGTGAACCTGCCGAAGGATAATGTTGACAGGGCTATTAAGAAAGGCACCGGCGAAGGCAATGAAGCCGCATATGAAGACGTAACTTACGAAGGCTACGGTCCGGGCGGCGTGGCTATTCTCGTTAAGACACTTACCGACAACAGAAACAGAACCGTCGCCGAAGTCCGCAGCACAATGACAAAAAAAGGCGGCAGCATGGGAGAGGCGGGCTGTGTCGCTTGGATCTTCGAGCAGAAGGGCATACTTGAGATAGCCAAAGACAGGGCGGACGAGGACAAACTTCTGGAAGAGGCTCTTGAAGCGGGAGCGGAAGACGTTGTGGATGACGGTGATGTTTTCGCTGTGCAGTGCGCGTACGCTGATTTCATGGATGTGAAGGCAGCTCTTGAAGGCAAAGGCTATGCCTTTGAATTCGCCGAAATCACCATGAAGCCTAAAAATACCGTTCCCGTAAATGTGGAAGACCTGCGCAAGATAATGAACATCACCGATGCCATTGAGGATCTGGACGATGTTCAGGAAGTTTACTCCAACTTTGAGGCTGATGACGATGTCATGTCCCAGCTTGAGGACTAATTGTCCCGTATAGTTATCGGGATCGATCCCGGGCTGAACTGCACAGGAGTGGGCATTGTGCGGGCTTGGCCGGGCAGGGTGGAGCATGTCTTCCACGGCGTGCTCCGCACCGACAGCAAAAGACCTCTTCCCGAGCGTCTCGGTGTTATATGCGCCGGGCTGAGGGAGATTGTGGGCGAATATAAACCGGAAATATCCGCTGTTGAAGATGTTTTCCAGTCGGTAAATATAAAAAGCGCCATGCTTCTCGGACAGACAAGGGGCGCTATAATTGCCACACTGCTCTCCTGCGGCATGCCTGTGAACGAATATACGGCGCTTCAGGTGAAGAAGTCTGTCGTGGGCTACGGCAAGGCGGATAAGGAGCAGGTTCGCCACATGGTGGAGGTTCTGCTCGGCATTAAGATGGGCAAAAGCCCGCTGGACGCGTCCGATGCGCTGGCTGTGGCTGTGTGTCTGGGGCTTGAGATAACCGGGAGGCGGTATTGATTTACAGAGTAAAGGGGAGGCTTCTTGAGAAACACCCCGATTTCGCGGTTATAGACACAGGCGCGATTGCCTTTAAAATAGGAATATCCATGCAGAGCTTCGCCACACTGCCCGATATAGGCGAGAAGGCGACCCTCTATACGCTTATGAATGTCCGTGAGGACGACATAAGCCTGTTCGGTTTCGTCACCCTTGAAGAGAAAAAGCTGTTCATCCTCCTCACCTCTGTCAGCAAGGTGGGTCCGAAGCTGGCTCTTGCGATCCTTTCGGGGCTTGATGTGAAATCATTTGAAAAGGCTGTGGTTTCCGGCGATGTGGTGAAGATCAAGGGGATTCCCGGGATCGGGCTGAAAACGGCTGAAAGGATAATCCTTGAGCTGAAGGATAAATTCGACCTCGTATTCAGGACAGAAGCCAAGCCGGACGACAATTCAGAGGATGTGGTCAGTGCCCTCTGCAACCTCGGTTACACCAGAAAAGACGCCGAGAACGCTGTCCGCACCTCATACTCAGGGGAAAACTCATTTGAAGAAAACCTCAAAAAAGCGCTGAGGGGACTTTCCGGATAGCTTAATTAGCTTATACATATATGTTTTATTTTATTTGTATTGACTTGCGGAGGTGGCGGGAATATAAACTCCGCATGCAAACTGTCGGATGTTCACTCAGGAACACAGTAGTTTCAGACCTCACCGCGGCACTTCCGGTTTCTCCGCCGCAAATATCAGCAATCTTTCACACTCTTTTTCAGGAAAAAATGCAGCCTTAAAAATTCAGGAGAATGTATGCGATTCATATCGGGATTGAAGCCTTTTCAGTTTCTTGTGTTGGGGTTTTTGTCGTATGTTGTTATCGGAACAGCATTTTTATCTCTTCCGATTTCTCAGGTCACTTGGGTAAGCACCATGGACAACCTTTTTAATGTTACATCCGCCGTTTCCACAACGGGGCTCAGCACCGTGGGTGTATCGGATTCCTACACCCTTTTCGGTCAGATAGTTATTCTGGTTTTGTTCCAGTTGGGCGGGATAGGCTACATGACTCTGACCTCGTTTATCATCCTTGCCAGAGGCAGGCAGCTGTCAGAGCTGAGAAACGGTGTACTCGGGACAGAGTTCAGCCTCCCTGCGGAGTTTAAGATCCACAGCTTTATTTTTCAGGTAGCTGTTTTTACACTGACAATTGAGCTTATCGGAACCATGATTCTGTTTATGGAGTTCAGGTCTGCCGGAGTGGATTCTCCGTTTTGGATGGCATTGTTTCATGCGGTGTCGGCGTTCACCACATCAGGTTTCAGCACTTTCAGCAACAGCATGGAGAGTTTTAAGGGCAACTGGGTGATATGTGTTACCGTCGGGGCGCTCTGCTATATGGGCTCGATAGGGTTTATTGTTCTGCATGACGCGTTTCTGGCGATAAAGAGCAAAGCGTACAGAATAACCTTCACATCAAAGGTTATTCTGGTCATTACAGCGCTGATCTTCTTTGTGTGTGCTCCTCTTTTTTACCTTTCAGAGCCTTCACTGCGCAGCACTGGTTTTTCGGAGGGTGTACTCATTTCCGCATTTCAGATCATGACAGCATCCAGCACCGCAGGCTTCAATACTGTGTCCATAGGCGGGCTTGCCCCCGCTTCGCTTACTCTTCTGATTATAGCAATGGTGATTGGCGCGTCTCCAAGCGGCACTGGCGGCGGAATAAAAACCACTTCGGTCTCGTCCTGCATAGGCATTGTTGTGAGCATTCTCAGGGGCAGAAGCTCTGTAACCTTTTTCGGGCATTCAATTCCCAACGTAAGACTTATGACGGCGGTTGCTTCCGTATCGGTTTATCTCGCAGTGCTTGCGGCAGGTGTCTTCATGCTGAGCATCACGGAGAAGCAGGAGTATATAAAGCTGGTTTTTGAAGCTGCATCCGCTCTGGGTACGGTAGGCTTGAGTATGGGGATAACCGGGGAACTCAGCGGTGCGGGAAAAATGATAATAACATTTCTGATGTTTGCTGGAAGGGTTGGACCTCTCACCATCGGGCTTTCTCTTTTCCACTCAGCCAAGGAAGCGGGAAAGCCTAAGAAGAGCGATCTTGCCGTGTAGTTTTAACGTCTCTTCCGTTACTGAGCGCAGCGGAAGAGACATATCTTTTTATTCAACCTTTTCGCCGGTTTCCGAATCCACAAGGTGGAGCTCACCGTTCGTTATGCCGATGCCGACTTCAAGGCAGCTGTAGACGAATTCCTCAAAGCTCATGCCGTTTACTTCGCAAGCCTGATTGATTTCGTCCATAAATTCTTTTTCCATGGCAAATGCCATGCTCACCATATTCTCTTCATCAATTTCCTGATCATGGTCGTGGCTTCCGCAGCCGCCGCTTCCGCATCCGCATTTGTCGCTCATGCTGTCTCCTTATATAAATCCGGTGAAATTATCTATCGTTCCGGTTAATGAGTCAATATCGAACTCTTTTGCATCTTTTGCAAGTTTTTCTGCCCAGTTTTTCAATTCTTTTATATTTTCCTTTTCAGCAAGTGCCAGAGCAAGGGCGGCGAAGCTTTCCATATCGCTTATTACAAACCTGCGTGAAATTTGCTGCCATCTGGCGTGCAGCTCGGTTCGTATTATTTCCCGCTGTTCAGGGGTTATTCCTGCGCCCGGGGCATGCTCATGTCTTTTCTCCGGCTGCTTGACCCTGTGTTTAATAAAGACTTTCAGCGCATCTGTAAGTTCTGATGAAATTATGGGCTTTTTTACATATGCCGCACAGCCGCAGGCGAAAGCCTCTTCCATTCTGTCGCTGAGAACATCTGCGGAAACAGCGATAATGGGTATGTGCGCCGTCGCGCTGCTGCCTTTGAGCATTTTCGCCGCCGCATAGCCGTCCGTTCCGGGCATTTTCATATCAAGCAGTACAATGTCAGGCATATGTTCAGAGGCTTTTGCAAAAGCCTCCTGTCCGTTTTCAGCCTCAATGAAAGTGAAGGGATGCTCCTTCAGAAGCAGACGGATCAGGAAGCGGTTGTGGGGGCTGTCGTCCGCGATGAGAATCCTTGCCGGTTCAAAATGCACTGCTCCGCTGTCTGTTTTTTCCGGACGGGGCTGATCACAGATCCTGATATTACCGAATTTCACGGTGAAAAGCGAGCCTCTGCCCTTTATGCTTGATACACTCACAGTGCCGTTCATAGCCTCAGTGAGCTTTTTGGTGATGGCAAGTCCCAGCCCTGTTCCGCCGTATCTGGCGTGATCCTGTCCCTGCTGCTGGGCGAAGTTTTCAAATACCGCCTCAAGCTGGCTTTGCTCTATCCCCATGCCGCTGTCCTCAACGGTTATAGTCACTGAGCGGAGATTGCCTTCTGCCGCTTCCTCCCTGCATGATATTTTGATAAAGCCGCTGTCGGTAAATTTCACTGCGTTTCCCACAAGGTTGAAGAGTATCTGCCGAAGCCTGATGCCGTCAAAGAGAATCTGCCTGCTGCAACCGCCCGTGTCCAGAATCAGTTTAAGCCCTTTTCTTTTGACTGTTTCAGAGAAGATGTTCACCGTCTCGTCAACAACTGCGCATATATTAAGCGGCACGGGGTTTATATCTATCCTGCCGGATTCTATTTTGGAGAGGTCAAGCAGGTCGTTGATAAGCTTCATAAGTGTTTCGCCGCTGTCCTTAATGGTGTTCAGCAGGTTTGCGTGTTCGGGCTCGTTTATGTCCCTGCTAAGAATTTCGGCGAAGCCGAGGATAATGTTCATCGGTGTGCGTATTTCATGGCTGATATTGGCGAGGAATTCGCTTTTTGCCCTGTTTGCCGTGTCCGCCGCTTCCTTCGCCGCCCTCAGTTCCTCTGTACGGCTTACTTTCAGCAGGTTGTCGTGATAGCGGGCAAAGAGAATGTTGAGGGATTCTGTGAGCACACCCAGCTCATCCTTGGCGTGTCTTTCGGATATGTTGATGCTGTATATGGACTGGCTTGAGGGGTCGGCTCCGGCGAGCTTCTCGGCTATTTTCTGAATCTGTCTTACAAGGGTGAGGTGGAACGAGACAGCGTAAAGCAGCGAAAGCACGGCGGTCACAAGAAATGTGCTTATGAAAACTGTTCCCGCGTGGGACGCGAAATCCTCAGAGATATTTCTGATATTCGGCTGTATTTCGGCGTAACCGGCGTAGTGCCAGTTTTTGCCGTAAATCAGGGGAAAACGGAAAGACATTTCCCCCGTGTACATTTTTTGAATAAGGATGATGAAATAGCCTGCTTCCGTGCTCCGTGCCTCACTTTCGGCGAGAACCTCATTTTTATCATTTACCAGAATGACCTTTTTGACTATTCCAGCCTCCACCAGCCCGTCTGTTATGCCCTGAGCAAGACTTTTGTTTCCGGTGACGAGGGCATGCCCCGCAGTCTGCGACATCATGGAGGTCATTTTTTCGAGGCGGCTTTTCACACCAGCCTGCTCCTTCCTGAAATCGAACCACAGCAGAACTATGCTGAGCAGCAGTCCCAGCGTGAAAGCAATGAAAAATGTCATCTTTGCCTGTTTATACGGCAGGCTTTGGGTAAATTTAACTTTCATAACCCATGATCAGACAGAACCGGTAAATTATCAATATAAAAGTGTATGTTAAAGGGTGTTTTCAGAGTTTAATTACTGTCCGTCCGGCTGCTCTCCCTGTGAGCATGGCTTTTATTTTTTCATCCAGTCCGCCTAGGTCTGTTTCCGCTGTGAGTTCATTGAGTCCTGCGGGTTTCCATTTGCCGCCGAGCCTGCTCCATGCCTTGATCCGCCTGTCCTTCGGGCATTCTACCGAGTCGATCCCTATGAGGCTTACACCCCTGAGTATGAACGGAAAGACGTTCAGCGGGAGCTCAGGCGACAGCGCGAGCCCGCAGCAGGAAACAGCGCCGCCGTATTTCACCGATTTTAGCATGGACGCGAGGGCGTTTCCGCCGAGAACATCTATCCCGCCGTCCCACATCGGCTTCATCAGCGGTTTTTCCGAACCTGCGGTGAAATCCGCGGATGATATTACGCTTGCCGCACCGATGGACCTGAGGAAAGGCTCAAGCTCCGGCTTGCCTGTCACGGCGCACGGGGAGAAGCCTTCCGCCGCGAGTATGGAGAGAGCTATGCTGCCTACTCCGCCTGTGGCTCCGGTTACGGCGATTTGCCCGCCCCTCAGCCCCATATGGAGCAGCCCGTCTGCGCAGAGTGCCGCTGTAAGCCCCGCTGTGCCGATTGACATGCTCTCTTTCATCGTCAGTCCGGCAGGCAGAGGCAGAACCCAAGCAGAGGGCACACGGATGTATTCACCGAAGCCGCCCGGAGTGTTCATTCCGAGGTCATAGCCAGTGACTATAACCATGTCGCCCTCTCTGAAACTGCCGTCTGTGCACTTTGCCACTTCCCCTGCGGCGTCTATGCCCGGCGTGTGCGGATATTTCTTCGTCACTCCCTTGTTGCCGGAGGCGGAGAGGGCATCCTTGTAATTCAGGGATGAGTAGCGCACACGGATCAGCACCTCTCCGGCGGGAAGATCATCTGTGCTGCGCTCGGTAATGCGTCCTGAATATGTGCCGTCCCCGTTTTCCGATGTCACGTAAGCCCTGAATCCGATGCCCATATGCTCCTCCGTCAGTAAGCCATTTTAAGAATGGCAAGTACGTCTTTTGATTTAAGCTTTTTAAATTCACCTATTTCGCCGAAGCGCACAGCGCCTTCTGCCATTTTCCGCAATGAATCTTCTTCGACCCCTGTCTCAGAGAGCCTTGCGGGCAGACCTACGGAGTTATAGAAGGTTCTCAGGCGGTCGATCCCCTCAAGTGCGGCGGCTTTTTTATCTGCGCTTTCCGCAACGCCGAAAACGTTTACGGCGAGATTGTAAAACTTGTCGGTATTATTGTCGTCCATCACGTACTTCATCCAGTTGGGGAAAAGGATCGCAAGCCCTGCCCCGTGGGATATATCAAAAAGTGCGCTCACTTCATGCTCAATGGAATGGTTTGCCCAGTCTCCTTCCCTGCCGAGGGAGAGGAGGGTGTTCAGGGCAAGGTTCCCCGCCCAGAGGATCTCGGCTCTGGCTGTGTAGTCGTTGGGTTTTTCCATTACGATCGGCGCATATTTCAGGCAGGTTTTAAGCAGAGCCTCCGCCAGCCTGTCCTGAGTAAAAGTGTCCGGCGTGGGTGAGAAATACTGCTCAAAGATGTGACTCATTATGTCGGCTATCCCCGCCGCCGTGTGGAAGGGGGGGACGGAATAAGTGTACTCGGGATCAAGAACGGAAAACTTAGGCCAGAGAATGGGTGAATACACAGCCAGTTTCTGCTGAGTTTCGATATTTGAGACAACTGCGTTTCCGTTGGACTCCGAACCCGTGGCGGCGAGAGTGAGCACCGTTCCGATGGGGATTGCTTTATTGATCGCCGCTTTGCGCAGAAAGAAGTCCCACGGGTCGCCTTCATAATTGACAGAGCCGGCTATAGCCTTGGCGCAGTCTATCACGCTGCCGCCGCCGACGGCTAGGATGAAGTCTATATTCTCCTCCCGGCATATGCGGACGCCTTCACGCACGCTTGTAATGCGGGGGTTGGGCTCAATGCCTCCCAGCTCGGTATAAAAAAGCCCTCTGTCGGTGAGCTTGTCCGTGATGGTCTGAAAAAGTCCTTCCCGTTTAATCCTTTTGCTGCCGTAGCAGATGAGAACACGGGTAGCCCCGTATTTTTCTATCTGTCTTCCCAGAACCTTTATCTGGTTTCTGCCGAAGAAAATTTTTGTGGGAATATTAAGGGTGAAATTGTCCATTCGGTGTCCTCCGTAATACTATAAGGATAGCATTTATACGGATTGGTTCAAGCCCCGTGTTCCCTAATTGCCTTTACTGTGTGCGGATATTCTGGTATTAATCCGTTTAGAGGGCGCTATGAAGAAAAACATAGGAAAAATATTAATAAAAGTAATCATGGTTCTGCTGATTCTCGGTCTTGTGGGGAGGGCGGTTTATGTTCTCAGCGGGGCTGAGGGCGGACACCTGCCGGAAAATACCGTTGCGGAACTCTCCATAACCGGAATAATTTATGACGCGGACGGCATAATCGAATCGTTGGAAGAGCTTTCTAAAAATGAGAAAGTCAAAGGCATAATCCTCAGGGTGAACAGCCCGGGCGGAGTTATCACCCCTACTAAGGAAATTTTCGATTATATCCAGACAATCAACAAGCCTGTTTACGCCTCCATGGAGAGCGTGGCGGCTTCCGGCGGATATTATGTCTCCGCGGCGTGCGACCGCATATTCGCCATGCCCACCACAATCACCGGCAGCATAGGGGTTATCATGCAGCTTTCCAACTATGAAAAGCTGATGAACACCATCGGCATAAAAAACTTTGCCCTGAAAAGCGGTGAGTTTAAGGACATAGGCTCTCCCGACAGGGAGATGACCGATGCGGAGAAAGAGATTCTCATGACCACCGTTATGGATATGTACGAGCAGTTTATAGAGGATATTCAGAAACGCAGGAACATGGATGAGGCGGTGCTCAGGGCTCAGGCGGACGGCAGGGTATTCACCGGAAAGCGCGCTTTCGATATGGGCTTCGTGGACAACCTCGGCAGCAGAAGAGACGCTTTTGAAGAGATGAAAAACGAACTGAAGCTTGAGAATGTTGAGCTTCGGAGCTTCGATAAGGAACTCACTGTCTGGGATAAATTCTTCGGCAGCTTCAAAGGGGTCAGCTTATCCGGCGGAGCTCACTTCATGTATCTGTACAAAGGATATTGACACATAAGCACCTCACGCTCCCGTGAATGAGAGTGAGGTGCGCACACTGAGCCGCATTTACTGCTGTGCGGCTTTCTTCTTTCCATCTTCACATATATGTTTTCTTGCATGTCTGAATGCCTCCGCCAGTGTGGGGAAAATATGCTGTTGAGGCAGGTATCCGCTTATCTCAAGATCCGTGAGCCTTTCTTTCAGCGCGTCATTAGCCACTATCATGGCTATTATTCCGCTTTCCTTTATGTTCACAAGCATTTCCGTGAGGGCGAAAAATCCCGAATAGTCGATGAACGGAACCTTTGAGCAGTTGAAGATAACCACCTCATTATCCAGTATCATTCCCACTTTGCCCACTACCTGAGTGGCGGAGCCGAAGAAAAACGGACCGTTTACATCCACAACCCTTATCAGGTGTCTGCCGTTCGGGGACGCGCCGCAGGGGGCGGTATCGTCTATGTCCAGATCTATGTCGTCCACCTGAGTCTGTGTCTGTTTGGCAATGCGGTAGGTGAGAAGAACGGAAGCCGCCACCAGCCCCACGCCGACAGCCACAATGAGATCCACGAATACAGTGAGAACAAGCACTATAGACATCACGGCTATGTCGTGTCTCGGCGCCTTCTTGATTATTTTCAGGAAGCGGTAATCGACAATATCGAACCCAACCTTGATAAGTATTCCCGCCAGAACCGCGAGAGGAACCTTCTCCGCCTGCTCGCCGAAGCCGAGAACAAACCCCAGAAGCAGCAGGGCGTGGATAACGCCGGATAGTCTTGTCGTTCCGCCTGATTTGACATTTATCACAGTGCGCATCGTCGCCCCTGCCCCGGGTATTCCCCCTGCCAGAGCGGAAAGCATGTTTCCCAGCCCCTGTCCGAAGAGCTCCTTGTCCGGCTTGTGCTTTGAGCGGGTCAGTGAATCGGACACAAGAGAGGTGAGCAGGCTGTCTATGGAACCGAGAACGGCGAGGCTCAGCGCCGTGGTTACTATAAAAGTAAGCTGCGATATGGAGAATGCAGGCATATGAAACGAAGGCAGACCGGACGGAATATCGCCTATTACCGCAGTATTAAATCCCATGATGCCTGCAAAAGCGGTTACTCCTATGAGGGCAATGAGCGGTGAAGGGAAAACCCGTGTGATCTTTTTAGGCGTGAGAAAAACTATTGCTAAGGTGATAAGCCCAAGAGCGAGATCAGGAATATGAAAGTCAGTAAAAATCCTGTCCGCTTCGGCTACGGCGATGAGCGGCGAACGGACACTCTCCGCCCCTGTGAGCGGATGGATCTGGAGAAGGATTATTATGATGCCTATTCCCGTCATGAAACCGGAGATCACCGGATAGGGGATGTAGCGTATCAGTCCTCCGACACGACAGAAGCCGAGAAGCATCTGGAAAACGCCGCCGAGGAATATGATGGTGACCACAAAGGTCATATCCCCGTGATAGAGGGCGACTGCGGAGGCGGTGACCACTGTCATGGGTCCTGTGGGACCTGAGATCTGAACGGGAGTTCCGCCGAGGAGAGCCGCTGTGAGCCCCAGAATTATAGCGCCGTAAAGCCCCGCCTGCGCGCCTGCTCCGCTTGCCACGCCGAAAGCCAGCGCAAGGGGGAGGGCTATAACCCCTGCGGTTATTCCTCCGTACAGATCCCCCGCCAGTCTTTTTGTATAGTCTCTCTTCCTCATCCGGTTAAGCCCGCCTGTATGTGAACCTTATGCAGTAAGCGTATGCGGTTTTATGAACTATATCTTATAATGAAATTGTCTCTGTTTGCGTCCTCCGTGTCAATCTGTTTTCAGGGGAAAGTTAAAAAAATACTGCTGCTGCATAAGCTGTAAATTAATTACATTTAACTAATAATAAAATTAATAGAGAGGCTGTTTATGCTCACGAGTCTTTACTGTTGAATATACCCCGTATGTTGACATATACTTGCCTATTGTGCACTGAACGGAGGGATGATGTTTTGCAGGATTTTTTCCGCCCATGTGGCGGGGATTGAGGGTGTTCTCATCGAGGTTGAGGTGGACACGGCAAATGTCGGTCTGCCGTCTTTCAGCATGGTGGGGCTGGCTGAGGCGTCCGTCCGTGAAAGCCGTGACAGGGTGCGCTCTGCCCTCAAAAACATGGGTTTTTCCATATTCAACAAGCCCATAACGATCAACTTCGCCCCCGCCGATTTCCGCAAGGAGGGCACAGGGTTTGACCTTCCGGTGGCAGTGGGGCTTCTGAAATCCGCAGGACACATAGAGGCGGATACGGATAAGACTCTTTTCATAGGCGAGCTCTCGCTGGACGGCAGGCTTCGCCCTGTGAGCGGGGTTTTGTCAGTAACTTACGCCGCCCGTGAAAAAGGCTTCGACACCGTAATCCTGCCGAAGGAGAATGTCGCTGAGGCTTCCCTCGTCAGCGGAATCAGGATAGGCGCCGCCGAGAGCCTTTCGGAGGTGCTTGCGTGGCTCGGAGGAAACGGAGGGGTGAGCTTCGCCGAAAATACCGGAGCCGCACAGCGCAAATTCAGCGAGCAGATGCACGATTTCAGGGATGTGAAGGGGCAGTTTACCGCCCGCCGGGCTGCGGAGGTCGCGGCGGCGGGGATGCACAATATTCTCATGATAGGACCTCCGGGGAGCGGAAAGACCATGATAGCCCGCAGACTCCCGGGGATTCTGCCTCATCTTGATATGGAAGAGGCTATAGAGACGCTTAAGATTCACTCCGTGGCGGGACTGGTCAAAAATGTCTCCGACATAAGCTTTGAGCGCCCGTTTGTCTCCCCCCATCATACAAGCAGTTCTGTTTCCATAGTGGGCGGAACCTCCCGCGCCAAGCCCGGGCAGGTGAGCATCGCCCACAACGGCATACTGTTTATGGACGAGTTTCTGGAGTTTAACCGCAGCGTGCTTGAAACCCTCCGCCAGCCGATGGAGGATAAGGAGGTTACTGTCGCCAGAGCGGACAGGACTGTGAAATATCCCGCCTCCTTCATGCTTGTCGCCGCCTGCAATCCATGCCCCTGCGGATATTACGGAGATTCCAAGCGAGAATGCTCCTGCGCCCCGTCTCAGGTGCAGAAATACCGTGCCCGTCTCTCCGGTCCCCTGCTGGACAGGATAGACATACACATGGAAGTTAAGGCTGTTGACCTGAAAGAGCTGGCAGGGCTTGACGACGGAGAGAGCTCCGAAAGCATGAGGGAAAGGGTGATTAATGCCCATAATGCGCAGAAAGCCCGCTTCAGGGATGAGAAGATAATGCTCAACTCCCAGATGGGCGAGAAGCAGATTAAAAAACACTGCAAGCTGGACGACAGGAGCATGAAGCTTCTGGAAAATGCCTGCGACAGGTTCGGGTATTCTGCCAGAGCATATTCCAAAATACTCAAAGTCGCCAGAACGCTTGCCGATATGGAGAATAGTTCTGATATTCAGTCTAAACACGTACTTGAGGCGCTGCACTACAGGCTTCTGGACAGAGAGAGCTGAGTCGGGACAAATTGCGTGTATGACAGTCTTTTTTCATTAAAAACCATATGAATCTCACTAATTATTAACAAGGAAATTATTTTTATTAATAAGCCATATGTCTATGTATGTTTTCCTGAAATGTGATAATATGAATCATAATTAAGTACTAGGGATTAACTTGGAATCTGATAATGTGTTTTTAAGTGAAAATGTTCTTTTTGAGCTGCTTGACCATTCCTTTGAAAAAGCATCCGCGCCCCTTATCTGGCAGTCTGAAGACGGCGGTATTCTGCGGGTTAATGATGCCGCCGCCGCTTATTTCGGCTACACAAGGGAGGAGATGGTCGGGATGAACGCTGCCGGGCTGAGTCCTGATCTGGACGCTGATGCCCTGAGGACGGAATGGAGCGAAATACTCCGCAGCGGGAGTATCTCCCTGTGCGCACGTCACATATGCGCAGGCGGGGAAATCAAACACGCTGAAATAGTCAAAACCCTTGTGACGGCTGGAAACAGTGAGATCTCCCTTGTGACAGTGGAGAATGTCAGCCCGCTTAAGCAGAAAACCGATGAGATCCAGTTCCTTTACGAAATAATGGACATGTCAAACGATGCGATCTTCGTGATAAGACCGTCGGACGGCAGGGTTATGTACGCCAATGAGAAGGCGTGTGTGAGTCTTGGTTATTCTCCGGAGGAGCTGAAAGGCATTCCTCTGGACTATTTCCGTATGTCATCAAAGGACTGGGGAGAGTTCGCACCTTATCTCAGCAGGCTTTCCGAAGCGAACGGCAACATGCTTTACTGTGCCCATAAACGGAAGGACGGTTCGGTTTTTCCTGTGGAAACAAGCCTTAAATCATTCATACGCGATAACGAGAAATATAATATAGCCGTAGTCAGGGATATAAGTGAGAGGCTCCGCTTCTTCAAAGAGATGGAGGAAAAAAACACGACACTTGAAAAGCTTAATGACAGGCTCACCGCGGAAGTCGTGGAGAGAACCATGGAGCTCCACTTCACCGAGGAAAAATACGAGACATATGTCAAAAACGCCCCCGACCCGATTTTTTTTACCGATGAAAAGGGGAGACACAAGGACGTTAACGAGGCATTGTGCCTTATCACCGGCTACACAAGGGAGGAGCTGCTCTCCACAGGGATCTTCGGGCTTGTGGCTGAGGACAGTCTGCGTGACGCTGAAAGCGCGTTCAAAGAGATGCGGAAAACAGGCAAGGCTTCCGTGTCGCTCAAACTTGCCAAGAAAAACGGCGAGAAGTTTTACATCTACCTGAATATTGCCGAAGTGGAAGGCGGGGTTTATATGGGCATCTGCAAGGATGTCACCCGCAGTGTTCTCCTTGAGGAGGCGCTCAAGAAGCTTAACGAGGAGCTGTCCGAGCGTGTGCGTGAGGAAGTGGCGCTCAGGCAGAAGCAGGAGGGCTTTCTTTTCGAGCAGAAGAAGCTTGAGGATATGGGGCTTCTCATAAACGCCATAGCTCACCAGTGGCGTCAGCCGATAAACGCGCTGATACTTTATATTCAGGATATTATGGACACCTACGAATCCGGCGAGCTGTCGGGGGAGTATATACACACCTTTGAAACTGTGTGCAAGGATCTGGTGATCCACATGTCCAAAACAATTGATGATTTCCGTACATTTTTCGCTCCGGACAAAACCAGAACCTGTTTTGACGTGGCGGCGGAAATGGTCAGGCTTATGAAGCTTCTCCGTGTTCAGCTCCATGACAGGAAGATAAGCTACCGCATTTACTGCATATGCGCTGACAAGACGCACGACTGCACGGAGGATGCTGTGATGGATGACTGTCCGGGCGGAAGGGCGCTGGTCTGCGGTTATCTGGATGAGTTCAAGCAGGCGCTGATGAACATTGTCTACAACGCAGTGGACGCCATAGAGGAGAACTTCGCCAAGGGCATTGTGCAGAAGGGATTCATCAGGATCGAAATTGAGAATACGCCCGGTCATGTTGTTCTGCGCATAAAAGACAACGGAACGGGAATCAGCCCCGAGAAGCTTTCAAAGGTTTTCGACCCCTACTACACCACAAAGGAGGAGGGCAAGGGAACGGGCATAGGGCTTTATATGGCTAAGATGGTCATAGAGAAGCACAACGGTGGCAGGATAAGCGCCGGCAACGCTGACGGAGGCGCTTTTTTTGAGATACTCATTCCCAAATCATCCGGATAGATATTAATTGCCCAGCTCCCTGAGACATTTGAAGAACTCGTCTCTGTCAATGGGCTTGAAAAGCTTTATGACCCCGTCCAGCCTGTCGGCTTCCTCTCTGTAGGCGGTCGTCACAACTATTTTTGTTTCCGGTCTCTCCTCCTTTATCCTGTCCACCAGCTCGAATCCGCTCATCTCCGGCATGGCGAGATCGGTTATGACTATATCGGGCTTATGCTCCCGAAAAACAGCCAGAGCTTCCCGCCCGTTCTTAACAGTGTAAACTTTTCTGAACTCTCTCACGAGTATCATGGACATAATTTTGCTGACCATTGCGTCATCTTCAGCGTAAAGAACTGTTTTATTCTTCATCAAGGGCTCCCCCTCTGGGCAGGTTTATGGTAAAGCAGGCTCCGTTTCCGGTGTTTGAAGCCGTCAGTCTGCCGTCCATATGCTGTTCTATCAGCAGTTTCGTCATATAAAGCCCTATGCCCGTTCCCTTGCCCTCTTCCTTTGTGGTGAAGTAAGGCTCGAATATTTTGAGGAGATACTCCTCCGGTATGCCTGTGCCGTTGTCGGAGACGGAAACCGTGACGGATCTCTCTGTGCTGCGTATATCGACGTTTATTTCTCCGCGGATGTTCCGTTTATTATTCTGCGCAGCGGATTCTATTGCGTCTGCGGCGTTGTAAATAATGTTGATCACCGCCTGCTTGAATTCGCCGGCGTAGCCGTATACAAGCGCTTTGCCGTCAGATGTCCCGTGTCCGCTCTGCGGAAGGGCGCCGTTGATTTTTATATCAATGTGTTTGGCGGCGAACTGGACTTCAATGAGTCCCGCAAGCTCGGTCACTTCCTTTACCGCATCGTAATGGATCTTTTTCTTATCCGGAGCGAAAAACAGCCTGAAGTCATCTATGGTGGAGGATATGTGCCTGATTATCCCCATGCTTGTGTCGGAGAAGGTATTCATATACTCCCCGTCAATGAGTCCCCGTTTCCAGCATTCGTGAGCGTCCTGCACATAAAGCCCGAGAGCGTTTATGGGCTGGCGCCACTGGTGGGCTATGGCATTTATCATCTGCCCCATGTCGGCGAGTTTTTTCTGTTCCTGTATTATCTGTTCCTGCCTGTGCCGTGCCTCGACTTCCGTTTTGACCTGCTCCTTGAGGCTCTCGTTCATTTTTTTCAGCTCGTTCTCAAGAGTAACAGTTGATGTGGCGTCCTGACAGAAACCAATGTATCTGTTTTCGGCTATTTTAACCACGGAAATTCTCATGAAGAATGTTTCCTTGTTTTTCCGCATAAATTTCAGCGTTTCGGAGACAATTCCCTCCTCAAAAAGAACCTCTTCCGCTTTACGGGCGTTTTCCACGGAATCGGGCGGCCAGAGGTCAACAACCATCATGGAAAGGAGCTCCTTTTCACTGTAGCCCGTTATGCGGCATGCCTCTTTGTTCACTTCCACTATGAGCCCATTGTGGTCGGATATGAATATGCTTATGGGAGCGTTGTTTACATAGGTGCGGTATTTGTTTTCGCTGTATTCCAGCGCTCTCTGCCTCTCCATCAGTTCCTTATGGAAAAATTTCGCGTCCAGCCAGCCTTTAAGGGCGGGAGCAAGGAGCATGACCGCTTTATTGAGTATTTTGACATCCAGTTCGTTGAATCCGCCCTCTTTTTCCGCCAGAACAATTTCGCCGAGAAGCAGATTCTTGTGAACAACGGGCACTGCTATGCAGTTGTTGAAGGGAGTGTGCCCTTGGGGGATATTAACGCAGTCGTTTTCGACAACGGTTTTTCTCTTATTCAGCGCCTCACCCCATGCGCCGCTCCATTTTTCTCTGGGAAAGGAGGCGGAAGTTTTTCCTTTTTCTGGAAAAACCAGCGAAGGGCACACCAGTGTGCCGTCAATATCAATATATCCCGCAAAACCGTGAAGGGAGCTTATCTCTTTCCTGATAACACCCAGAATGCTGCGGAATATATCGCTTTCATCATTCATGAGGAATGAGTTCATCAGCTCCGCGTGGAGACGGTTGTCAATTTCGGATAATGTTTTCTCGGTAATATCATGGAATATGTTGAAAACATAGGATCTGCCGTCCGCAGTGAATACAGAGGAGTGAAACTCAAGATGGTGCAGCCCGCCGGATGAGTCTCTGTGACAGGTTGTCACCGTATCAATCCTTTTCTCCAGCACACGTCCGATCAGCCCTAGTGTCTTCTCCGGCTTGGAGATGGTCAGATCAAGTATGCGTTTGGAGGTAAGCTCCTCAATGCTGTATCCGTAAAGCCTGCACGCGGCTTCGTTGGCATCGGTTATTCTGGTTGTTTCCGGCTCAAAGGTGAGCATGCAGGCGTTGGCGTGCCTGAAGATGTGAGCGTAATCCGGAGCGGATTCACCGCTCCTCTGTTCGTTCTCTGTGGAATTAAGCAATATCATTATTCAGTCCTTGAATTGTGTATATGTTAGATCATATATACGGCGTCGGTAAATGCAATAAAAATCAGGACTGAAATGGGATAAAATTAAAGATGCCGCTTGCTCAGCACCCTGCGAATTTATGCCAGATGTTCATAGTTTCCGTTCCGCCGCAGATGTTTGTGTTGTTGATAAGCCTGCCGCCGAAGCTGTAGTTCCGTTTTGCGAAGGTGATGTTCATTCCGAAGGAGAGGGAGCGGGCGATTGTAAAAAATGTGCTTATGCCGAGTTTGGGCACTTCCTGTTCCATTTTTGCCAGAAGAGCGTTCGCGTATCCTCTGCCTCTGGCTTCGGGCAGGGTGGCGAAATCGGTCATTTCCGCGGCATTGATGTGCGGATTCATTTCCGCGCTTGCCAGAGCGGTTATTCTGCAGTCCTCCCTTATGCCGAAATATGCCGCGGATTCCTTCATCGTCTGTCTTATATAGTCCGCGTCGTGTATGGGAAAAGGGTAAGACTCAAAAACCTGTTTGTAAACACCTGCCATTTCGTCCGCATCGGCGGGCGCCATCCGTTCGCAGAGGTTCGTCATTGGCGGTTCGGTCTCATCCGGTTTGTAGCTGAGGGCTTTGAGGAGTATTTCAGACTGAAGCTTTCTGTCCCTCTCCTCTCTGCGCGCGGGATCAATGAACTTGGAGAGGAAAACCGCCTTTTCGTAAGGAGCGTTCCTGAGGGGAAGCTCCGCCTCGGTGATGTAGCCTCTCTGTATGAAAATATCCGCCTTTTCAGCCGGAACCTTTGCTATTATTTTGGAGTAGCCGTTTCTCTCCGCCAGCTCCTCCGCCTTTGCGGCAGTCTCCTCTCCGCAGGTAGCGGGAAAGGAGAGTATGTAAAGCCTGTCGCTGAATTTTCCATGGTGGACAGCCGCTCCGTCCAGATTTATGATTTTATCCGTCATCGTTTCTTCTCCTGAGTCTTTCAGTGTCCTCCGGAACGAGGGTTATCTTGTCGTCATAGTCAGCCATAAGTCTCTCTATACCTATGGCGGCGGGGTTTTCCTCTCCCGTCACGTTAAGGACGAGGCTGCATGTCTCGCAGTTCCTGTCGCAGAAGACAGGTTCGTATGAATCAGGCTCCTTGTATGAGCATATTACCCCTTCGTAGTTGCGGAGTATAACCTTGTTGGTTGACCATGATACCACATAGTTCGGACTCACGGGGATCTTGCCCCCTCCGCCGGGTGCGTCGATCACATATACAGGCACGGCGAATCCGCTCGTGTGCCCTCTGAGCGCTTCGATAATCTCAATCCCTTTCCCCACGGGAGTACGGAAGTGGGACAGCCCTTCGGAGAGGTCGCACTGATAAAGGTAATAAGGGCGGACACGGTTGCTGACCAGTTTCTGAACCAGCTTTTTCATTATGTAAGGGCAATCGTTTACTCCGGCAAGAAGCACAGACTGATTGCCCAGAGGCACACCGGCTGAGGTGAGCCTGCGCAGGGCTGCGGCTGATGAATCCGTTATCTCTCTGGGATGGTTGAAATGCGTGTTCAGCCAGAGATTCGGGTAACTGCCGAGAAGCTCCGCCAGTTCTTCCGTTACACGATAGGGCAGGACTACGGGCATACGTGTTCCGATTCGGATTACCTCCACATGCTCTATGGCGCTGAGTTCGTCCAGAATCCACTCTATTGCGGAATCAGTAAGCATCAGCGGATCACCGCCGGATATGAGCACGTCTCTCACTTCGGGGGTCTTTCTGATGTAGGCAAGCCCTTTCTCAAGGGTATCTCTGTCGGGGATGAAGTCCCTGTCTCCGACTTTACGCTTTCTGGTACAGTGACGGCAGTACATAGCGCACATATTGCTTACATGAAAAAGAACCCTGTCGGGGTAGCGGTGGGTTATGCACTCCGCCGGGCTGTCAATATCCTCTGACAGCGGGTCGCTCATCTCCCAGTTTTCGGTTATAAGCTCGTTAACAGAGGGGAACGCCTGCCTGAACACGGGATCATCCCGCCAGTTTTCACGGTCTATAAGCGAGGCGTAGTAAGGGGTGATGGCGATGGGAAATTTCTCCGCCGTCATCTCAAGCTGCCTGCGCTCCTCCGGTGTGAAGCTTATTCCCAGCACCTCCTCAAAGGTTTTAATGTCCTTAATCGTTCTTCGGAGCTGCCAGTGCCAGTTTTTCCAGTCCTGCATGCCGGAATCGGGCTGGATGGATTCGGCGATGGACTTTTGGTTAGGTGTGTATATACTCACTGTTTCCTCCTTGGTTTTGATTAATTATACCTTATGTAGATATATTTTCAACATGAAATATAAATATATCTAAGAATAAATCATCTTAAATGGGCATAAAAGGCTGTTTATGGAGTTTTTAAGATTATTTAGATGTTAAAAGTTCCTGAAATGTGCCGTTCTTGGTTGACAAACAGAAATCCCTCTGATATTTCCGTTTAATTTATGAAACTGAAGATCGTGATGTCCTCACGGATACGTGACAAAGCTGTGGACGAACTCACAGCGGAATATGTGAAAAGGATGGGCGCCTACGCCGAGTGCTCCGTGGTTGAGGCTTTTTCTCCGAACAAGGCAAAACAGCTCCCCCTGCTTCTGAAGGCGGGCGAGGGTATGCTGGTGGGCATGGACCCTAAGGGCAAAAGATTCACCAGCGAAAAATTTGCGGCTTGGCTGGAAAAAAAGCTTGAAGAATACGGCGGAGTTACTTTTTTTATCGGCGAGGCAGACGGACTGCACGAAGAGCTTAAGGCCCGTTTAGACGATACAGTCTCTCTCTCGGATATGACAATGGCGCACAGAATAAGCCTTGTTGTTCTCGCAGAGCAGCTTTACAGGGCATTAACAATAATTAAGGGTCATCCCTACCATAAATAGGAGGGTAATGTATGATGGATGCTGAAAGGTTGAGCTACCATAGACAGAAACTTCTCGATATGAAGAAAGAGCTTATCGAGAAGCTGAACGAGAAGTATAACGAAGCGATCAAGCTCGGTACTGAAGGGGTTCAGGATTCCGCTGACGAGGCTTACAACATCTACAACAAAAACCTCATGCTCGGTAAGGTTGAAACCGACGCGCTTAAGCTCAGGCTTGTTGAGCAGGCTCTCCAGCGTATCGCGAACGGAACCTACGGAGTGTGCATCGAATGCGAGGAGGAAATAGAGCAGAGAAGGCTCGAATATGTTCCCTTCGCCAGATACTGCACCGACTGCAAATCCGAACTGGAAAAAAAAGGTCTCATAAAAATGTAGCATAAATCCGGCGGAGGCGTTTTTTCGCTTCCGCCGGTGTTTTGTTTTATTTTGACTTACTGAAAAGTCTTTTTCTGTTGCCGTTTTTCCCCGCCTCTATTATCTTAACGCTTGCGCGCATATGCCGTGAGAATATGGTACTGTTAAAAACCATTCCTCTGTGTGCTTCCTGCACTCAGCGAAGGTTTGCTTTGCAAACTGCGAGCGTGTATAAAAAATTCTTATGGATGAAGAATTTTTTATTGTTAATAAAGGTGTGAAATGGCTGCAAAACTCATATTACTGATACTTGACGGCTGGGGCTGCCGTGAGGATAAAAGAAACAACGCCGTTTTCGAGTCCCGCCCCGCCAATTTTCTCAAACTGATCGACACATGCCCCCATACATTGCTTGACGCCAGCGAGGAGCAGGTCGGACTGCCCGCCGGACAGATGGGCAATTCCGAGGTGGGGCACACCAACATAGGCGCAGGGCGCATCGTATATCAGGATTTTCTCAAAATAAGCATGGATGTACGCTCCGGTGTTATCGGGCAGAACTCCAACATCAGCACATTTTTTGATGACACCCTCAAGGGCTCCGGCAGGCTGCACTTCTTCGGTCTTCTCTCTGACGGCGGTGTCCACAGCCACATTGACCATCTGAAAGGTCTGGTGACGATGGCGCAGAGCAAAGGCATCAGACAGATATTTATCCATGCGTTCACAGACGGCAGGGATACTCCTCCCAAAAGCGGCATTGAATACATGAGGCAGCTTGAGGCGTTCCTTGATGAAACAAAGGCGGGGCATATTGCCACCGTCTGCGGAAGATACTTCGCCATGGACAGGGACAAGAGATGGGACAGGGTCGAGAAGGCTTACAATATGCTCCGTCTCGGTTCGGGAGTCACGGCTCCGTCTGCTGTGCAGGCAGTCCTTGACGCCTACGCCAAGGGTGAAACCGATGAGTTCATACAGCCTGCGGTTATCGAAGGCGTCGACGGAAAGGTGAAGGACGGAGATTTTGTCTTCTTCTATAACTTCCGCGCGGACAGAGCCAGAGAGCTCTGCCTTGCGTTCAATGACCGCAGCTTCGGCGGGTTTGCCAGAAAGGATCATCCTCAGGTTAATTTCATGACACTGACGAGATACGAGAAAAATTACACCTTCCCCGTGGCTTATCCGCCCGAGGAACTTAACGATATATTCGGCGAAGTCATCAGCAGAGAAGGCTTGAAGCAGCTCAGAATAGCCGAGACCGAGAAATACGCTCACGTGACTTACTTTTTCAACGGCGGGCGTGAAACTGTCTTTGAGGGTGAGGAGCGGGAGCTTATCGAATCGCCGAAGGACGTACCGACTTATGATAAAAAGCCTGAAATGAGTGTTTATAAGGTCGCCGAAAAATTCAGAGAGGTTTTCCTGAAGGGTGACATAGATGTGGCTGTGATGAACTTCGCCAATCCGGACATGGTCGGTCACACAGGGGTTGAGGAAGCGGCAGTGAAGGCATGCCGCGCCGTGGACGAATGCCTCGGCGGGATAATCCGCATCGCAGATGAAACCGGCGCTGTGCTCGCTGTGACTGCGGATCACGGCAACTGCGAGCAGATGTGGGATTATGAAAATGATCAGCCCCACACCGCACATACCTTGAATCCTGTGCCCTTTATAGTTTATAATTATAAATGCGTACTTAAAAGCGAAAAGGGCAAGCTGGCGGATATAGCGCCTACACTCCTTGATATAATGGGGATAGAAAAGCCTGAAGCAATGACCGGAGAGTCGCTTCTGGTTAAATAAAATTAAAAAGGGGGCGGGAGAGGAAATGTTTTCTGAGATTTTCCGCCCTGTATGCGCAGGCTGCGGCGAGGATTCGCCTGAGGGTATCTTCTGTGCTGAGTGCGCAGACAGTCTGCGCAGCCTGAAAATGTTCTGCCGAACCTGCGGACACCCGCTCAATGTGGACGCTCTCACGTGCGGCTTCTGCCCTTCGAGGCGGTATGACAGGCTGTTTACCGACTATCTGTACGCTCCGCCTCTTAAGGAACTGCTCAAGAAGATCAAGTTTGCTTACGGAGTGAGAGGTATTTTTCATCTTGGTGAACTGATTAAGCAGCCGGAAAGTGTTTTTTCGGGGTATGATATAGTTACACCCGTGCCCTCTCACTACACACGGAAGCTCCGGAGAATAATCCATCCGGCGGATGTTCTGGCACGGCACATAGCGGGTCTGAGCGGAAAGCAGTCTGAAAGGCTCATTATCCGCAGGAAGAAGACCGGCTACCAGTGGAAGCTGAAGAAAAAGCAGAGAATAAGGAACGTAAGCGGAGCCTTCACCCTCAGCGGTGAATGCTCGGGAAAGAAAGTCCTCATAGTTGACGACATTTACACAACAGGATCCACTGTCAACGAATGCGCCAAGGTTCTCAAAATAAACGGAGCGGAGCTTGTGGACGTGTACGCCCTAAGCTGCTCAGGGTATTATTGATGGAGTTTTTTAGATGAAGATGCTGGACATGCTCGCATCCAACCTTGCAGGGCTGGATTTCCCCATGTTTGCGTATCTGCCCCGTACGGGGAAAATGTACCGTATAGACGGGGGGAAGACGTCACCTATGCCCGTTCCCGAAACTATCAGACCGGGACTTGAGGACGAGTCCAAGTCTGTGATATATTTCAGGAAAGGGGATGAAATAATCGTATTTTTCTTCTTCCGCATCATCGCGGAAGGGAGTGAGATTATTCTTGTCATTCAGGACACCAAGGGCGGTCAGCGCCCTGCCAGAGTGCTTTCTCTTTTTGCTTCCAAAGCCCTCACCGAAAAGCCCGCCCCGACGCCTGAGCCTGTTTTCAGAAACTACTCAGCCGATGAATCACTGCGCCGTGAACTGGAGAAAATGATAGGGCGGGTGACCGAGCTTGAGATAGGCATCAGCGAAAAGGACGCAAAGCTTCTTGAGCTTCAGCGCAGGCTGTTTGTCCAGAATGAGCTTCTGGACAGGATGGAAAGCGCTGAAAGCAAGGATGAGGGGCGGCTTGAAGAGATCATGGAGCTCAAAGAGCAGATAGTCGCCAAGAACGAGGAGATCTCAAGCCTTGAGACCGAAATACAGTCGCTTCAGATTGAGGCGGAATCACTCAGCGGCAAGCTGGGCAGCTATGATGATGTTCTTTCGGATAATGATGTAAAGATACACGAGCTCGAAACCGAGCTGGAGAACCAGAGTGAAGAACTGGTGCAGGCGGAAGACCTGATCGGTGTTCTCAAGACCAGCCGCAACAAGATCAGAAAGCTCATGGACGGTCTGCCCATGCCGCTTTTCTCTGTGGATAAGCACTACATTGTCAAAAACGTCAACCGTGCGGCGGGAGCATTCGCGGGAAACGGTCCCCTGAACGAGATAGTCGGTCAGGAATGCTATAAGGTGTTTTACGGATTTGACAAACCCTGCTCATGGTGCCACCTGCCGGACGCTCTGGAAGGAAAGGAGACCACGGAGCATATAGATGTCTATAAGGGCGATAAACTGCTTAAAATAGAGCAGCAGATGTATCCCGTGCCGAATAATGAAGGCGAAGTGGACGAAGCGGGCGAGCACCTCTTTGACATGACAGAGCAGTATGAGCTGATAAACTCCCTTGAGACTTACAAGGGACAGATCAAAAAATATAAAATGTCTAAGCTGAATGACATTAACGAAATAGAAGAGCTCAAAAAGGAATATACCACTCTGAATGAAAGCTATGAGGATCTTCAGGTTAAGTTCCAGAAAATTCGTGTGACACTGGAAAGGCTTCTCTCCGAAGACAAGATGAACGAACTGCTGCGCACCAGAAACGAAAACGCCGAGCTCCGCAACAAGCTCACCCGTGCGGCAAGCGCCCTCCGGAATTATCAGGTTAATCTGGACGAAAGCAAGACCAGATATACCGAGCTGAATAAAAAGACGGTTTACCAGCTTGAGAGGCTGATAAACGTGCTCAATAACAAGGCAACCCTCAAGCAGCCTGATATGGAACAGAGTTTCGCTTTCATAAACAGCGAAATTGCCCGCCTTAAACGTGATTATGATAAACTTTGTGGTGGAAAAACAGCCAAAACAAGTGTAAATGTTAGTGACGCCGGAGAAAGGGCGCAGGAAGCGGATTGAGAGGGTTTTCAACAGAACGCCGTCTCACTTTTCCGGCTTAGTGCCTTTTGACTCTGTCTGCGTAATCAGGACGGTATGCTGACTCCGTTTA
This sequence comes from Geovibrio thiophilus, assembly GCF_004087915.1. NCBI lineage: Bacteria > Pseudomonadati > Deferribacterota > Deferribacteres > Deferribacterales > Geovibrionaceae > Geovibrio > Geovibrio thiophilus. The sequence goes on from NZ_CP035108.1 coordinate 544,118, forward strand.
AGCGGAGTTTTTCAGTTTAATGTGAAAATTTAAAATATATTCAGGAGGCACATGATGGGTGTTAAAATCGGTATCAACGGATTCGGAAGAATCGGACGCTGCGCTTTCAGAGCGATATTTGAGAGAGGACTCGACGTGGACGTGGTCGCCATCAACGACCTTACGAGCCCCGCGACTCTTGCGCACCTTCTCAAATACGACTCAGTTCACGGAATTTTCGGTTTTGACGTGAAGGCGGAGGCGGACGCCATCATCGTAAACGGCAAAAGAATTGCGATCAGCGCGGAGAGAGACCCCGCAAACCTTCCTTGGGGCAAGCTCGGTGTTGAGGTGGTTATCGAATCCACAGGCATTTTCACAAGCAGAGAGAAAGCAGAGCTTCACCTTAAAGCCGGCGCGAAGAAAGTTGTAATCTCCGCTCCCGCGACAGACCCCGATATAACTCTTGTTATCGGCGTCAACGATGACAAATACGACAAAACCAAGCACAACATCATCTCCAACGCATCATGCACAACCAACTGCCTTGCGCCCGTCGCGAAGGTGCTTAATGATAACTTCGGCATAGAATCAGGCATTATGACCACTATTCACTCATACACCAATGATCAGCAGATACTTGACCTTCCCCACAAAGATCTCAGAAGAGCAAGAGCAGCTTCTCTCAGTATGATCCCCACCTCCACAGGTGCGGCAAAGGCTGTGGGGCTGGTTCTTCCCGAGCTTAAAGGCAGGCTGACAGGTACTTCTGTGCGTGTTCCCACGCCCAACGTATCCATAGTCGACCTTACCGTAAGCCTGAAAAAATCTGTCACTGTTGAGGAAGTCAACGCTGCGATGAAAAAAGCGGCAGACGAGCTCAAGGGCATTCTCTTCTACAGCGAAGAACCCCTTGTCTCCATCGACTTTAACGGTAACCCCCACTCATCTATCTTTGATGCCGAGCTTACAACGCTCATAGACGGCAAGCTGCTCAAGGTGTTCAGCTGGTACGACAACGAATGGGGCTACTCCAACAGGGTTGCCGAACTCGTTACCAAAGTTCTTTAATCCGGCTGCGGGCAGAACGAGATGGCTAAGAGCATAAAGGATCTTGAGTTAAAAGGAAGAAGACTGTTCATGAGGGTGGATTTCAACATCCCCCTCAAAGACGGCGTGGTTCAGGACGATACCCGCATCCGTGAGGCACTTGAGTCAATAAGATATGCCAAGGACGCAGGGGCGAGAGTTGTTCTCGCCTCTCATCTGGGCAGACCGAAGGGTGAGAAAAATCCGGCGTATTCCCTTGAGCCCGTTGCGGAATATATAAGCAGAAATTACTTCCACGTTGACTTCATAGACGACTGCGTCGGTGAAAATGTGCAGCAGACTGTCAGCAGAATGCGTGACGGTGAAGTGCTGCTCCTTGAGAACCTCCGCTTCTACAAGGGTGAGGAGAAAAACCTTCCCGAGTTCACCGCGGAGCTGGCGAAGCTCGCGGACGCTTATGTGAACGATGCCTTCGGCACATGCCACAGAAAACACGCTTCCGTTTACGGGCTTCCCGAAATCATTCAGGACAAGGCCGCGGGTTTTCTCGTTGAGAGGGAGATAAAATATTTTGAAAAGCTCTTGAAAAACGCGGACAGACCCTTCGCCGCTATCCTTGGCGGGGCAAAAGTCTCGGATAAAATAGGCGTAATCGAATCGCTCATATCACTCACCGACAGAATCTTCATCGGCGGCGCAATGGCTTACACCTTCCTTAAGTTTAAGGGCGTAAAAACAGGCATCTCTCTTGTTGAGACCGATCAGGATGAGACAGTGGATAAAATCCTCAGAAAAGCGGCTGAAAAAGGTGTGCAGATCTATCTTCCCGTTGATCATGTTGTTGCGCCTGAGTTCAGCTCAGCCACAGGCTCAATCACTGACGGGGCGGATATTCCCGATGGTATGATGGGGCTTGATATAGGACCCAAAACCACTCAGATGTACATTAAAGCTCTTGAAGAGTGCAAAACCGTCCTCTGGAACGGTCCTATGGGCGTATTTGAGAAGGAGCAGTTCTCCAAGGGCACATTCTCGCTGGCAAGGGCTCTGGGCGACAGCGACGCTGTGGTGGTCGTAGGCGGCGGTGACTCCGTTTCCGCGGCTTGTCAGGCAGGTGTCTCCGAGAAACTGGCGCACATCTCCACCGGCGGCGGCGCCTCTCTGGAATACATAGAGTTCGGCAGGCTGCCCGGAATAGAAATTTTAGGATAAAAAAAATAAAGTTTCCACTTCATTTGCGAAGCGGGTCCAAGTCTTTTAAGGGGTTTTGGGGAAGCTTTTTTCAAAAAGTTTCTCCAATTACTTTTATAATAGTTCAGAAACGGCACGTCCTGTCCGTTTCTTCACACGCTCGCGCCTTGCAGTGCAAGGCTTCGCTTCGCACGGCGCACTCCCTTCCGTGGGAGTGTTTATTTTCCGCCGCTGACCTTATCTTAATTTATAATAGTTCAGAAACGGTACGTCCTGTCCGTTTCTTCACACGCTCGCGCCTTGCGGGGCAAGGCTTCGCTTCGCGCGGCGCACTCCCTTCCGTGGGAGTGTTTATTTTCCGCCACTGACCTTATCCAGAGCCATATTGTTGATTTTCTTTTCGTCGCCTTTTTTGATTGCGGTGAACTGGATTCCGCAGAGCTTGTGTGTGCGCCATGCGACACGTCCTCTTATTATATCGCTGGCGAACAGATCTACAGTCAGCGGCATATTAGGACATTTGATGCAGGCGATTTTCTTCATGGAATGTTTGTTGCCGATTTCCACCTCTTCACCTTGGAGAAGGTTGTTGTTGTGGAAAATGCACAGTCCCCCCGCGCTGTAGTCATGCACTCGGGCGATAAAGCATGTGGAGGTCTCCTTCAGTCCTGTTTTCTTATCCGTTTTCAGCACTGTTACGCATAGTCTGAAATCACCGGACGCGCGCCTGAAGTTCCTCTTACGTTCCCCTTTGCCGATTAATCCCTTAATTTTATCAAGCATTGTGTCTGAACCTTTAAATATTTATACAATTCTACATGAATTTGTTATAAAATTACAAGACCTCGGAGAAAAAAATGACAGATGTTGCGGCAGCAGTGATTTTCAAAGACAATAAAGTATTCCTCGCCAGAAGAGGAGCCGCTCAGAGGCTCGGCGGCTTCTGGGAGTTTCCCGGCGGAAAGATTGAGCAGGGAGAATCCGGCGCGGAGGCTATAATCCGTGAGATCAAAGAAGAACTCGGGATAAATGTTCAGGTGGGCGGACTCATCGGTCAGTGCGTACACCATTATGATACATGGTCTATCAGGCTTATTGTCTATGAGTGTGACTGGATTTCCGGACGTCTCGTACCCAGAGTTCACGATGACACTGCGTGGGTAGGCGCTGACGAGCTTGCGTCTTACAGCCTCGCTCCGGCGGATGTCCACTTTGTGGAGCCGGTGCGAGCCATAATGCTCAGCAGAGCCTAAGACCTGTCCAGAAGCATCTGCACGGCGAATTGTTTTGCTATTCTTCCGCTTCTTCCGCCCCTGTCCATGGCATAGTTTTCAGCCAGCCTCTGCCAGTCGTCAATGTTAAGTCCGAATTTCTTAAGATAATGCTCTGCTATGCTGAGATAAGGCTCCCTGCGCATGGGATAGAAGCCGATGTTTATGGCGAAGCGTGATTTGAGGGAAATTTTTTCGTTCTCCTCGTCACGGTCGTATATATCGTTGGTGTCTGCGGCTTTGTCCGGAACCATGTGGCGCATGTTTGATGTCGCTACTATCATGCAGTTTGCCGGACGCTTCTCCAGCCCGCCTTCAAGGACTGATTTGAACCTTCTGAAAAGAACATCGTTCCTGTCGAACGATATATCATCAAAATAAATTATATAATAATGCTTTGAATCCCTGCGGATGGTGGAGTTGAGAGCGTGAAGCTCATCTATGTCTTCCTGACGGAATTCCACAGCCCGCAGCCCTGCTTCGTGGTACTCGGTGAGGAGCATTTTTATTATGGATGATTTACCCGCCCCTCTTTCCCCCCAGAGGAGCATATCAAGGTGAGCTCCTCCTGAAACGAAGGAGCGTATATTCTTTTCCGCTGCCTCTATCTGGTTTTCAAGACCCACAAGGTCTGTGCGGTGAACCGAATCCATATCCTCTATGGAATCGAGAGCGCCGTTCCGCCATCTGAACGCACGTACTCCGCTCATCAAAGGAGCCTTGCCGCGTCTTTGGCAAAGTATGTGAGAATGAGTTTGGCGCCTGCTCTTTTCATGGAGAGAAGGGATTCAAACATCACCTTCTCATAGTCCAGCCAGCCTCTCTGTGCGGCGGCGTGCACCATGGCGTATTCACCGCTTACGTTGTATGCGGCTATGGGTTTGTCAAAGTTGTCGGCAAGCTCACGGATAATGTCCAGATAAGGCAGACCGGGCTTAACCATGAGTATATCCGCTCCCTCCTCAACATCCGTCATCGCCTCCCGCAGGGCCTCACGCCTGTTGGCGGGATCCATCTGGTAGGTTTTGCGGTCGCCGAAGGCGGGAGTGCTTTCCGCCGCTTCACGGAAGGGACCGTAAAACGCCGAGCTGTATTTGACGGCGTAGCTCATTATGGGGATGTTGTGGTAGCCGTTGCCGTCCAGAATGTCTCTGATGGTGATTATGCGTCCGTCCATCATGTCACTGGGGGCAACCATGTCCGCACCCGCCTCAACGTGGCTGAGGGCTTCAAGGGCGAGATATTTCAGGGTTTCGTCATTATCCACATCATTGTTCTTAATGATTCCGCAGTGACCGTGGTCTGTATATTCGCACATGCAGACATCGGTTATTACGTACATTTCAGGCACTTCGTGCTTTATGGCTCTTATGGTGTTCTGGATAACGCCGTGCTTGTCGTATGCCTGTGAGCCCATGGCGTCCTTATGCTCGGGGATTCCGAAGAGGATTACAGAGGGAACGCCCAGCGCCTTGAGCTTTTCGCATTCAGTGACTATATGCTCTATGCTCATCTGGTAAATGCCGGGCATGGAGGAAATCTCTTTTTTTATCCCTTCGCCTTCTGCAACGAAAAGCGGATAGATAAGATCATCAACAGATACCTGATTCTCTCTTACCATTCTTCTGATCGCGGGGTTGCTTCTGAGCCTTCTGCCTCTGTCTATGGGAAATGCCATTTCAAACTCCTTTGTAAAGATTAGCTATCAGCTCCGTCATGCCTTCTATGGTCTGCACCTGCGGATAGACGGATTCGTGTCCCCTGTCCTTAAGATACTGCCATGTGGTTTTACCTATGCTGACAAGGGTGACTTCGCTTAAGTTCTCGGTCTGCGCAAGCAGGCTTTCCGCCGCACTTGGGGCGGTGAGAGTTATAATATCTATGCCGTTTTCTTTTATATACTTGTCAGTGTAGCCTTTTTCATATATCACAGGCGAGGTTTTGTAGGTGCTTATCCTGTCCACTTCTGCTCCGCGCTCGGCGAGATAGCCGCAGAGGTCTCCCGCACGCTTTTCTGCACCGGGGGAGAGGACTTTCAGCCCCTTCACGTCAATTTCCGAGAACATGCGTATCAGTCCTTCCGCTGAAAATTCGTCCGGCACACCGTCCGGCGTGATGCCGTATTCCTGAAGTTTTTTTGCGGTTTTTGCTCCTACTGCGACAGTGTAGCGGAACTTCACCCTGCCGAAATGCTGAGCGAAAGTAGACACAGCGACAGGGCTGGTGAAAACGGCTACATCGTAATCCTTTTCAGGGATGGGTTCACCCGTGGGAACAGTCTCTATGAGCGGCAGAGCGAACACCTGAAAACCTTCATTCTCAAGGAGTTTCACAAGTTCCGCCGACTGGCTTTTCTGTCTGGTTACAAGAACCTGTCTCATTTTGAGTATATTTCGTCCAGTATTTCTTTTCCGCCTGCGGCGAGTATGGATTCTGCGAGTTCATAGCCTATTTCCGCGGCGTCCTGAACACTGCCCTTGTTTTCTGCTTCGATGTATGTTTCGCCTATAAGGTCGGAAACAAGCCCCTTCATGATTATGCGGTCGCCTTCAATGACGGAATGTCCGGCTATGGGAGCCTGACATCCTCCCTCAAGCCTTCTGAGGAAGGTTCTTTCACATCTTACCCTTGTTTCTGTGGGTTCGTGGCGGAGGAAGTCGAGAAGCTGTTTGCTCTCCTTGTCGTCACTGCGGACTTCGATTCCAAGAATCCCCTGACAAACGGCGGGGAGCATGTCTTCGGCTGATATTACATCCGTAACCCTGTCGTGGTATTCAAGGCGCACAAGCCCCGCGCGGGCAAGGATTATGGCATCGTATTCACCGTCATCAAGCTTTCTCAGGCGGGTGTTCACATTGCCTCTGAGATCCTTTATCTCAAGATCGGGGCGGAGACGGGCAAGCTGAACCTTCCTGCGGAGGCTGCTTGTGCCGACTACTGCGTTCTGAGGAAGATCTGCGATTGTTTTATATTTTACGGATACGAAAGCGTCCTCCGGCGTTTCCCCTTCGGGGCTGGCGTAAAGCTCCAGACCTTCGGGAAGGAGCATGGGAACATCCTTCATGCTGTGTACGGCTATATCAGCTTCGTTTTCAAGCAGCGCCGTTTCTATTTCCTTCACGAAAAGCCCCTTGCCGCCTATTTTAGCCAGAGGCACATCGAGTATTTTATCTCCTTGAGTTTTTATGACGAGGAGTTCGCATTCGACCTTGTGCTCCTTCTCAAGCAGTGCCTTGATGTGATTAGCCTGCCACAGAGCGAGCATGCTTCCCCTTGTTGCGATTCTTACTTTTTTCATTATCTGTCCCCTGATTTATTCTTTTAAGTCGAAAATAATTTTCACCGCTTCGTCAAGGCTGTAGTTCTCTTTGCCCGGCGCGAGGTCTTTAAGGTTGTTCAGCGGCGTGTGCAGAACCTTGTTCATGAACGCGCTGAGCAGATATTCCAGCTTCCTGCGCTCATTTGCGTCCGTGACCTTGAACTTGTCACAGAAGCGGTCGAGCTCAAGCATCCTTTTTTCATCAAAGCTTTCACGAAGCGCTTTTATCACCGGAACAATCTTCATCGATTCCACCCAGCGGTAAAAGTCTGTAACTCCGTTTTCAATATATTCCATAGCCTTAACAGCCTCTTTCTGTCGGAGCTTTTTATTTGACTCCACCACGGCTTTCAGGTCGTCTATGTCGTAAACGTAGGCGTTTTCAATATCCGCCACTGCGGGGTCTATGTCTCTCGGCACTGCTATGTCTATGAAGAACATCGGTTTGTGCTTGCGCCTGATCATAACCGGCTTGATGTCCGGCGCTTCGATCATGTAGCCGCTGGCTCCGGTGGAGGAGAGAACAATGTCCGCATGGCTGAGCTCCTCACGGAATTTATCCAGAGGTACGGCATTTCCTCCAACCTCAGCGGCGAGCTTTTCCGCCTTTTCAAATGTTCTGTTTGTAACCGTGATGCCTCCGATGCTTGCGCTGCGGAGGTGTTTACAGGCTATCTCGCACATTTCGCCCGCTCCGACAACGAGGGCGTGTTTGTCCTCAAGGCTTCCGAAAATTTTTGAGGCCAGCTCCACGGCTGCGGAACTGACGGAGACGGGGTTATCGCCTATGCCTGTGTTGGTTCTTACCTTTTTAGTGGTTTTGATTACGAATTCTTCCAGCTTGCGGACGAATGTTTTCGCCGCTCCAAACTTGCGGGAGTTTTCAAAGGCATCCTTCACCTGACCGAATATCTGCGGCTCGCCCATCACGAGAGAGTCCAGCCCGCCCGCCACACGGAATATATGGCGTACAGATTCCTCACCGCAGTAAATATAAGTGTACTTACGGAGAATGCTGCGGTCGATTTTGCACTGCTCGGCTATGATATTAAGCACACTGTCCACGTTACAGAGGAAGTCATCGGTGACTATGTAGTACTCCACCCTGTTGCAGGTGGAGATCACCATAGCCTCATATATTCTGTCATTCAGGAGGATGTTTGAATAAAGCTCCTCCAGCACCGCTTCGGCAACGGCCAAAGTTTCCCGCACCTCTACAGGGGCGGTATTATGGTTAAGTCCTACAACTGCCAACTGCATCTATATTCAGCCCATGAGAAAAAACGCGACACCGGCGTACGTTACCACTACGGAAATAAATCCCGCCAGAGTGGAGTAGGCGGTGCTTCTCGGCGTCATGCCTCTGTATTTTTTTAAATATGTTATCAAGCCGAATATCACCCATGTGATAACGGCGAAGATCATTTTCGGAAGGATGAACCCGAACCGCTCGGGCTCGTAAACTATCCACACGAAGCCGGATATAAGCCCGACGCTGAAAAAGTAAAACCCGAGGAGCAGGTTTACCGTGGTGAGGCGGTCTATCTGATTGAGGGGCGGAAAGCGCTTGAAGATTATCCCGAAGTTTTTCTTTTTAAGCTCTCTTTCCTGAATGAAGTACATTATGCTCGCCACGGTTGCGAACATGAAGAACGCTGTGCCGATGACAGTGAAAGGCAGGTGGATAAAAAGCCATATGCCGCTCATTTCCACTGCGTCTTTCGGGGCGGCGGAGGGGAGCACAAGCACAAGTATGCTCAGGATGATTACTATGGGGAATATGAAAAGCCCCAGCAGCGGGCGCCTGTATTTCATGAAAAGTATAAGGTATATAAAGGTCAGAGCCAGTGAGACCATGGCGAAAAGATCGCCGAGGGAATACGACGGGAAGTGCCCGAAGTGTTTCCAGTGGGTAGCTATGCTCCCCGCGAAAAGCAGGAATGAGAGCACCGCAAAGAGATTTGTGAGGTGCTGGAGATACCTGTTCCCCAGAAAAAGATAAAGCGTGATATGTATAAAAGCGAGGATAGCCGCGCCCAGAGCAAAATCAAAGTGCATTTTTTCTCCTACTCCGCCAATGATTCGTAAGTTACAAAAATTATCCTGTTTTGTGAAGCCCGAATATTATTATATAAAATTTTCCCGCTCACGTAAGCTTTTATTTTGACAGCTACGTTTTATTTAGGTTCAGAACGGTGTAAGCATTGCCTGATCCGCTATTTTTGCTGCCGTAAATGATGTAAATATTATTTCCCATTGAAAGAGGACATGCCTTGTAGTATTTTCATCTGCTATGACTTGGGAAAATATAGACTTACATCATAAAGAACTGCTGTACGAGAGGTTCCGCAATATATCGGAGCCCCTTTCCGAATACACCTTCGCGAACATTTTTCTTTTCAGAAGAACCCACGAGTATGAAATAGGGCGCAACGGCGAGCCTGTTATCAGGGGTAAAACCTATGACGGGAAAAAATATATCCAGCCGGTTAACAATCTTCAGGCTTATTCAAAGGAAAAGCTCCTTGAACTCCAGAAGGATGCGGAGTTCTTCTTCCCCGTGTCGGAAGAGTGTCTGGCGCTGCTTGATCCTGCGACAATAGAATACACCAGTGACGAAGCCGACTCGGACTACATATACACCAGAGAAAAAATGGCAACCTACGCCGGACGCAAGCTGCACAAAAAGCGCAACCTGATGAAGCAGTTTCATGAGGAGTATGAAGGCACGAGCCGCCCAATATGCGGCGAGGTGAAAGAGGATGCACTGTATATCCTTGAGAAATGGCAGGATCAGGCGGATCTGCCCAAAGAGGAAACCGACTACAGAGCCTGTCTGGAAGCGCTGACACACTGCGATGAGCTTGTGCTCTGCGGTGAGATATATTACGCAAACGGCAAGCCCTGCGGGTTTATTCTGGGTGAGGAGCTGAACTCGGAGACTTATGTGATGCACTTCGCCAAGGGGCTTGTGGGCTTCAAGGGTGTTTATCAGTTTATATTCAATGAGTTCGCCAAGCATCTCCCCGAAAAATATAAATACATCAACTTTGAGCAGGATATGGGCAAGGAAAGCCTGCGCCAGTCAAAACGGAGCTACCTGCCTGATCTTCTCATGAAAAAATACAGGGTAAGGTTCAAGGGTTAGAGATCAGGTATACGTCCGTCTTTTTTTCTTATTAAATCAAAGAAGTGTTAAATACTGTCACATAGTGGCTGCCTTCTCCATGTATTATCCGTCATCGCCCTATTCAAATAGGTGCTGATTAAGGAGGAGAAAGATGGCTGAAACGCTTATTCAGAACAGAAGGCTTATTGAGGCAGACAGGACAGCGGTAATACCCGCTGAAGGGGAACTCCTGTACGCAACCGACACAAAGAGACTGTACATCGGTGACGGAACCACGGCAGGCGGCATCCCTGTGGGGGGTACATTCTTTATTACGGAGGACATGACGCTGAATGTTCCTTCCGACTACGCAGACATAAACGAGGCGCTGGGCTATCTGGCATCATTCAGAATCAAAAACACGGCAACAGTCACGATACAGGTGGCTGACGGCGTGTATACCTACACGGAAACAATACTGGTGAAGCACCCTGACGCGCAATTCATAAGAATCATCGGGAACGAAAGTGATCCGGACTCTTGTGAGATAAAAAACCCGCTGCAGACGTATATCATCCATGTCGAAAGATGCAATCTCGGCTACCTCGGCGGGTTTAAGCTCAACGGCGCAGCGGATCCGGTTAACTATCCTGAAGGGGTGGGCGTAGAAAGGCGGGGACTTCTGGTTTATTTCAATGCAAGTGTAATGATCGGCAGTATGTCTGCGGTTAACTGCCATTACGGAATTCATGTTTATATGAACTCAGTAATACGCGGCGTTAATATTACCCTGAGTTCAAACTCACACTCCGGTCTGATTGTTCAATTTAACTCAAGCGCGTCATTTGATGGCTCATGCTCTTGCAGAGATAATGCTTTTGCCGGAGTTTATGTTCACAGTAATTCAGCTTTTCAGTCCTCTGGTACAGGTACGGAAATAACGAGCAACGATGAGTATGGCATCTATATTTTATTTAACTCTATTATATCTGTAACAAATATCACTGTAACAGGGAATACTAAAAAAGATATTTATGCACTTAATGCCAGCTACGCAAGAGTTACATCGTCTACATACGGGACACTGTCTCCGGCACTCAACGCAATCGGTAACAGTAATTCCATTATAACCGGCTGATATTTTCTGACGTAAAAAAAGCCGCCCTTCCGGGGCGGCTTTCTGCTGTATTTAAAAAACTTTTTTTCAGATTCCGATTACGTTGTACCCGCAGTCAACATGCAGTGTTTCGCCCGTGATCATCTTTGAAAGATCACTGGCGAGGAATGCCGCAGTATCGCCCACGTCTTCGATGGTTACGTTCTGGTGCAGGGGCGAGCGCTCCTCAATGTGGGCGAGGATGTTCTTGAACCCGCCTATGCCGGAAGCGGCAAGGGTTTTGATGGGTCCGGCGGAAATGCTGTTTACTCTGATCTTTTTCTCGCCGAGGTCACATGCGAGGTAGCGGGTGGAGCATTCCAGCGCGGCTTTTGCCACACCCATGAGGTTGTAGTTGGTGACAACCTTTTCCGCTCCGAAGTAGGACATGTTGATCACGCTGCCCCATTCGTTCATTATCGGCTCTGCCGCTTTGCAGAGGGCAACGAGAGAGTATGCGCTGATGTCCATGGAGAGCTTGAAGGCGTCTCTGGCGGTGTCGATGTAGCGTCCTTTCAGCGCTTCGCCGGGGGCGTAGGCTATGGAGTGGATGAGTATGTCTATATTGCCGAAGTCTCCGGCGATCACGCCGAAGGCTCTTTTTATATCTTCATCACATGTCACGTCACAGGGAACACAGAGCTTCGCGCCGAGCTCCTCTGCTATGGGAACCACTCTTGATTCAAGCTTTTCGCCTGCGTAGGAGATCGCAAGTTCCGCCCCTTCTTCCTTAAATTTTTTAGCAATGCCGTAAGCTATGCTTTTGTTGTTGGCAATGCCGAAGATAAGAGCCTTTTTTCCTGTCAGTAAGCCCATGTTGCCTCCTAGAATTTGTCAAGAAAGTCTGAAATATTTTTAACTGGGATTATATCAAGTTTTCCGTCAAAGTCTATCTTTTCGGGGAGGTATGCGCGCTTTATGCCGAATTTGACCGCTTCGGTCAACCTGTTTTTGATGTTGGCAACATTCCTTGTCTCCCCCGTCAGTCCTACTTCTCCGATGAAAACAGTGTCTGTCCGAACGGGCTTTTCCCTGAATGAGGAAACTATCGCCGCGCACACTGCGAGATCGGCTGAGGTCTCGGTTATCTTTATGCCGCCGGCTATATTCAGGTAAATGTCTGATGCGCCGAGATTCAGTCCGCCCTTTTTATCAAGTACGGCGATCAGCATGTTCAGCCTGTTGGTGTCGAACCCGTTTGCGTTGCGGCGTGAGAACTGAAAGTATGTGGGTGTTACAAGTGACTGTAACTCAACGAGAAACGCCCTTGTTCCCTCCATTACGGGGACAAGCACCTTGCCCGGCGCGTCGGATTTTGTGCTGCCGAGAAGCCCGCCGTCCGGACATTCAAGGAGTCCCTGACTGCTCATTTCAAACAGCCCGACTTCGTTTGTGGGACCGAAACGGTTTTTAACCGAGCGGAGTATTCTTATCCCTCTGGAGTAGTCTCCCTCAAAGTAAAGCACTGTATCCACAAGGTGTTCCAGAACCTTCGGTCCTGCGATATATCCGTCCTTGGTAACCTGACCGACGATCAGAGTTGTTATCCCTTTCTGCTTCGCCGCCTCAACCATGCGGTAGGTGACATGCTTCACCTGACCGACGGTTCCCGGGGCGGAGCTGAGCTCCTCCGAAGCGATCGTCTGCACTGAATCTGCTACAATATATTCAAACTTGTCTCTGTCTGCGGCGGTGAGTATGTCCTCAAGGGAGTTTGTGGCGAGTATTGAGAGCTTATCTGTCTCTATCCCCAGCCTTTCGGCACGCATTTTTATCTGTGACGGCGATTCCTCACCGGATGCGTACAGTATCTTAGCGCCCCTTGTGCCGAGTATTCCCGCCACCTGAAGCATTATTGTTGATTTGCCTATGCCCGGCTCGCCGCCGACAAGTACAACGGAACCTTTCACGAAGCCGCCGCCCAGAACCTGATCAAGCTCTCCGATTCCGGTTACGGTGCGGTCAACCTCCAGTCCTCTTATTGAACCGAGGAGCAGCGGCTGAACATCACGTATCTTTGCGGAAGAGGTGATCTCGTCCTGCGGCATCTCCTCCACATAGCTGCTCCAAGCGCCGCATTCGGGGCATTTGCCTATCCATTTCGGGGAGACGCTGCCGCAGCTCTGGCAGATGTAGACCGATTTTTTCTTAGCCATCATTCCCCCAGAAAATCATTAATGGTGAGCCCGTTTCTAGGCTCCAGATGAAGGTGCTCATAGGCAAGGCGTGTCGCCATTCTGCCTCTGGGGGTCTTTTTGACGAAGCCTTTATATATAAGGTAGGGTTCTATAACGTCCTCAATGGTGTCTCTTTCTTCAGAGAGAGTCGCCGCCAGAGTTTCCACACCCACGGGACCGCCCTCATATTTTTCGATTATGGCACGGAGGAAGCCTCTGTCGGAGGCGTCCAGTCCTTCGTTGTCTATCTCAAGGCGGAGAAGCCCCTCACGGGCTATAGCCAGATCAACAAGTCCGTTGTTGAGCACATCGGCGAAGTCACGCACACGGCGGAGAATCCTGTGGGCAATACGGGGCGTGCCCCTGCTCCTGCGGGCTATCTCAAGGGCGGCTGCATGCTCTGTCTTGAGGTTCAGTATTCTTGACGCTCTTGTGATTATGGTGGCGAGGTTTTCCTCATCATAAAACTCAAGCCGCATTATGACGCCGAAGCGGTCACGCAGGGGCGAGGTGAGAAGCCCTGCTCTGGTGGTGGCGCCCACTAGGGTGAAACTCTGGAGATCAACCTTGATCGTTCTCGCCGCAGGTCCCTGACCGATGATGATGTCGAGCTTGAAGTCTTCCATTGCGGGGTAGAGAATCTCCTCCACATTGGAGTGCAGGCGGTGGATTTCATCTATAAAGAGAACATCCCCCTCCTGAAGATTGGTGAGAATGGCTGCGAGATCGCCCGCCTTTTCTATAACGGGACCCGAGGTGGAGTTTATGTTTACGCCCAGCTCACTGGCGATTATGTATGCGAGGGTGGTTTTGCCCAGCCCGGGAGGACCGTAAAAAAGGCAGTGGTCAAGGCTCTGTCCTCTCTGCTTGGCAGCCTGAACGAAGATCCGCAGGTTTTCCTTAACCTTGTGCTGACCTATGTAGTCGTCCAGCCTCTGCGGGCGTATGTGGCTTGTGAGTACGTCCTCATCGAATTTATCTTTGGAAAAAATGTTGTCTGAATCCATCGGAAAAGAATATCAGCAAAGGGATTAAAAAGCAACAAGCCAGCAGATGCCCGCTGAATAGCTATCTTTAGTGTAAGTATATGAGAAAAAATACAGTACTTGTTTTTTGATAAGAGGTATGTATTTTTTTATAAACAGAAGGAGGACAGCTTATGGAATACAGAAAACTTGCAGGAACAGGCTTAAGTGTTCCGGTTTTCAGCTTCGGCACTGCGACTTTCGGCGGGGAAGGCGATTTTTTCAAAGCATGGGGTAATACCGATGTTCAGGGAGCAAAACGCCTTGTGGATATATGCCTTGAGCACGGGATCAATTTCTTTGACACGGCGAACACTTACTCCCGCGGAGCATCGGAAAGAATCCTCGGCGATGCGGTGAAGGGCAGGCGCGGCGGGCTTATTCTTTCCACCAAGTCCACTTTTCCTATGGGAGACGGACCGAATGACTGCGGTTCCTTCCGCGCGAATATAATTAAGGAGTTGGAAGGTTCTCTGAAAAGGCTGGGCACTGATTATGTGGATATATACTTCATGCACGGGTTCGATGCAACGACTCCGGTTGAAGAAACCCTGAGAACTCTTGATGATATGATTACCGCCGGAAAAATCCGCTGCATAGGCTGCTCGAACTTCTCCGGCTGGCATCTTATGAAGTCACTCTCCGCATCGGAGAAGCACGGCTGGTCAAGGTATATATTCCATCAGGTTTACTACTCCCTCGTTGGGCGTGAATATGAATGGGAGCTCATGCCCCTCGCGCTGGATCAGAAGGTTTCTGCGATGGTGTGGAGCCCTCTGGCGGGCGGCGCACTCTCCGGCAAAATCAACAGAAAGACCCCTCCGAAGGAGGGTTCAAGGTCTGCGGCGATGGACTTTGTGATCTCCTCTGAGTCAGAGTACCTTTTTAAAGCCGTGGACGCTCTTTATGAAGTGGCTGAGGAAACAGGCAGAACTGTTCCGCAGGTGGCGCTTAACTGGGTTATAAACAGACCCTCGGTGGCGAACGTTATAATCGGAGCCCGCAATGAACAGCAGCTTCTGGACAACTTAGGAGCAGCGGGCTGGAAGCTCACCGATGAGCAGGTTGCCAAGCTGGACGCCGCCACAAATACGAAGCCCGTCTATCCTTACTGGCATCAGAACCAGTTTCCGATGCTTGTTCCTTCACCTCTGAAAAAATAATAAACAACATAGCAGGGCGGTTCCGACCGCCCTTTTGTGATCACATTGACCGTTATTTTGTATTGTATTCAGTCCGGTTCAGACTTATTATCTTTAAAACTGCATAAACAGTGTTTTACACCTTGATCAAGGGTGGGTGTTGTGCTATGTTTGCAACTTAACAATGTTTAGCCTCCCTGAAGTAAGGGCTGGCGCAAATCTTTCTCAAAGCCTTGAAACCGCAGGGTTTTTAAGGCTTTTTTCTACATAAGGAGAGCCTAATGCGCAGCGACAGAGTGAAAAAAGGTCTGGACAGAGCACCGGCGCGTGCGCTTATGTACGGCGCGGGCGTACCCAAAAGCAGCATGGACAGACCCCACATCGGCATCTGCTCCAGTTTCACCGACCTTATACCCGGACACACGGGCATGAGGGATCTTGAACGTTTCATTGACAAAGGCGTGCACACAGGCGGCGGACACGGATTTATTTTCTGTGTGCCGGGCATTTGCGACGGCATCTCAATGGGACACTCAGGAATGCACTACAGTCTGCCCTCCAGAGACGCAATCGCAGACATGATCGAATGTGTGGTGGAAGCTCACGCTCTGGACGGAGTGGTTTTTCTCTCCAACTGCGATAAAATCACCCCCGGTATGCTTATGGCTGCCGCACGGCTTAATGTTCCTTCTGTAATCGTTACTGCGGGACCCATGCTCGGCGGAAGCTGGCGCATGAAGAGACGCTCCTTCATCACGGACAGTTTTGAGGCTATGGCTCAGTGCCGCGCGGGAAAAATCAGCGCGGAGGAGATGGAAGGGCTTGAAATGAACGCATGCCCCGGTCAGGGCGCCTGTCAGGGGCTCTTCACCGCAAATACCATGGCGTGTCTCACCGAAGCTATGGGGATGAGCCTTCCCGGATGCGGAACAGGGATCGCCGGTTCCGGCAATAAACGCAGAATCGCCTTTGAATCAGGCGTCCAGATCTGCGAACTCGTCCGTCAGGACATCAAACCCAGAGACATAATGAACGAGAAAGCGTTCAACAACGCAGTGAAGATGGATCTCGCCCTCGGCGGTTCCACTAACACGACTCTTCACCTTCCCGCCATCGCTTACGAAGCGGGTGTTGCGCTCAATCTCGACACTTTTGATAAATTCAGCAAATCCACGCCGCACATCACAAGCATCAACCCCGGCGGCGAATTTTATATGGAAGATGTTGACGCCGCAGGCGGAATCCCCGCTTTCCAGAAACGCCTTAAGCCTCTGCTTGAGGACAATATAACGGTAAGCGGCAGCACGATATACGAAATTGCGGACAAAGCCCGCATTTTTGACGAAGACATAGTCCGCCCGCTGGATAACCCCTACCACAAGGAAGGGGGCATCGCCGTGCTGAAGGGGAATATCGCCCCTAGCGGCTGCGTTGTGAAGCAGTCAGCGGTTAATGACGATATGCTTGTTTTCAGCGGAAAGGCAAAGGTATTCGACAGTGAGGAAGCGGCAATGGCTGCCATCCACGCTGATAAAATAGCTAACGGTGACGTAGTTGTGATCCGTTACGAAGGTCCCAAGGGCGGGCCGGGCATGCGTGAAATGCTTGCCCCCACCGCCGCCATCATGGGAATGGGGCTTAACAAAGTCGCGCTTATTACAGACGGACGCTTCTCCGGCGGCACAAGGGGACCCTGCATAGGGCACATTTCCCCCGAGGCTGCGGAAGGCGGCATGATAGCGTTAGTAGAGGACGGGGATGTGATAAACATCAATATCCCGGAGAGAGGTATCGGTCTCGCCGTTTCCGAAGATGAACTTAGGAGACGGCAGGCCCGTTGGGTCAAACCCGAGCCTAAGGTTAAGCACGGCTACCTATTGAAATACGCCAAGGGTGTTTCAAGCGCGGCAGACGGCGCCATCTTCAAAAGGGACTGAACCGTTTATCTTACCTTTTTAGTAGTTTGTAATATTCAGGAGAGTTTAAAATGCCCATCACCGGAGCGGAAATATTAGTTAAAGCCCTGCATGAGGAAGGAGCCGATCTCATCTTCGGCTATCCCGGCGGAGTGCTTTTAGGGATATACGACACACTTTTTGACGCGGATTTGCTCCACGTTCTTCCCCGCCACGAGCAGGGGGGGATCCACGCAGCGGAAGGCTTCGCCAGAGCCACGGGAAAAGTCGGCGTATGCTTCGGGACATCTGGTCCCGGCGCCACGAACCTTGTTACCGGCATAGCCAACGCCTATATGGACTCCATCCCTCTGGTTGTTTTCACGGGGCAGGTGTCCACAAACCTCATCGGCGGAGACGCCTTTCAGGAAGCGGACATAGTGGGCATTACCAGACCGATCGTCAAGCACAGCTATCTGGTTAACGATGTCAGGGAAATGGCATCCACCATAAAAGAGGCGTTCTATATAGCCAGAACAGGCAGACCGGGTCCCGTTGTGGTTGACCTGCCTAAGGATGTTGTGAATACCAAGGCGGACTTCAACTGGGATAAGGAAATAACCCTTTCAGGTTACAGCCCCAACACCAAAGGGCACCCCGGGCAGATACGCAAAATGCTCAGGCTGCTTGAGGGCGCTAAAAAGCCTGTAATCCTTTCCGGCGGCGGCGTTACACTGGCGAATGCGTCCGAAGAACTTAAAAAGCTGGTGGAGATAACGGGCGTGCCTGTGATCACCACTTTTCTCGGACTCGGCTCATTCCCGGGAACAGATCCTAAATGCGTTGGCTGGCTGGGGATGCACGGAAACAAGGCATCAAACATGGCGATTACCGAGGCGGACTACATAATCGCTGTGGGCACGAGATTCTCCGACCGCTCAACAGGCAAGCTCAGCGGCTTCGCTCCCCATGCGAAGATAGCCCATATTGATGTTGATCCCGCTTCCATAAGCAAAAACGTTCCGGTTGAGATCCCCATAGTAGGGGACTGCAAAATCGTTCTTGAACAGGCTCTGGAAGAAGTGAAAAACTTCAGCTGGGACAAGCATCAGGCTGAAAGGGGCGAATGGCAGGCAAAAATCGACGAATGGAACAGGGAGCAGCCGTTTTCCTATACGTTCTCTGATAAAGTCATAAAGCCTCAATATGTTGTGGAGCAGATCTATAAGGTCACAGAAGGGGATGCGATCATCTGCACAGAGGTTGGACAGCACCAGATGTGGGCGGGTCAGTTCTATAAGTTCGACCGTCCCCGTCAGTTCATCTCCTCCGGAGGTCTCGGCACAATGGGCTTCGGTTTCCCCGCGGCAATAGGCGCCAAGATGGGCATGCCCCACAAAGAGGTTTTCGACATAGCCGGTGACGGCAGCTTCCTCATGAACATACAGGAGATGACCACCGCCGTTCAGTACAGAGTGGGTGTGAAAGTCGCTATCCTCAATAACTTCTTTCTCGGAATGGTGCGGCAGTGGCAGCAGATGTTCTTCAACAAGCGCTACAGCAGCACATGCCTTGAGTGCCAGCCGGATTTCGTGAAGCTGGCGGAAGCTTTCGGCTGCGTGGGTCTGCGTGCGGAAAAACCGTCGGAAGTTGAGGCGGTTCTCCGTGAATCCCTCAAGATCAAGAATCTCCCGGTTATAATGGATTTCCGTGTGGACAGGGAGGAAAATGTTTTCCCCATGGTTCCCGCAGGCGCCGCAAACAACGAAATGATCTTTAAGTAGGGGGCCGTGACATGAGACATATCATATCCGTTCTTGTTGAAAACAAATTCGGCGTCCTCTCCCGCATATCCGGTCTTTTCAGCGGCAGAGGCTACAACATAGAAAGTCTTTCAGTCGGCGAGACAGTGGAAGAAGGGCTCTCCATAATGACTATAGTCACCAGAGGCGATGACGCAGTGATCGAGCAGATCATCAAGCAGCTCCGCAAGCTGGTGAATGTTATAAAAGTGCGTGATGTTGTTTCCATGGATCACATAGAGCGTGAAATGCTCCTTGTGAAAGTCCACGCCAACGGACGCACAAGACCCGAGGTCTTCAACATCGTCAGCACGTTCAGGGCGAAAACTATCGACCTTAACGGCGAGTCGCTTGTTATCGAAATCACGGGCACAAAAGATAAGAACAGCGCTTTTCTGAAGGTGATGGAACCCTACGGAATAATAGAAGTCGTCCGCACCGGAAGCGTCGCTATCGCAAGGGGCAGCAAGGCTACCAGCGATAGATAGGGCTTATTGCCTCCGGCAGTTCTATGGATGGAACTGCGCCGTGCGGAGCGAAGCCGTGTTTACCACGGCGCGAGCGTGTGCGGAAATTTTCAGGATGATAAATTTCCGCCGGTAAGTTAGACGGCAGCAAGGCTACCAGCGATAGATAAGCGAAATTCGATTTTTTGGGAAGAGTGTGAGAAACCGTTTTTTTTTCGTGAAAAAAGGGTTTCTCACTTTATAAAAAAGAATTAAAAAAGATTATAGATAAACAGCTAAACAGCCGGAGGGAATTGCACAATGAAAGTTTACTATGAGAAGGACACCAACCTTTCACTTATAAAGGGGAAAAAGGTTGCCGTAATCGGTTACGGCTCACAGGGTTACGGACACACTAACAACATGAAGGACAGCGGCGTTGACGTTGTTGTGGGCTTAAGAAAATCCAGCCCCTCATGGAAAAAAGCCGAAGGCGCGGGTCTTAAGGTTATGGAAGTGGGCGAAGCCGCAGCGTGGGCTGATTTTATAATGATCCTCGCTCCTGACGAATCTCAGGGGGATATATACAGAACAGCTATAGAGCCCAACCTCAAAGCCGGCGACACTCTCGCCTTCGCTCACGGTTTCAACGTCCACTTCAACCAGATAGTTCCCCCTGCGGATGTTAACGTGGTAATGATCGCGCCCAAGGGTCCCGGCCATCTCGTGAGAGCCGAATATCAGAAGGGCGGCGGCGTGCCCTGCCTTATCGCTATCTATCAGGATGCCTCAGGCGATTCCAGAGAGGTTGCTCTTTCCTACGCAAACGCTATCGGCGGAGCGAGAGCGGGTGTTCTTGAAACTTCATTCAAGGAAGAGACTGAAACAGACCTCTTCGGTGAGCAGGCGGTTCTCTGCGGCGGTCTCGCCCAGCTTATAAAATACGGCTATGAGACACTCACGGAAGCAGGCTACGCTCCCGAGATGGCATATTTTGAATGCCTTCATGAAGTCAAGCTCATTGTTGATCTTATCTACGAAGGCGGAATCTCCAACATGCGCTACTCCATCAGCAACACCGCACAGTACGGCGACATGACCAGAGGTCCCAGAGTTATCAGCCCTGAAGTTAAGGAAACCATGAAACAGGTGCTTAAGGAGATCCAGACAGGTCAGTTCGCAAACGAGTGGATGCTTGAAAACAAGGCGAACAAACCCATGTTTAAAGCCCTTGAGCGCATAGGCGAGGAGCACCCCATCGAAGAAGTGGGTAAAAAACTCCGCGGCATGATGAGCTGGCTTGGTAAAAGCAAGATTGTTGACAAAGATAAAAACTGATATATGCTAATTGTTCAGGGCGGTGTTTCCGCCCTGAAATAATTTTTTCGGAGTTCTCCCTTGTTTGCAAAAGAAGGTTATCCGTTCATCCTTGTTGCGTTTGTCACATTTCTCATCATTTTCTTTTTGCCGAAAGGTCTGCTGACATTCCTTTCACTGGTTATTCTCGGTTTGTTTCTCTGGTTTTTCAGGGATCCGGAAAGAGACATACCTCCGTTTGATGAAATAGCCGTTTCGGCTGCGGACGGAAAGGTCATAGACATAGCGGAAACGGAATTTGAGGGAAGAACCTATAACAAAATCAGCGTTTTCATGAACGTGTTCAATGTCCATGTAAACAGGATGCCTGTTGCGGGAACAATCACCGGAATACGCCACAAGCCCGGCTCATTCATCCCCGCCGACAGACCTGACGCCGGGGAAAGAAACGAGCAGAACGTTATTTACGTGGATACGGAATACGGTCCAATGATCGTTAAACAGATAGCCGGTCTGGTCGCGAGACGCACCGTGTGCTACTGGCAGAAAGGGGATAAAGTATGCTTCGGCGACAGGCTGGGTATAATCAAGTTCTCCTCCCGTGTTGATTTGTTCCTGCCTAAAAGCTTTGACATAATCGTCAAAAACGGCGATATTGTGAAAGCGGGCGAAACTGTTATAGCAAAATATAACGAAAAGCTTGATACAGAAGACTAATATTTAAGGCGAATCAGTGAAGATATTCAATAAAGAGGCAGAGTTGGTAAATAAGAACGCGATTTTTCCGAACTTCGTGACGCTTCTGGGGCTTTTCAGCGGTTTCTACTCCATAGTGGCTACCCTGAATGGCAACTACGTGATGGCAGCCTACGCCACTCTCATGGCGTTCGTTTTTGACGGGCTGGACGGCAAAATCGCGAGAATGCTCAACGCCTCAAGTGAGTTCGGCATTCAGCTCGACTCGCTGGCGGATCTCATCTCCTTCGGCGTGGCTCCGGCTCTGCTTGTTTACAAGTGGGCGCTTGAGCCCTACGGAAGGCTCGGCTGGATGGCGGCGTTCCTTTTTGTGGCGTGCGCAGCACTGCGGCTTGCCCGTTTTAATGTACAGGCTAAGCGCATCTCAAACAAATTTTTTGTCGGTCTGCCCAGCCCTGCCGCTGCGGGAGTGGTGGTTACCAGCGTTCTGTTCGCCCGCCACTTCTTCGGTGATCCCACTGCAATTGAGGTTCCCCTTTGGTTCACGTTCATGATCTATATTCTGGCGTTCCTCATGGTCAGCAATGTGCCTTATTTCAGCTTTAAAAATATTGAGTATTTCCACAGAAAGCCCTTTAACTCCATGGTGGCTTTCGTGCTTTTTATATTTGTTCTCGGTCTCTATCCCGAAGTTTTCCTCTTTCTTTTTGCTTCCGCATATGCGGCGAGCGGCGTAGTTGCGCTACTACTAAGGAAGCACAGGGTACAT
The DNA here is from genome assembly GCF_004087915.1 of Geovibrio thiophilus. Taxonomy (NCBI): domain Bacteria; kingdom Pseudomonadati; phylum Deferribacterota; class Deferribacteres; order Deferribacterales; family Geovibrionaceae; genus Geovibrio; species Geovibrio thiophilus. The sequence continues at coordinate 566,462 of NZ_CP035108.1, forward strand.
CTGGAGGAAGAGGCTCAGGAAATATAGCCGTAAAATATCCTGTTACAGGATTGAGTTATATAAAGAGGTCTCACCCTTCAGAGGGATGAGACCTTTTTTTTTGCAGAAAACTGACAGAAAATTAACTAAGGAGGCGGAAAATGATCGGGAAAAATCATCCGAAAAGAAAAACAACAGTGCTATGGAATCTTCGGCTTCCGCTCAGACTATGAACAGAAATTGATAAGTATCTAAAATTAAAGGAGATTTAAAATGAGCAAAAAAAGAGTGATAATTTTCGACACAACATTGAGAGACGGAGAGCAGGCTCCCGGATTCAGCATGAACACGGAAGAGAAGATCAAAATGGCGCTTCAGCTTGAGAAATTGGGCGTTGACGTTATGGAGGCGGGCTTCCCCATATCGTCCCCCGGTGATTTTGAAGCTGTGCAGAAAGTGGCTTCCGTGATCAAAAACGCCGGTGTAGCAGGACTCTGCCGTGCAAATCAGAAGGATATATCAGTCGGCTGGGATGCACTCAAAGGCGCTGTCCGCCCCAGAATCCATACATTCCTCGCCACAAGCGACATTCATTTGCAGTACAAGCTGAAAAAGAGCCGTGAGGAGGTTCTGGAGATAGCGACGAGTGCCGTTAAGTTCGCCCGCAACCTCTGTGACGATATTGAGTTCAGCGCTGAAGACGCCACAAGGAGCGATCTGGATTTCCTGTGTCAGATTGTTGAGGCAGTAATAGCGGCAGGCGCGTCCACGGTTAACCTGCCTGATACTGTCGGCTATACTGTTCCCTTTGAGTATGAAATGATCATCAGCACGATTATGAACAAGGTTCCGAACATAGACAAGGCGAGAATCAGTGTTCATTGCCACAACGATCTCGGTCTTGCTTCCGCAAACTCTCTTGCCGCTATCCGTGCCGGCGCAACTCAGGTTGAATGCACCATAAACGGCATAGGCGAAAGGGCGGGCAATGCGGCATTTGAAGAGGTAATCATGGCGCTCAATGTCCGCAAGGATCTGTTCGATGTGGAGACCAATGTCAATACAAGGGAGATCTACCGTGCTAGCAAGCTCCTCACATCCATCACAGGTGTCGGTGTTCAGCCGAACAAGGCTGTTGTGGGCAAAAACGCATTTGCGCACGAAGCGGGTATTCATCAGGACGGCATGCTGAAAAACAGAATGACATATGAGATAATGACTCCTGAAAGCGTGGGTTATCCGTCAAACGCTCTGGTTCTCGGCAAGCACTCAGGGCGTCACGCATTCATAAAAAGGCTTGAGACTCTGGGCTTCACCCTTGATGCTGAGCAGACGGAAACGGCCTTCAACAAGTTTAAGATTCTGGCGGACAAGAAGAAGGAGGTTTTCGATGAGGATCTTGAAATGCTTGTGGAGCAGCAGCTTAATGAAACGGTTAAGCATTTCTCCGTGGGCACTGTGACCTTCGCCAGCGGAAACACAGGAATACCCACAGCGACAGTGGAGCTTAAGAACGAACAGGGTGAAGTAATTGTGGATGCCTCCATAGGCGATGGTCCGGTTGACGCGTGCCTCAAGGCTATTGAGCGCACAACAGGAATTGACGGAAGGCTGAAAAGCTACAAAATCAACGCTCTCACCGCCGGCAAGGACGCTCAGGGAGAGGTTGTGCTTACTGTTGAGTTCGAGAAATGCGGATACGATGTAACCGGAAGAGGCTCAAATACAGATGTTGTAGTCGCCAGCGCCGAGGCCTATGTTTACGCCATGAACAGATACCTCTCCAGAAAAGATCACAAAAAAGAGATGGAAGACAGAGGAATATAGAAAATAAACCGTAATACAATATTTTTTAAGGCAGAGCCATTGCGCTCTGCCTTTTCTGTTTTGAACGTTTGCATTCTGTATCATTTGTAATATACGTTCGTCAGTGATATATTCAGAACAGAGGTAGGGACGGATTATTCCTGAGGGGGCTCTATGAAACTCAATACAATCATGGTGTTTATAATTTCATTGGTAGTTGCCTGCGGTATGGGGATAATCCTCGCCGTAAACTACACCATCACAAAAAACCAGATGTTTGATTCAGAGTTTGAACGTGCCCGAAGCTTTATTCTCGCAGCGGAAGGTGTGCGGGAATGGGGTGCTCAGCAGCTTAAAGAAGGTGTTTTCGCCACTGAGGAAATTAAGGGCGATGTGCAGAAATTTCTGTACACTGTGCCGGTTATCGGAGCCATAAGGGTTATGGAATCCAAATCCGAAGAGGCGGGTCTTAAATTTAAGGTTCCCAAATTTCAGCCCAGAAATCCCAAAAACCAGCCTGACGCAAAAGAAGCTGAAATCCTTGAGATGCTTACCAAAAAGGACACAGGTTCGGGCAATACACCCGAACACATGTTTTATGATAAAGAGATGGGCATGCTCCGCTATTTTAAAGCGATCAGGCTCACCAAGGAATGCGAGATGTGTCACGGTGATCCCGCCGCTTCTGCGGAATTGTGGGAAACCGCTGACGGCACGGATCCTACGGGCGTAAAGATGGAAAACTGGCGTGCAGGGGAGATCCACGGAGCGTTTGAGGTGTTTCTTCCGACTGATAAGGCGTTTGTAATGCTCCGCCGAGGGCTGTATACATATATCGGCATATTCATTCCCATAACGCTGGCTCTGATCTTTATCATATATATGCTTAATAAAAAAATGATTTTCAGAAGGCTGGAAGACATGGAGCGTGTTTTCAGCACCATAGCTTCCGGCGACTATACCGTGCGGGTGCGGATAAAGCGTGACGATGAGGTCGGCAAGCTGGGTATAGCGGTAAATAAAATGGTGGACGGAACAAGTCAGGCTCTCTCAAGAGTTGTGGACAGCATTTCAAGCCTTGCCAGCACAGCAGCTCAGCTTGCAAGAAACTCCGAAACCATCGCAAAGAACGCGCAGAATCAGGCTGAGCAGGCGGCAAGCACAGCTACGGCTGTCGAGGAGATCAGCGGAACTGTGGCGGAGGTCGCAAACAATGCCGGATGTGTTTCCGAGAGCACAAATACTGCAAAAGTAAATGTTGTCCGCGGCTATTCCCTTGTTATGGAAACAAAAGATATGATGGAAAAAATCGCTTTCACTGTTGAGGAATCAGCCGCTACAGTCCGTAAGCTCGGTGAATCCAGCGAACAGATCGGAGCTATTATACAGGTTATTGATGATATAGCGGATCAGACAAACCTTCTGGCTCTGAACGCGGCGATTGAGGCGGCAAGGGCAGGAGAACACGGACGGGGCTTTGCCGTGGTGGCGGATGAGGTGCGCAAGCTTGCGGAAAAAACCGTGAAGGCAACCAAGGAAATAGCAGATATGATTCAGAATATTCAGGCAGATACAGGCGGGGCGGTGCTCGGTATGGCTGAAGGCGTTCAGCAGGTTGAAAACGGCAAAGTCAAGGCGGTTGAGGCAGGCGAATCCCTCGGTGTTATCAAGTCAAATATGGAAGATGTTGCCGGAGGGGTGGGGCAGATTGCCCGCGCGACGGACGAGCAGGCGAACGCCATGGATCTCATGTCCGGAAGCATAGAGAATATCTCAGCTATTTCAGGTGAGAATTCCCATGCGGCTCATGAATCCGCAGAGGCAGTGGAACAGCTCAGCAGACTGGCATCGGATTTACAGAATATAATCTCGAGATTTAAGCTTTAAGGAAAAAGAAGGGGAGCTTCAGGGCTCCCCTTTTATTTGTTTATTTTACTGAAAAGCCAACTACCGCTTCAGGTGTGATAACTCTGAAAGTGAAGGATTCCGTAAGGAACAGATGCACTTTTTCTGAGTCGTGGTTGTGGTATCCTACAGCGAAGTCCTGCCCTACTGTGAGTTCGAGGTCGCCTTCGCGGTCTGCGACAAGAAGAGCGCCTTCAACCGCTTCAGAGTATACGATGGAGCCCTTGATCTGCTCTTTGATCAGATCGCCAAGCGTTCCGCCGGGAAACAGGCGGGCGAGGTATTTCCACAGAGCAGGATTAACAACGAGGTTTGCGCCTCCTGTTATGCCTTCCTTCATCATACGTGTCTGAGCTTCGCTCACAGCATCCACGATGCTGTCCTTGTCCAGTGTCATGGCTATTTTTGACTTGGCTGTGAGCTGGTTTAAGCCCTCTATCCCGCTGTCCTTGAAGCCGTTGAAAACTGCGTTTTCCTCAAATGCGGCAAGCTTTCTGGCTGCTGCGGTGAGGGGTTCAAGTTCTAGGTCTTTTGCGCCTCTGTCTATGTTGTCAAGCTCCCAAATATCAAGCGAGAAATTGACTCTCGCCTCCACAAGGGGAAGAACCTTGTGTACGCCGAAGCATACTTCGCCCGCTTTCTGCTTTGCGGGGAGAGTAAGACGTCCAACGCTGACTGCCGTGTAATCTATGCCGTAAGGACCTTCAACATCCGCGAACTTTCTGGCTGAAAGGTTGGCTGAAAGGGTTTCTTTCGCAAGTGTGTTTATTTCTTTCCATGCCGCTGCGCTTATGGGCGCAAAATCTTTTCTGAGCAAATTCATACGTTCCTCCTTTAATTATTTTTTCTTCAGGCTGCCTATGCCCAGTCCGCCGCTTTCTCCCGCTGCGGGTTCTGCGCCTTCTGCGGGAGCGCCTGAAAGGAATTCGTCTTCCACTTCTTTGTATCCCTGCTGGTAAAATTCTTCTTCCTGAGGATCAAGCTCCTTCAGCAGACGCAGAAACTCTCCCGCATGCACTTTTTCCTCATCGGCTATATCCATAAGAACCGCCTGAGCCAGCTTATTATCTGTGGATTCAGCAAGCTGCTGATAAAGCTGGATAGCCTCATACTCCGCCGCCACCATGAAACGGATGGCTCTGACAAGCTCCTGATCAGTAAGTTTGCGATCGTGCTTCAAACCGCTGAAAGGATTTCCAAAATCGGGCATTTTATCCTCCTGTGCTCCTTTTCTTTAATAATACAATATAAATCGTGACATTTCTCAACGATTTTCTGTGATGAGAATTAATATAGTTTAATTTTTAAAAAATACAAAGGATAATTTTTATTATTTAGCTTATTTTTTAGGATGTAAATAAAGTCTGATGTGAAAAGTGTTGAAAATAAAGCCGATGCCGAATAATATCTTAGTGCTCTTAAAAACCTGCGAGGTGTTTCATGAAACTTAGCGCTCCGAAATTTATAACATGGCTTTTGGGAACATTTTTAGGTGTTCTAGGGCTTCTCATCTACTTCGGTGTGGTAAGCATCAGTGTGATGACCTTCAGTCCGTTCTGGCTTATCGTGGCGGGCTTCGGAATACTCGCTGTTGCGCCCCTCTTTGCAGGGCTGTAAAGCTGTCATCTATCCTTCATGTTTTCTTAAAATCCCCCTCAGTCCCCCTTTATTAAAGGGGGAAGTTATTGCCGCCAAGAGTAAAATACTTTCTATGGACGCGAGAGAAACATTATTGTGATTATCGTAAGCGTTGAGGCATAAACAGTTCCATGGATGGAACTGCGCCGCGCGAAGCGAAGCCGTGTTTACCACGGCGCGAGCGTGTGCGTAAAAAACACAGGATGTAGTTTTTGGAGCGGTAAGACAGATACTGCGCCGTGCGCAGCGAAGCCGTGTTTACCACGGGGCGAGCGTGTGCGTAAAAAACACAGGATGTAGTTTTTGGAGCGGTAAGACAGACACTGCGCCGTGCGAAGCGAAGCCGAACAGGTTCGGCGCGAGCGTGTGAGGAAACGGACAGGATGTACCGTTTCTGAACTATCATAAAACAGAGAGATTGCTTTACTTCCGTTCGCAATGACGCAAACAGTTCCATGGATGGAACTGCGCCGTGCGAAGCGAAGCCGAACAGGTTCGGCGCGAGCGTGTGAGGAAACGGACAGGATGTACCGTTTCTGAACTATCATAAAACAGAGAGATTGCTTTACTTCCGTTCGCAATGACGCAAACAGTTCCATGGATGGAACTGCGCCGTGCGAAGCGAAGCCGAACAGGTTCGGCGCGAGCGTGTGAGGAAACGGACAGGATGTACCGTTTCTGAACTATCATAAAACAGAGAGATTGCTTTACTTCCGTTCGCAATGACGCAAACAGTTCCATGGATGGAACTGCGCCGTGCGAAGCGAAGCCGAACAGGTTCGGCGCGAGCGTGTGAGGAAACGGACAGGATGTACCGTTTCTGAACTATCATAAAACAGAGAGATTGCTTTACTTCCGTTCGCAATGACGCAAACAGTTCCATGGATGGAACTGCGCCGTGCGAAGCGAAGCCGAACAGGTTCGGCGCGAGCGTGTGAGGAAACGGACAGGATGTACCGTTTCTGAACTATCATAAAACAGAGAGATTGCTTTACTTCCGTTCGCAATGACGCAAACAGTTCCATGGATGGAACTGCGCCGTGCGAAGCGAAGCCGAACAGGTTCGGCGCGAGCGTGTGAGGAAACGGACAGGATGTACCGTTTCTGAACTATCATAAATAAGAAAGGCGGCTCCCTTTTCAGGAAAGCCGCCTTTTGTATTTTGAAAATATCGTTTAATTTACTTGTGGCATGTGTTGCATGTCTTTTTCACACGCTGTTTCGTGTGGCAGTCTATGCAGAGTTTTTCGTGGAAATCGTTTTTCATGCCTTTGATTTCGCCGACTTCAAACTTGAGAACGCCTGATTCAGGGTCAGAGTGGCATTCTGTGCATGCCATCTTCTGAGCGTGCGCAAGGTGCTCAAAGTTTACTGCGGGCTTTGTGGGCTCGGGAACATATTTCTCTGCTATGTTGATTATCTCCATAGCTGAGGCTATTTCCATGAGCTCTGCCGGGTTGCCGGCAAACGCAGGCGCAGCGGGAGCTTCCTCCGCAGCGGCTTTTTGTACCATAGGCGCCGCTGCTTCCTCAGCAACGGGCGCTGTCCATGTGTCTATAGCCTCTGTCAGCTCAAGTGCTCTTGTGAAGAGGGCATCAAGGTAGTCGGGGTTATGAACGCCTTTGGAGCCGTCCATTTCCGCGATTCTGATTATACGCGCATATTCATTGAAGAGAGCACGTTTGCCCATGGGCATGTCTTCTCTTTCGCTGAAAAGCTGTGCGTATTTGCCTTTAACTTCAGCAAGTCTCTCAGCGAAAGCTTCCTGAGTGTCTGTCATGATCGATGCGTATGAATCATCATGGCACATTACGCATTTATCGCTGTTGGGGCGCTCAAAGGCTGAGTCGTGGCAGTCGGAGCAGGAGAGGTCAGCCATGTACCATCTCATCTCGTCCACACCTTTCACATATGTGCCTTCCTGAAGACCCTTCTGCATTGTATGGCAAGCAGCGCAGTCCTCGTTTGCGGGAACTGTCTGCACTTTTTCTCTTACTGTGTCGTGGCAGTCAAAGCATGTCTGCATTTTGGGCTTGTTGTAAAGCTCGCCGCCGTGGGCAACCCCAATGTGGCAGTTTGTGCAGAGAAGACCTGCGCTTATGTGTTTTGCGTGGTTAGGCTCAACACCTTTGGTTACAGGTTCGCCTGTGATACTGGCGAGTCCGTATGATGTTCTGTAGGTGGGGTTCTTAACCTCGTCTATGTTCCTGAAGTGGATGCCGACGGAGATAAGCTTCTCTCTGCGGAGCTTCTGGTTGACATCGTCCGAGTGGCAGAAAAGACATGCCGAATCGGGCGCCGCGTGCTCAGCCGCCACAGGATCTGTAGCCGCATGAGTGAGGAGTTCAACAATTTTCTCCTCTGAAACGAATATCTGATATAAAAGACTTTTTGTACCGGCGATGACATGCGCGTCAAGATAGCCGATGATGCCGGGATCTCCGTGACAGTCAAGACAGCTTACGTCCGCCTTGCTGTGGATGTTCTTGTCCCATGTGAAGTGTTCGCCCCGTACGCCGACTCTCTGTTCTGCATGACACGTTTTACAGAATGTGTCCGTACTGGTCATGTGCATAGCCTCAAGACCGCCAAACGTGGCTCCCACAACAATAACAATTATGGCAAGTACGAAGATGAGAGGGTCTTTACGGCTGAAGTTTTTGAGTTTCTGCCACATTATAAAGCCTCCGTTATGGTGAAAGAAGGGCAGGAATACCCCTTGCGGAAGCTCCTGCCCTTTTATTAGTGCCTGTTAATTAAACAACAAGAAGAAGGATAAGCGCAACTACGAGTGCGTAGATTGCGATTGATTCGATAAGCGCAAGACCGATGATCATGGTAGTGGATATTTTGCCTGATGCGCTGGGGTTTCTGGAGATACCTTCAACGGCGCCGCGGATAGCGTTACCCTGACCCATACCTGTACCGAGAGCGGCTATACCCATACCGAAGCCTGCTGCTATGTAGTGTGCCCATTTGTAAGTTTCGCCGCCTTCCGCCGCGAATGCGCTTACTGAAAATACAGCCATTATTGCTGCTACGTTGAAAAGAATTTTTGCTGCTTTAGACATTTAAGTCCTCCTGATATTAGTTTATCTTTTAGTGTGCTTCTTCAAGTGCACCACTGATATAGATCATAGAAAGCATCATGAACACATACGCCTGAAGAGCGCCGGTGAACATGCCGAGCATAACCATGGGCAGAGGTATAAGAAAAGGAACGAGCATGAAAAGGATAACTATAACAAGCTCCTCACCGAAAACGTTGCCGAAAAGCCTCATGGAGAGAGACATGGGTCTCGCGAGGTGACCGATGACCTCAATTACAAACATAAGAGGGGCAAGAAAAGCCACGGGTCCGAGGAAATGCTTAATGTAGTGCGCGCCGTGTTTTTTAATGCCTATCGCCTGATAAGTGAAGAAAACTACCAGAGCGGGCGCTATGGTGGAGTTCAGGTTTGATGTGGGCGCGAGAAAGCCGGGTATGAGCCCCATCCAGTTGGAAAAAAGGACATAAACGCCTATACCGAAAATAAGGGGTATATAGGGTTTGCCCTCTTCGCCCATGAGTTCAACGCCCATGTTGTAAACAGCTCCGACAGCAGTCTCGAAAGCGCCCTGCGCTCTGCCGGGGATTTCGCTGCCCTGTCTGGAGGCTATGCTTCCGAGGAAAAGGGTGAACAGCATTACTACGAAGGTCATCATGACATGCCAGTAAGTGTGCCCGATATCCGCGGGAAAAAGCATGGAAATATTAAGCGGGTGTTCCATCTTTAAGTTCTCCGTAAAAACAATTTAAAACTTTCAAGGTCAGGCGAAAGTCAAGCCGACCCTCCGCATCCGTCTGATGTATCATCATTTTCGGAGCGGTAATGATAAACAGCGACCAGAAGTATACACAGGGGTACAACAGAGATCCCTACAAGTATGCCTATCATGCCGGCATGGAGATATTCATAAGCAGCCCAGACAGCGGCTCCGGTTCCCAGAAGCCTCACTTGCGTGTTAAAGGCTACCGCGCGGAAAATCTGTCCTTCAAATGCGTTTCTGATATTCCTTGAGAGCATGAAAAAATTCAGCACGGCAAGTAAATAACCGCACAGAACCCCGATCGTGAAACTTTTATCAAAAAAGATCGTGCATACTGTATACAAGATAGCGGAAAAGATCAATGAAAGAATGATGATTTTATTTGTTATCTTCATCAAAAACGCCGGCTTTTTTCATAAAATAAATCATGTTTTTAAATCCGGCAGCTATTCCCAACAGCATGAAGATAAAGGTCAGCACGGGTTTTGTGCCGAAATATTTATCAAGCCACCAGCCCATGCCTGTTCCTATAAGTATGCTGAATACGAACGACATGCCTATTGAGCTTGCGTGCATAAGTTTGTCGGCTTTTTTGAGTTTTGACTCAACCTTGTTTTTTTCTTCGCTGTTCATCATACACTCCGTCAGAAGCGGAGATTAGCACAGGGTGCTGTTTTTCTCAAGAAATTCCGAAAATACATAATCAGCAGATGAAAAAAGATGTATTGAACGGCAGGGGTTACATGATATAGATATTAAGCAGCCGGAGGAACCTATGACGCTCAGCCCTAACGAACTTGCAGTGATGTTTCTTTCGCTGGGTATTCTGCTTTTCACCGCCAAGCTTTTCGGCGAGATAGCAAAGAAGTACGGGCAGCCCTCCGTTCTCGGCGAAATTCTGGCGGGGATAATTCTCGGTCCCACTGTGCTCGGTTTCTTTGCGCCTTCGGTTACTGATTTCCTTTTCCCCGCCGAAGGTCTCAGAAAAGTTGTCATGGACAGCATAGCCACTATCTCCATTGTTCTTTTCCTCCTTGTCGCCGGTATGGAAGCGGATATAGGCACGATCCGCAAACAGGGCAGACAGGTTTTCAGCATAGGTGTTTCAGGAATTGCCGCTCCCTTCATAATGGGCTTTGCCGCCGCATATTTTTTCCCGGGGCTTTTAGGCATGGAAGCGGGGGGAGAGGTGCTGTTCTTTGCCCTCTTCATAGCTACCGCTCTTGCCATATCCGCTCTGCCTGTTATCGCCAAAACTCTGATGGATCTTAATTATTACAAAAGCGAGCTGGGCATGCTCATAGTAGCCTCGGCAATTTTCAACGACATTGTCGGCTGGATGATGTTCGCCGCAGTGCTGAGTCTTGCGGGCAAGGGCGATGTGAGCCATATGCCGATTTACGCTACCATAGCTCTGACACTGCTTTTCACTCTTTTTATGATAACAGTGATGCGCAGACTGATTCATAAAATACTCCCGTGGGTTCAGGCGCATTTCAGCTGGCCGGAGGGGATTCTGGCGTTTTCGCTGGCGCTTACCATGGTCGGCGCCGCAGCCACCGAGATGATAGGGATCCATGCTATCTTCGGCGCTTTTCTGGTGGGGCTTGCGCTGGGCGACACTCACCATTTCAGGGAAAAAACCAGAACAATAATAGAACAGTTCGTATCGTCATTCTTCGCGCCGCTTTTCTTCGCCAGCATAGGTCTGAATGTCAACTTCATCACCAATTTTGATTTTACGGTAACGGCACTGTTTCTTGTGATAGGAACAATCGGCAAAGTCGCCGGATGCAGCGCCGCCGCCCGTTTCTCCGGACAGGGCAAAAGGGAGTCTTTCGCCATCGGCTTTGCCATGAACGCCCGGGGAGCCATGGAGATAATTCTCGGGCTTGTTGCGCTTAATTTCGGGCTGATAAGCGAGAAGGTTTTTGTGGCGCTGGTTGTGCTGGCGATAGTTACTTCGGTTATCAGCGGTCCCGCTATTAAGATGCTTCTGAAACTGAAGAAAAGCTTTAACTTCAGGGATTATCTGGAACCGAAGGCATTCGTTCTGATAAATAATCCTGTTGATAAATACAGGGCTATCGAGATGCTTTGCGCGCCTCTTTCGACAGTGACAGGAATCCGTTACGACACAATACGGGCGGCTGTTATGGACAGAGAGAGTATTATGCCTACCGGACTCAAAAACGGTGTTGCCATACCCCACGCGAGGCTGAGAGATTTGAAAAAACCTGTGATCGCAGCGGGAATCACCTCCCACGGAATAGACTTCGGCTCAACGGACGGACATCCCGCTCACTGTGTGTTTCTGATCCTCACCCCGACGGAGGACAACATGGCGCAGCTTGAAATTCTCTCCGGTATAGCAAGGACCTTCAAGGAGCAGGAGTTCGATTCCAAAACCGTGAGACCGAACAACTTCACGGAGTTCATCTCAATGATAAAAAGCAACGGCAGCGCATAAAAAAGGAGCCGGAAGGCTCCTTAGTTTGTTGGCAAACTCCTGTCGCTATGCGGCAGTCTCTGTTTTTTCTATCCGATCTCTTTTAAACTGTCATAATGAGCAGCGATTGTCTTAGCCAGATCCTCTTCCGTGTGAGCCGCTGAGACAAACATGCACTCAAACTGCGCCGGAGCAAGGTTCACGCCTCTTTTCAGCATAGCGTGGAAGAAGGAGGCGTATTTCTTGGTGTCTGATTTAATTGCCTGAGCGAAGGACTTTACTTCGCCTTCGGTGAAGAACATGCAGCCGAGGGATTCAACACTGTTAAACGCGTATTTGAGTCCGAGCTTTTCGCAGTTACCCTTAAAACCGTCCCAGAGAATATCGGATTTTGCTTTCAGAGCTTCATAGAAACCGGGCTGGTTGAGCTTTTTCAGCGTCGCGAGCCCTGCCGCGGTGGCAAGAGGGTTCCCCGAAAGTGTCCCCGCCTGATAAACAGCGCCCACGGGGGAAATGAGATCCATGATCTCCTTTCTTGCGCCGTATGCCCCCACAGGGAGCCCGCCGCCGATGATTTTGCCCATGGTGGTGAGGTCCGGCTGGATGCCGTAGTATTTCTGCGCGCCGCCCGAGCTCATGCGGAAGCCTGTGATGACTTCGTCAAAAAGAAGGAGTGCGCCTTCCTCCGCGCAGAGGTTTTTAAGGCTTTCGAGGAAGCCCCTCTCAGGGAGTACCAGACCCATGTTCCCCGCTGCGGGTTCAACGAGTACGCAGGCTATTTTATCTTTGTTCTCTTTGAAAAGCGCCTTAACGCTGTCAATGTCATTGTACTGGGCTATGAGGGTGTGCTTCGCGAAATCTTCGGGCACGCCGGGACTTGAGGGCTGGTTGAAGGTGAGCAGACCGCTCCCCGCTTTAACGAGCAGGCTGTCTGAGTGTCCATGGTAGCAGCCTTCAAACTTAACAATGGTGTCTCTCTTTGTGTATGCTCTGGCGAGGCGGATGGCGCTCATAAGAGCTTCCGTGCCGGAGCTCACGAGGCGCACCATTTCCACTGAGGGAACCATCTCCGTGATGAGCTTCGCCATATTCAGTTCATTAACGGTGGGAGCGCCGAAGCTTGCGCCTTTTTCCGCCGCGTCCTTGATTGCTTTGAGCACATCTTCGTCAGTGTGCCCGAGGATCATCGGACCCCATGAGCATACGTAATCTATGTATTCCTTTCCGTTAACATCGTATATTTTGGAACCCTTAGCCCTGTCTACGAAAACGGGTTCGCCGCCGACAGAGCCGAATGCTCTCACCGGGCTGTTGACGCCGCCGGGCATATATTTGCATGATTCCTGAAAATAATTCATCGCATCCTCCGAAAAAATGAATTTCCAAGCTGAATCATAATAGAAATAAGCCAAACGTACAAGAGAATATGCCTCCCTGCCGCCTCTGCTTTTTTGTATAATTTATGTATTTCCTAAAGCTTATATTATGCTAATATAGCTTCATGAACATGGCTTTTATTAACTTCAACAAAAGATGGGCAGGGGTAAAAACCTGGACTGTGGACTACGGACGGGAGCTTGTTAAGCTTGGTCATAATGTTATTATGATTATCAGAAAAGGAACCGGTCACAGAGACATATACGAGTCGGCAGGGTTTACTGTGTATGAAATCCGCGCCGGAATGAAATACAACCCCTCCACCATCTATAAACTTTCCAAGATACTTATAAAAAATGATATAGATATTTCCGTGGTGAATATTTCCAAGGATCTGAATATAGGCGCCACTGCCTCAAAGCTTTCAGGGATTCCGGTCATACATCGTGTCGGGCTTATTAACGATGTTAAAAACAGGTTTGAGGACAGGGCGCTGCACAAAACCATAATCGACGCTGTAATTGTGCCCAGCTATTTCCTTAAAGCCGAGCTTGCGGACATTAAATGGTTTAACACTTCTAAAATCAACGTAATCCCTAACAGCAAAATAGCGGACAATTACCCTATTTCCGAAAGAAGAAGTGATGGGAAAATTTTCGGCATAACAAGCAGACTGGACGCCTCCAAAGGGCATGATCTCCTCATAGAAGCCTTTGAAAAAGTGAAGCGGGAGATACCCGATGCGCAGCTTTACATAGCCGGAACAGGCAAAAGGGAAGGCTTAATCAGGGAGCGTATAAGGGAGCTCGGTCTTGAGGACAGCGTGAAGCTTTACGGCTTTATCAAGGATGTTCCCGCTTTTCTGGCGGAGCTTGATGTCTATGTGCTTACAAGCCTTGAGGAGAGCTTCGGGAATACGGTTCTTGAGGCGATGTTCGCAGCCCTGCCCATAGTCTCCTTTGAGACAGGGGGAGTACCCGAGGTTCTGGGGGGAACGGGAATCCTTGTCCCTGCCGGTGATACGGACGCTCTGGCGGAGAAGATGATTCTCGCAGCCCGTGATCCGGAACTCCGGATGGAGAAAGGCACTGCCGCAAGAAAAAGAGCGGAAGAGGTTTACGATCTTAAAAAGAATACCTGCAAGCTCATAAAGCTTATTGAAGAGGTTATCAGCTCTCGCTGAACTGCATATTGTAAAGTCTGGTGTATATCTCTGATCTACCTATAAGTTCGTCATGCTTTCCGATGGACTCTATTCTCCCTTTATCCATCACCACTATCATATCAGCGCTTAATATGGTGGACAGCCTGTGGGCTATAACGAAGCTTGTGCGCCCCTTCATGAGGTTTGCCAGCGCCTGCTGAACTATGCGCTCGGATTCGGTGTCCAGCGAGCTTGTCGCCTCATCCAAAATGAGGATCGGAGGGTTTATGAGAAGCGCGCGGGCTATGGTGATCCGCTGCCTCTGTCCGCCGGAGAGTCTGTCACCCCGTTCGCCTATCATCGTCTCAAAGCCTTCGGGAAGCTTCATTATAAAGTCCGTGGCGTAGGCGGAATCAGCGGCGGCTTTTATGGTTTCATCGGTTATGCCGGACGCCCCGTAGGCTATGTTGTTTTTGATAGTGTCATTGAAGAGGTAAGGTTCCTGCGAGACAATGCCTATGTTCCGCCTGAGCGAGTATACGTCAAATTCCCGCACATCTGTTCCGCCTATGGTGAGGCTGCCGCCGGTGACATCGTAAAATCTGGGTATGAGACTTGCGATGGTGGTTTTCCCCGCCCCGCTGGAGCCCACAAAGGCGACTGTCTGCCCGGGCTGAACCTTCAGGCTGAAACCGTCTATGACTTTTTCATCATGACCCTTGTAATTGAACACAACATTCCTGAACTCTATATCTTTTCCGTCGGCACTGCACGGCAGGGTTCCGTTCCTGTCGAGAATTTCGTTGTCCAGATCAATAATATTGAAGAATCTTTCCGCCGCCGTTATGGAGTTCTGAATAGTGTAGTTTTCCTGATTGATCTTCTTGAACGGCTCAAACATCATGGCAAAAGCCGCTATGAACGAGAAGAAGGTTCCCGGGGTGGATTCCCCGCTGATTACCTTTGAGCCGCCGTAGTAAATAATCACCGCAAGCGCCAGACCGGAGATAATATCCATCAGCGGCGAGCCTATGGCTGCGACCTTCGCGCGTTTTATCTGGTAGCGTGTTTCCTGATCGTTTTCACGGGCGAATTTGCCTGATTCAAACCTTTCCATCACGAAAGCCTTCACAACCTTTATCCCTGCGAAGGATTCCTGAAGGGCAGCGGAAAGGGTTCCCATCTTCTCATGCCCTTTGGAGCTGTATTTCTTTGTCTTTTTGCTGGTTTTCCTGATGAGGATCATCATGAAGGGTATTGCCGCCAGTCCGTAAAGCCCCAGATCAAAGTCCTGATAAAATACAACGCCTATCAGGAAAATGACAGTGAAGCTGTCCTTCATCACGTTTATAAAAGAGGGGATGGCGGATTTCACCTGATTAATGTCGTTGACAATTCTGGACATCATATCCCCTGTGCTGTTGTTGTCGTAATAGCTCATGGGCAGGCGGATCATTTTTGAATAAAGGTCAAAACGCATCTCCTGCACAACTTTCAGACCGATTGTTCTCAGCAGATAAAGCTGAAGGAAGCGGAAAACCCCTCTCAGCAGGAAAATGCCGGACACAGCGGCGGGGATTATAATAAGCATTTCCTTGTTCTGCTTGATGAAAATGTCATCCAGAACATGCTTGAGAATATATGCGGAAGCTCCGTCAGTTCCCGCTACGAAAAGCGAGGAAGCGATTGCCAGAGAAAGCAGGAGCAGATGCTTTTTGAAATATGACCAGATTTTTTTTATAATGCCCATAACACCTCTTAAAGGGGTTATGATAATAGGAAACGGCATCTGCCGCAATGAGATATTTTCGTTAAGAAGCCGACCCCCTGTCGTCTTTTGCCGGCAGGCAGGGGGACAGTTGTGAAATCAGTCCGTCAGGTTAGTGAGTGCAGCCGCAGCCGTTCCCTTCGCCGTGTCCATGTCCGTGGTCATGCTCATGCTGACCGTGGCTATGTCCGGTTGTGCACGATGCAGAGCCGAGTTCGGTCAGAGTTCCGTTTCTGAATGCCTCAAGGTTGTCCTTCACTGTGCCGCCTACTGCCTGATAAACCTTTGTGCTCAGGCTGTTGAGCTTTGAGATTGCTCCGGCGCCTATGCCGCCTACCACTACAGCGTCAATGCTTTTTCCGGCGAGAGCCAGTGCGGGGTTGCATGCGCCGTGTACATGCTGGGAATCAGCATTATTCACCATGCTTACCGTGTTTGTCTCGCTGTCAGCCACTATGAAAGCGGGTGCGGAACCGAAATGGCCGTATACCCTGCTTTCGAGCCCTTTGTCCTGTGATACGGGGAAACAAATTTTCATATCCTTTACCTCCAATATTTTGAAAGGAACGTTATGAACATATGATAATATATCCTAGGTAAAAAGAAAGTAAAAAATAAGAATTTACTTTAAAAAAATTTGTCTATTTATTACTTTATATGCTCTGACGAGTATTAAGCCGAATATAAAACGTAAGGCAGGTATGAAATTTGTTTTTTCCTATAAAGGATAATGTACCCTCAAGAACATTTCCGTTTGTCAACTGGCTGATCATCCTTGCAAATGTTGCTGTGTTTGTTTATCAGCTAGGTCTGGGGTATGAGCTCAACTGGTTTGTGTATGAATACGGGCTTGTGCCGAAGAGAGTTACGCATTATGAATCACTGCTGAGTGACAGCATTGTCCCTTTCTTCACACATATGTTTATGCACGGCGGTTTTTTTCATATTTTCAGCAACATGTACATTCTCTTCATCTTCGGGGATAATGTTGAGGACAGGCTGGGGCATGCCAGATATTTTCTTATGTATGTGCTCTTCGGTCTGTTTGCCGGAGTGAGTCAGTTTCTGCTCTCGTACGATTCGCTTATTCCTATGGTAGGGGCGAGCGGAGCTGTGGCCGGCGTTATGGGCGCTTACATGGTATTTTACCCGAGAGCTAAGGTTAAGTCACTATTGGTTATAATAATATTTATAACATTTGTTGACATTCCCGCGGTGTTCTACCTGCTGTTCTGGTTTTTCATACAGTTTGTAAACGGAGCGGCATCCGCAGGCTATGACGGCGGCGGGGTCGCATGGTGGGCGCATGTGGGCGGGTTCATATTCGGACTGCTGTACGCAGTGCGGTTTAAAACGCAGGAAAAGGAAGTTTATATATAAACAGGAGCAATATATGTGTTTGGGTTTTCCCGGAAAACTTATTGAAATGGATGATTTTAAAGCCGTTGTGGACATTGACGGCACAAGAAGAGAGGTTTCACTCATGATGCTTCCCGATGAGGTGGTGCTGGGTGATTATGTTATGGTTCACGCCGGATTCGCCATCGCCAAAATGGATCCGGACGAGGCTCAGAAGACCCTTGAAGCACTGAGAGAGTTTGCGGATCTTCTCGATGAGGAAGGACAATTGTGAAATTCGTAAAAGATTTCAGGGACAGAGAGCTTGCGGAAAAGCTGCTCGCAGCAATCAGCCGTGAGGCGGATACATCCCGCGTATACAGATTTATGGAGGTCTGCGGCAGTCACACCATGGCTGTTTCAAGATTCGGTCTGCGCAGTCTTCTGCCGAAGAATATTGAGCTTGTCTCGGGTCCGGGCTGTCCGGTGTGCGTGACTCCTCAGTGGGAGATTGACGCTATATTTGAAATAGCCTCACGGGAGGATGTCACCATAGTTACCTTCGGGGATATGATACGTGTTCCCGGCAGCAGGGGCGAAAGCCTCCAGAAACTCAGGGCGGACGGAGCGGATATACGCATAGTATTTTCGCCGCTTGATACGCTGAAAATAGCGGAAGAGACGGGGAAAAACACGGTGTTTATCGGCATAGGGTTTGAAACCACGGCACCCACGGCGGCGGCTCTGGCGAAAACAGCGAAGGAGCTCGGAACTGCAAATGTATTTGTCGCGCCGTTCTGTAAGACTGTGCCGGAGGTTATGGATGTTCTCCTTGCGGATGAAACGCTGGAGATAGACGGCTTCCTTTGCCCCGGGCATGTTTCTGTGGTTACAGGGCTTGACATATACAAGGCTGTGACGGCGCAGAAACGAAGCGCAGTGGTCACAGGCTTTGAGCCGCTTGATATACTTTCGTCAGTGCTTGAGATGGTGCGCCAGCACAACAAAGGCGAGTACGAGGTGAAAAACTTCTACACCAGAGCGGTTAAGAACGAAGGGAATCTCAAGGCGCAGGCTCTTCTGAAAGAGGTCTTTTATCAGGCGGACACCGACTGGCGCGGTCTGGGGCGGATTCCGAAAAGCGGTCTTCGTTTCAGGGATGAGTATCAGTCTGTGGACGCTCTTGCCAAATTCGGCATACAGGAAACCGGAGTCACCGATCTGAAAGGCTGCAAATGCGGCGATGTGCTCAAGGGGAAGATGAAGCCCTCAGCCTGTCCGATGTTTGACAACGGCTGTACTCCGCAGAACCCATACGGTCCCTGTATGGTTTCTTCAGAGGGTTCCTGCTCGGCATACTATAAATACGAAAGATAAAATAAAGGCGGGGTTTTTGCCCCGCCCTGCTGTTATTCCTGTTCTTTTCTTCTTCTCATTATTACCTTGGCAATTCCCGCAAGGGCGAAAAGAGCTATGGGGAGGTTGGAGTTTCCGCCTGCGGAGCACCCGCCGCTGGGTTCGCCGTCATCATCGTCATCTGTTCCGCCGTCTCCTCCGCCTGTTCCGTTGTCATCGCCATCATTGGATGATGATATGCCTCTTCCTGTCACATTGAAGCTGGTGGATATTCCTGCGTCAGTGCTGATTGTGACTGTTCGGGTTACTGAACCCGCGGCAGTCGGATTAAAGTTAAGATAGAAGACAGCTTCGCTTCCCGCATTCAGGGTGTATGGAAGTGTGGGGCTGCCTGCCGTATCAATTACAAACGGAGAACCGGACTGTATGCTGATAGTGTAGCTTACCTGTCCGTTATTCCTTATTCTGAATGACATGGCGGATGAGCTGTCAACTGTAGTATCTGCAAAGCTTAAGGTATTATTCGTGAGGTTGGGCACTTCTATTGAAGCCTGCTGAGCTGTGCCGGTGAGGTATATTGTCCTGTAGCCTGCGTTGGAAACAATTTCAAAGCTTGTATTGAATGTTCCGTTCACAGTGGGGGAGAAGGTAACATTGTATGTCTGCTCTGTGTTGGGGTTGATCTCCTGATAGTTATTGTCGCATGCGGCAATTTCAGCAGGGAGATTAATATAGGAAAAAGGGGTGTTAAGAGAGCTGAAACATTTCAGCCTGAGAACATCATCGCCCGTATTCTTTATTTTGAAGCTTTTCTGAAGAGTGCTTGCAGTATTTATGCTGCCGAAGTTTATCTGCGCCGGATTCAGGATAGAACCTGTTTCATTATAAAGAGTTATCTGCGGCTGACCGAGAGCGTAGCGTATAGCGTATATATCAGAGCCGCAGGGCCGGGTGCCCGAACCGCATGTGCTTGAACTGAGGTTCCTCGCATCAGCCCAGACCGAAATGAATCTCTGGCTGAACGCATTGTATGCCGTTGAGGGGCTCTGCTGATTGTACTGGTTCGTGGTAAGCGGGAAATTGCTTCCACTCAGTGAACCCGCTCCATTAACAAACTGACCGAAGACGTCAATGTTTTCAAGTGATGTTGCGCCGGTTCTGGCATCAGCCCATGTGACAAGAAAACGTCCGTTTGTGCTGTCATACGCAATATTCGGGTTTGTCTGACCGTGTTCAACGGATTCGTAGTCAAAGCCTATCTGAAAGTTACCTGAATAGTAGCTGCCGCTGGGTGAAAGAAGCTGACCGTATATTTTCGGCTTAACGGACGCAGCATGTCTTTCCCATGCGATAAGATAACGCTGGGCGACACTGTCAAATCTTATTATCGGAGCATGGTTTGATACGTTAAGGACAACACTGTTCACCCTGCGGTAGCCAGTGTTGTCTGTGAGCTCCGGCAGCATGAAAGCGTATATATTCGCACTTTCATCAACTTCCGTATCTTCCCAAGGTATGGGGGATATTACTCCGCTGCGGTCTTCACATCCGAATGTGTGTTCACTTCTTATTGCCTCAAAAATAACCATGCACAGCCCTGAGTTGGAGCAGTCAATGCTGGGGTTTTCAATGCTTGAGTATCTTTCCACGATGAAGTTTTCTTCATCGGCTCCGTATTCTGCTTCGAGAACTTTTATTGTAGTGTTGCCGCTTTTAAGGGTGGTCGATGTATCTGCCGTGTGCATGAAGCTTGCGGGAAAGGGTGAAGGATTGGAGAGATTAGCCGTAGTTACGGTTGCGAATCCGAGATAAGAATGGTCAGAAATAGTGTTGCCTGCCCATACTTCGTTCGGAGGGGTGGTATTCATGCACAAGTGGGTTACGGTGTGTGCCTGTGCTCTCTGTTCAAGCCACACAAAATAGAAGGTTCCATCATGGAATTTTATAAAAGGTGACTCTCTTACGATTAGTCCGTCATCCGCAGTGCTGTTTGTGAAACCGAAATATTTTTCACTTCCCAATGTTACAGCGCATGTTGATGCGTCTGTTAACGTGAGTGTTTTAAAATAAATTTTCCCGCTTGAAGCATCACCTCTGGAGTCCTGCCATGTGATAACTGCGGTATTGTTAACGTCATCAAATGCCACTTTAGGGGCAACTTCCATACTGTTTGTGGATGAAACTATGATTTCAGAGCCGCATGTTGTTCCGTCGGAATTAATGTAACGGGCATATATATCATTTTGCAGACCGGGTGTGCCTGCGTTTCTTTCATCTTCCCAGACAGCCAGCCAGAGATTGTGACCGTTTAGATAGATAACTTCCGGCTCGTTCTGGTTCAGTTCAGCGTTTGAAACAGGTATTCCGTCGCCGTCCTCTTCAAAGGTGCCTAGGGTATGTGATATGCCGTCCTCGGTGAAGCCTGCGACACTGCGCATACTTCCGTCGGTAAAGTCGGCTTTTGCGGTTGTTTCGCCGCCGGAGCCGCAGGAAGCTGTTATGAAAACTGAAAGAATAAGCAGAAAAAATTTAAAATGACGCATATATACAACCTCGCAGGGAGTTTTATTCCTTATCTGTATCGGCGGACGGGAGAAAATATAAACATGAAATACCCGTAAAAAAGCCGCTGATATATTTTATTTGATCTCATACGGATAAACAACACGGAATACTGTTCCGAGAGTTTCGGATGAAGAAAAGCCCGCCCGTCCCTTGAGATACTTTTCGCTCAGGAGCTTCACGCTGTGAGTTCCGAGCCCTCTTCCGGCGCCTTTTGTGCTGACGTTTCTGTGGAAAAGCCGCGCCTGAATATCTCTGTGGATGAATCCTTTGTTGTATACCCTGAACTCCACTCCGTCCTCAGCCGGATAGGAGCCGATTTTTACTGTTCCGCCTGATTCGACTGCTTCAAGGGCGTTTTTCAGCAGATTACCAAGAACCCGCTTAAGTATTGTTTTATCAGTTATGAAGCGTATGTCCTCTCCTGCCGGATCTGCGGCTATGTTTTTGCCGATGCAGACTGTTCCGGCGGAATACAGCGCTTTAAGCTCATTTATTATTTCTGCGGATGAAACTTCTTCCGGTCTGGTGCTGAGCTCGCCGTTTTCAGCCTCGAATATCAGCTTGTGGGAGCGTATCTCGTCTGTGAGGCTGACAGAGGTCATGCGCATTATGTCCGCCAACTCTTTTATCTCTTCAACGCTTTCGGCGGACTCAAGAATGTCCGAAGCAGCGCTTATGCCTGAGAGCATGTTCATGATGTCATGAAAGAAAAGCCGCTCAAGTATTGCCTTCCGTTTAGAGTCGCTGAGGTCTTTTATATAAACGAACAGATAAAGCAGACCGTTCATTTTCATAGGCGTGGATGTAACCCGAAGCTCCATCACATCGCCGTCTTTTTTCAGGATGCTGCATTCTCTGGCGGATTTTACCTCTTTGAGGCTTTCGGCTATAGCCCTGTTTGCTCCGCAGTGCTTGCAGAATTCCATTGTTCCGCACTGATCGTGTGAAGACACAGCGTGGGAGCAGCCTAGAATTTCCCCCGGAAGCCTGCCGATCAGTTCATCCGTTTGTCCCAGAACAAAGGCGGCAGCGGAGTTGAATGTGACGAGTCTTCTCTCGTGGTTGAGCATGATCACCGGCTCCGGTACGGCGTTTGCGATGAATTTAACCGCATGTTCGCAGCCGGAGAGATCGTCCGTGTCAGTCTTTAAGTTTTCAGGATAAATATCGGTTATCGGTTTCATTTATATGAAGCCTACCATATGAATCTGTTTTTTGTATCAAGAAAGTTGCAAATCTCAGCAAAAACTAATAATCTTCTGAACATAAATAAAACGGCGGGAAACTGGAATGAAAAAAATAGGATTGGCTGAAGGCGGCGGCGGAAGCGCCACCAATAAATTTATAAAAGAGCTTTTTATCTCCCGTTTGGGGAATGACGCATCGGAAAAAATGCCCGATGCGGCGCATGTTGAAACAGACGGCAGAACGGCATTCACAACTGACGGCTTTGTGGTGCGCCCCGAGTTTTTCCCCGGCGGAAACATAGGCAAGCTTGCCGTATGCGGCACAGTGAACGACCTTGCCGTGAGCGGTGCGAAGGCGGAATATCTCTCTCTCGGAGTCATCATTCCCGAAGGATATGAGGCGGAAAGACTGGAAAAAATCGTGGACGCCATAGCGGAAACTGCGAAAAGGGCTGGGGTCAAAATCGTCTGCGGCGATACGAAGGTTGTGGAAAAAGGTGCCGTGGACGGGCTTTTTATAAACACCGCAGGCATAGGAAGAGTGGTTAATGACTGGACAGTCTTTGAGAATATAAAGGACGGCGACGCTGTGATCCTCACCTCGGATATGGCGCGTCACGGCATGAGCGTGCTTCTCGCCAGAGGAGAGCTTGGTTTTGAGGGGAATATAGAGTCAGACTGCGCACCGCTGAACAAAATGCTTGAGGCGCTTCATGAATATGATGTTCATTTTTGCAGAGACGCCACAAGAGGCGGTGTCGCCGCTGTTCTGAACGAGATAGCCGATGGAGCGAAAAAGGGCTTCCTCATACATGAGGCAGACCTTCCGCTGAGGCAGGATGTTGGAAATTTGTGTGAAATTCTCGGTTTCGATCCTCTGTCTGTTGCTAATGAAGGATTAGCTGTTATACTTGTATCAGCTTCGGACGCTTCTCATGTTATTGAGAAGCTGAAAAATTTTGAGGAAGGCAGGAATGCCTGCGTTGTCGGTTTTGTAAATGGAGCAGGGCGTGTTATACTTGAGACGGCGGTCGGCGGCAGACGTGTGGTGGATATGCCTGCGGGCGAGCTTCTTCCCCGTATTTGTTAGCCTGATTTTTGCCTGTTCGCAGGGAGAGAAGACCTTTCCGATAATTGAACAGAAATGCGGCAAATGCCACAGAGCTTCTGTTGTGTACCAGAAAGACCGCACAGAGGAGGACTGGAAAAGGGTTCTCCACGGCATGAAAATGCGGGGTCTTGTCATCACCGGACAGGAAGAAAAAGAAGTTATGAAGGTTCTGACCGAAAACTTTCTGTTAAAGAATTAGAATAATCTGCCGAAATTTGACTCAGGGTAGTGATATGATTGAAATAGATTGGGGAAAGCAGGCGGGTCTTCTTCCTGTTGTTGTGCAGGATGAGGAAACAAAAGACGTGCTGATGCTTGCTTATGCAAATAAAGAAGCGCTTGAGCTTACAAAGGAAACAGGATACGCCCACTATTTTTCCAGAAGCAGGAACTCGCTGTGGAAAAAGGGCGAAACTTCGGGAAACCTCCAGAAAGTTGTTTCGGTGAAGCTTGACTGCGACGGGGATACCCTGCTTTACATCGTAAATCAGACCGGCGCCGCCTGCCACACCGGAGAAAGAACCTGTTTTTTTACTGAGCTTTACCGGGGAGTATAGATGTTGGGCGGAAAACAGCAGCTTATCGGTGTTGATATAGGGAGCAGTTCGGTAAAAATAGTCGAACTGAAGCCCAAAAAGAAAGGATATGTGGTTAAAAGCGCCGTTGAGGTTGCTCTTACCCCCGATGTTATAGTCGAAGGCGCTATAATGGACTACGGCGAAGTCGCCGGAGCCGTCTCGGAAGCCTTTAAAGCGGGTAAATTCTCTTCAAGAAACGTTGCCGCGGGTCTCAAAGGAAGCGCGGTGATAGCCAAAAGACTCTCCGTTCCCATAACTGATCAGGATGAACTGCGTGAAACCTTCATGTGGGAAGCCGAGCAGTACATCCAGATGGATATTGAGGACGTAAGCATAGATTACGAAACAGTGGAGATCGACGAAGCCAAGGGCGAAACCGACCTTGTGCTCGCCGTTGCCAGAAAAGATCTTATCGTGGACTTCAAGTCGGTGCTGGAGGCGGCAAAGCTTAAACCCCTTGTGGTTGACCTTGAGGTTTTCGCCATGATGAACGCTTTTACCGCTAACTATGAAACGGATGACGAGGCGGCGGTTCTTGTAAATATAGGTCATTCCACAACCTTAATCACTATCACCAGAAACGGAAGCTACGAATTTTCCAGAGAGGTCTTAAAGGGCGGCAAAAACCTCTGCGAGATGATAAGCCAGTCCCTCTCCATTCCGTATGACGAGGCGGAAAGGATGATGAAGAACACCTCCGCTATTGAGTCCGACGAAAACCTGAAAGAAACCGTAGACACCTTTAACTCCCAGATAGCGATGGAAATTAAAAACTCCATAGAAATGTTTGACACCGCAAGCCAGTCAAAGCCTGCACGCTGCTTCATCTGCGGCGGCGCTGCTGTTCTGCCCGGACTGCGGGAAAGGATTGAGAAAGCCGTGGAGGCGGACGTCTCCCTCTTTGATCCTTTTGCCAGAATGGAAATAGCAGGCTCGGCGGACAAAAGGCTGATAGAGGAAAAGCTTCACTCTTTTGCCGTTGCGGCGGGGCTTGCTCTCAGGAGCGCGGGGGAAAAATGATAAGGGTTAACCTGCTCGGCAGGAAGCGTAAAAAGAAGGTCAAACCGATACAGATTGAGTTAAGCGCTTTTGTTCTGGCGGTTGCCGCAGTTTTCGCCGGCATTATGCTGTTCAATATGACGGTGAACGCAAAAATCGCGTATCTTGAGGATCAGGTTAACAAAAAACAGACGGAACTCCGCAAGCTTCAGAGCGTCAAGCAGGAAGTGGAGAGATTCCGCACCCAGATGGATGAGATTCAGAAGAAAATCGAGATAGTCCGCAAGCTTAAGGAAGGGCAGAAAGGCTATTATAAAATACTTACAAATATAGAGAAGTCCATGCCGGACGATGTTTGGACAAGCAGCCTCAGCTTCGAGGGCGGCAAAATAGTTCTCGGCTGCTCCTCACTCAGGGTTTCATCGGTGAACAGATTTGTGATGAACCTGTACGAAACGAATATGTTTTCCACAATAGACCTTGAGAAAGCAGACAAAAAGGATGAGGACACGGTTGAAATAAACAACTTTGTAATTACCGCCGGAGTGAGGTTGGACTGATGCTGAAAAAATTTGCCTCCATACCGTTCCGTTTCCGGCTGCTGATTGAGATAGCGCTTATCGCCGTCATTATCGGCGGGTACTATTATCTGTTTCTCATGCCTCTTCAGGAGAAGATGGAAAGGCTGGAGAAGGAATATGACGACCTTGTGTATAAGATAAACGACGTTAAGCCCTATGCCCTTGCCTATGACGATTTCAAGAAGCAGCTCGCCATGATGGAGGAGCAGTTTCAGATAGTTCTCAAGGTGCTCCCCGATGAAAAAGGCTATTACCTGCTCTATGATGAGGCGGTGGGGCTTGCCGAGAAGGACGGCGTGAAGGTCACGCTGTTTCAGCCCGGCGGCGAGAAAAAAATAGATAACTTCCACTCCAGCGTAAACTTTAATGTGAAGATGGAGACCCCGTACCAGAATCTTGTCAGGTATCTTTACGACATAAATTATCTCAACAAAATAATAAACCTCCAGAACATGCAGATAAATGTGCTTAAGTCCAAAACCGGAGAAAGATTTCTGGATGTGACGGCAAGCCTCAATTCATACAAATTCAACTCAGGCGGAGCGCCGGAAACCGCGGCTAAGGGCAAGAACGCCAAACCCGTAAGAGCTGTGAAGAAGGGAGGAAAATAAGATGAAAAAGCTTACACTCCTTTTCACGGCGGTTTTTCTCTTCGGCTGCACAGAAATAGACCGTGAGGAACTGATGAAAAACAGGGCAGAGGTCAAGCCCGTCAAGCCCATTGAGGTTAATTTTGAAAGGCTTGAGAAACAGAAGGAGGAGCTGATAGAGCTTTTCAGCACTGTCTATGTGGCTCCCGAATACGCCTTTACCAAAGACCCGTTCACAAGCGTGGTTGATATTTATAAACTGGCTCAGGCGGAGGAGGAGGCGACTCTAAACCCTGTTCTGATACACAAGTTTGACGAGTTCAAGCTTGTGGGCATACTCACTGGAGAGATCGGAAACATTGCCGTTCTCGCTGTGGCTGATGATAGCTTCTATCTGAAAACCGGAGATGTCTTCAGTGCCAACCGCAGCACGATCATATTCATCGGTCAGGACTTAATAAAAGTCAGGGACAACAGCAAGGATATATTCGGCAACACCAAGACCGAGATAAAGGACATAAAGCTCGACTATCTTAAAGACGATTCCTCAAAGGAGAAGACCTCATGAGCAGATACAGAATATTAGTATTGGTACTGACGCTTTTTGCCGTGCTGTCCTGCGCGGGGAAACAGCCTGTGGAGGAAGCCTCTGTTAAGGGCAACCTGCTTTCAGGAATCAGGATAGTCGATCTCGGCGACGGAGAATACGCCATGACCCTGCGCTCCGCCGAGGAAACTCAGTTTAAGGTTCTGTACTCGAAAAGCCCATACAAGCTTGTGATATTCGCTCCCTCCACAGTGATGAACGATGAGGTTCTCAAGTACAACTTCTCAGACGAGGTGGTGGAGGGGCTGGCTTTTATGCCCGGTAAGGACGCAAGCCAGATAGAGATACTCCTCACCGAAAATGTGGATTACGATTACTCTCAGGATAAAAGCATGCTGAGCCTCACCTTCCGTGTGTACAGCGGCGGGGCTGCCGCTCTGGAGAAATACGGGATGGATGTTGGGGCTGTGGCTCCGGAAAAGGCAGGGCTCGCTTCAGCAGTGCGCAGCTTCAGGAACCTTTCCGACAGCTCGATGCTTAAGCTCGAATTCGGGCTGGACGGCATAGCCAGATACGACTACGGCTACCTTGACGACAGCACAATGTATATTGATCTGTTTGATGTGACAAGCTCGCTCAATAAGAAAAGATATTCCGGACAGGGCATAATTTCCGATGTAAAGGTCGGCGAGTATTATCCGCCCAAAAAAGTGCGCTTCCTCATGAAGGTTTCCTCCCGCATGCCCCTGTTTGCGGGACAGGACGGGGATAAGCTCACTGTCGCCAGCGACATGGGCGCTGTTCCCTCTGACAGCAGATATATAGCCGCCATTGACGCCCTGCATTATAAAAACGTGCAGAGTGTTATAATCAGGTTCATAGGCAGAATCAGCTATACAAAAAAGATCGTGAACAACGCTCTTCATCTTGAGTTTGATCAGGATGTGAAGATGCTCGGCACTGTTCAGAACAGGTTTAACTTCGCGGGGCTTCCTTTCAGAAACGTGGAAGTTCTTAAGATAGACGGCAAGCCGGTCATAGTCTTCACGCCGGAAAAAGATATATACGCCAGAGTGGATGAAACTCAGGACGGAATACTGGTGAGCGCCAGCTTCGATGAATTCGCGCGGGCTAACATGGAGCTTTCCGAACCGGCTTCCGCCGGATCAGCGGGTGCGGTTCAGGCTCCGAAGCCTCAGGATCTTGTAACCCTCAACATGAAGGATATGGATCTGAGAGAAGCGATCCGCCTCATCTACTTCGGCAGGGCTAAGAACGTAATCTTCGGTGAGGAGGTTGCGGGCAAGGTCACTCTTTACCTCAGAGAGGTTGACTACGAAACAGCCCTGAGGCTGATTCTTCGCGACAGAAACCTTACTAAGATAGAAGAGAACGGCATAGTCTGGATAACCTCAAGCCAGAAATATGAGGAAAGGCAGAACGCTGAAACCGCTAAACTACGTGCGGCGGAACAGGCAAAAGAGCTTGCCCCGCTGAAAACAGAGATAGTGCCGGTAAACTTTTCAGACGCTTCGTCTCTTTCGGGGATAGTTAAGTCTGTCCTCTCCAAGAGAGGCAGCGTTGAGGTGGAGGCGAGGACAAACAGCTTCGTGGTGCGTGATATGCCGGAAGTTATAACAGAAGTTAAGCGCCTGATGAAGACGGTTGACAAGCGTACTCCGCAGGTGACCATAGAAGCCAGAATAGTTGAGGTCTCCGATATTAACAGCCTCAACTTCGGTGTTCAGTGGGGAGCCACGGTTCAGGATACCACAAAGGTGCATTTTCCCAATACCGTCAACATCGGCGGAGATTCCAGCGGATACATGGTGAATATCCCTGCCGCGGAATCGGTGGGCACATTCGCTCTGGGTATAATGAACAGAACAGGCACATTCGGGCTCGACCTCGCACTGAGCGCGCTGGAAAGCCAGAACAAGGCGAAAACAATCTCCAGTCCAAGAGTAACTACTCTGGACAATATGGAAGCCACAATAAAAAGCGGCAGCAAGGCGCTGATCGTTCCATCCGGTGATGACACCAAGACGGAAGAGATAGACACGGGTATTATCCTTACCGTTAAGCCGCATATCACTTCAAATGACATGGTTTTCCTTGATATTCTTGTGGAAAAAAGTACACTCGGCGAAATAACAGCCACAACGGCGACCGCTGACGAAAAGAAAGCGGAGACCAAGGTTCTTCTCGCCAACGGAGAAACAACTGTCATAGGCGGTCTTTACGAAGATGAGGAAATCAACTACGTTCAGGGAGTGCCGGGGCTCAGCAAGCTCCCCATACTCGGGCATATGTTTAAAGGAACTCAGAAGAGAAGCACAAGAAAAGAGCTGCTGGTATTTCTGACGCCATATGTTGAAAAATAAAAAACTCTTTATCATCGCCGGAGAACAGTCCGGCGATACCCATGCTGCCAATCTGCTGAAAGAACTTTCTGCCCACGGTGAAATTAAGCTGTACGGAACCGGCGGCGCCCATCTGCGTGCTTTGGGGCAGGAACAGTACTACGACATAAATGACTTAAGCGTCATCGGATTTGACGGTATCATAAAAAAACTTCCTTTTTTCTTCAAAGTCAGGGATGTTCTCCTTAAAAAAATCGAAGAAATCAAGCCGGATGCGGTGATTCTTGCGGATTACCCCGGGTTTAATCTCCGTTTTGCGCAAAAGCTTGAAAATTCAGGTATTCCTGTAATCTATTTTGTCGCTCCGCAGGTCTGGGCATGGAACTACAAGAGAGTAAAAGTCATAAAAAGATGTGTTGACCTTCTCCTCTGCATCCTCCCTTTTGAGGAGGATATTTTCAGAAAAGAGGGAATAAACGCGCACTTCATCGGTAATCCGGTTGTGGATCATCTTGAGAATAAATATGCCGACCGTGCGTCATTCTTCAGGGCGGCAGGTCTCGATCCTGATAAAAAGACAATAGGCATACTCCCCGGCAGCAGACGCAGGGAGGTGGAAACTCTTCTGCCTGTGATGCTTGACGCCGCGGATGCGCTCAGGGGGCAGTACCAGTTCATTATATCAAAGGCGGAATCTGTAAGTGATGAGCTGCTGGCGGGGGTACTCAAAAAGCGGGATTACAGGATCGCCACACTCACTGCGGATATAATGAAGCATACAGACCTTGTCTGGGTCTGTTCCGGAACGGCGAGCCTCGAAACTGCGGTGAGCGGAACCCCCATGGTTATTTTATACAAAGTCGGCGGACTGACAGCGCTTATCGGCAGGCTGCTTCTGAAGATAAAATTCATCGGTCTGCCTAATCTGGTTGCGGGCAGAGCAATAGTTCCCGAAGCTGTGCAGGATGACGTCAACCCCGCCAAGCTTATCGATTATACGGAGAAAATTTTCAGTTCCTACGAATCTGTTAAAGCAGATGTTGAGAGAGTTGGCAGCCTCTTCCGCGGACTTAGCCCTTCCAAAAAAGGCGCTGAACTCGTAGCCGGTTTCCTGAAAAGCACGGAGTAAGCGGCAGGCTTTTTTCCGTTTTTTATCAATCCTTGTTAAAACTTCTTTAAAATCCCCCTCAGTCCCCCTTTGCAAAGAGGGAAGCTATTGCTGAAAAGGATAAAACACCCCAATTCATAAAGAAGGGCAGTTCAAAGAAATCATACTTTTTTCTGATAGCCGTGCGGTGCGGGCGTGTGTAAAAATTGTCAGCAGGTTTTGAGCAGAAACCGCCGGGATCTAAACGGCGATTTTCCATGGAGGGAAATTTTTACGTAAACAGGGAAAATAGTTACAGATCTCTTCAGGAATAAAGTTCCTGATCGTACATCGGCATATTTATAAAAAACTTTAGCCTGATCACAATCAAACCCTTGATTCATATAGATCCTTTTTCTCTAAAACCCTGATCAACAGCGCCTTAAAACAACTTGGCACGGACTTTTCTATATACACGGCGGAGGTGTGTCAATGGATTTGATGTCATTCATCACGCCGGGCACGGGGAATGTACCTGCATTCGGCACCGCCATCTCCGCACAGAACGGTTCTCAGGCTTCTAAGAGCTCATTTGAGGATTTCCTCAAGGACAGACTCTCAGGAACCGGAGTCAACACAGTTTCTGAAAAGGCATCGGCAAAGAGCGGAACCGAAGTTAAGTCCGACTCTAAGACCAAAGCCGGAAAAGTAATTGATGAGCTTGATATTCCCTCGGAACAGAAGGAGCAGTTAAAGAAGGAACTTGACTCTCTGGAAACTGAGGAGGATGCGGTGGAATTCCTTGAGAATCTTGAGGAAATATTGATGCTGAACGGAATCGGCGTTGAGGAAACCGTGGCAAGGCTCACAGAAGCATTCGTTGCGGAAGATGCACAGAACGCAGCGGGGAGTACGGCTATTGATTCCGCAATGCTGAAAGCCCTCAAAGCAAGGGGTTACACTCAGGCGGAACAAAACCTTACAGACAGCGAACAGCAGGCGGCGAATGAGGCCTTTGAAAAACTTATGCTTCCCAAAGAGGCGAAGATAAGCGGCACAGAGGTCAAAATAGCCGAAATTGTAAAACCGCTGACCGCTGAAACTGTTCCCGAAGAGGAGCAGATTATTAAAACTACAACAACGGACATACCCGACACGGAAGTTGGGGAAACCGCACTTAAATCGGGGCAGAGCGTTTTAACCGAACAGGAACAGCCTGAGGTTAAGATTGTTACACCCAGAGATATTAATAAGATCGCCGACTTCATACAGTATTCTAAGTCAGGCGATCAGAAAAAGCTTACCATACAGCTTATGCCGAAAGAATTGGGTAAGCTGAATATCGAGCTGGTGGAACACGCCGGTAAGATAAGCGCCCGAATCACTATGGAGAGTGATCAGGCGAGAAACCTGCTTGTCAACAACGCGGAAAGCGTAAGGCAGCAGTTGGAAGCAAAAGGGATTGTGCTTGAAAAAATGGAATTTTTCTTTGCCGAAAAAGACTCCAAGGATGGAACCGACCAGCAGTTTTTCAGGAAGAAAGGCTCTGGAAACGGAAAAAATGAATTTGCGGTAGGGGACATCTCTGAGGATGAGACTGATCCCTCAAAGGGTCTCTACGCGTAAGTCCGGAGGTTGCTATGACCACAATATCTGACTCGGTTCAGAATATTCTTAACGGCGGAAGCTCCACAACAACGACTACGAAGGAAACAGGAACCACCGAAATGGACATGATGGATTTCCTGAATCTCTTTATCAGCCAGCTTAAGAATCAGGATCCCCTTGAGCCGATGGACAACAACCAGCTTACAAGTCAGACCAGCCAGTTTTCAATGGTTGAGCAGCTTGTCAGCATCAACGAGGCAGTGGAAAAACTTGTAGACGGCGGTTCAACATCAAACGATATAGACTCCCTGTTCAGCGCCTCAAGCTTCATCGGTAAAATGGTGGAGTATGAAGGCAACAGCTTTGTCTTTGACGGTGAAAGCGCTGTTATGGATTTTGATCTCGATACGGCAAGCTACTCAACGGAGATCTATGTTTATGATACGGATGGAAATCTGATAAACGCAGTTAACGCAGGTCAGCTTGATTCCGGCAGGAACAGCATTGCTTGGGACGGAACGGACTCCGAAGGCGAAGCTGTGGAAGCCGGACAGTACAAATATGTGGTAAAGGCTTACGACTCCACAGGAGCGGAAGTTAGTGTCACAACGTACGGAAACGGGTATGTCTCCGGCGTTTCTCAAGAGGACGGTAAAATTGTTTTTGACCTTTTCGGAGAGGAACTCGACGCTGATAAAGTTATTGCAGTAAGAAGTTACTAAGGCTGTAGGGGAGATTTGTTCTCCCCTTTTCAATCAGCGGATTAAGGAGTGCGCTTATGATGCGTTCACTGTACTCGGCCATCAGCGGTCTGAACACGAATCAGAAAGCTATGGACGTTATAGGCAACAATATAGCAAACGTTAACACCACGGGTTTCAAGGCAGGTCGTGCTGTTTTTCAGGATCTGTTCAGTCAGACTCTCGTGGGAGGTAAAACCCCCACAGATGCCAGAGGCGGTGTAAACCCCCGTCAGGTAGGTCTGGGCGGATACCTCGCTGCCGTTGACAACATATTTGAAGCCGGTACACCGACCACAACAAGCAAAACCACGGACCTTGCCATACAGGGTGAAGGTTTTTTTGTTGTCAGAGGTGAAGGGCTCAATGAATATTACTATACCAGAGCGGGAGATTTTAACTTTGACCGCTACGGCACTTTCGTTAATGCTGCCGGCTATCCTGTGCAGGGATGGATGGCAGACCCCCTCACCGGAGAGTTGATTGATAACGGGGAAGTGGGCGACATAGTTGTCGGTTCCGCTTTCCAGACGATTCAGGCAAAGGCTACCACTGAGGTTTCCATGAATGCGGTGCTCAACACTGTTGCCAATGCTTCGGTTCTTGAGTACCCCACGCTCCTTCACACTGCCGGCAGCTCAGACGATCTTTTATCCGTTTTTTCAACTAACGGCGTTAAGATGGATCTTGCCGAAAATGAGCCTATAGTCATTAAGGCGCATGCCACGGAAATAACCGATATGCTTTACGCATACAGCGATTCGGATGTTAATCTTAATCTGGATTCCGAATCGGTTCTGAGAGTTTATATCAACAATAACCCGTATACTTTTACCTACGGCGTTGACTTCAGAACCATGGGTGAGCTCGCCACTGCCATCGAGAACAAGCTTGAGGATTCAGTGGGCAACGGCGCTGTGGCGAATAACTTCGTGGAAACATCCGTAAACGGTATTTTCGATGAGACTCTGGTCACCCCCAATGCTTCTTATGCCACCACTGAGAGCTGGACAGTGACCATCGATCCCACGAACCCCGCGAGATTCAATGTCGTCGGTTCAGTATCCGGCGCAGTAAACAGCGGTGTTGTGGGACAGACATACACGGCGACTGATCCTGTTACGGGGGACGCTCTTTTTACAATACCTTCCACCGCGTGGAACGGCTCATGGGCAGCAGGCGAAACCGTTACATTTGACACTGCCGCCGCTCCGGCGTCCGATTTCAGTGTCAATATAGTAAACGGAAAAATACAGATAACAAGGGACACCGACAACGGAATAGACGTGCAGGTAAACTCCTTCAGCGGCACACCTTACCTTGCTGTTATAATGCAGTCTCTCTCCGGTACATATAACGAGGCTTCCACATCAAGAAGCAGTGATGAGATTCTTTTTGAGGAGACAAAATACGCAGGAAGAGACTTCGACACACTTGCGGAGCTGGCTTCTATAATCGAGCAGGCAATAGACGGAAACGTTCTTCAGGCGGACAAGTTCAGCGTCAACTTCGATGAAGCCACAGGCAGATTTCAATTCATGAACACAGGCGAATATGATACTGCGACAGGAACCACCGAAGGACTCATTCTTTCGAGCTTTATGGTGGATAAAGCCTACAGCGGCACAGTTTTTGAAAGCAATATAACTCCTGCCGGTTCGCTCACAATACGACCGGTGGATCCCGATGACGATCCGGCGTTTGTCGCCTCAGCGGACTACGGCTACTCTGAGCAGTTCCTCAGATATGCGGAAGGCTCCGACCTTCTCACAGAGCTTTATACAAGCTCAGGCGAGAGCATGGGGCTGGATGATACGGCAATACTTCAGTTCAGCGGTGCAGTGGGCGGTGAGGATCTTCAGGGAACCGGAACGATTCCCGCGCTCGGTTCCACAGTGGACGATCTCAGAGCCATGATGGCGGGATACCTCGGCTTTGAAAACTCCACGGAAAGCCAGATTGCGGAGCACATCAGCGACATAGAGGATAACAGCGGCAAGATCAAGGTAACCGGTGAAAAGGGTCTTTCAAACGCCGTGGACTTTCTTAAGTTTGAAGTCGTGGGTGCGGGAACCTATCAGAACTTCTATGACTACTTTGAGTATCAGACAACCCAGACAGCAAGCGGCGGTCAGATGGCAACCACTCAGACCATCTATGATGCTCAGGGTAATGCGCACACGCTGAAATATACTTATGACATGGTGAATGCGACAGGCAACATCTGGAAGCTGACTCTCAGCACAACAGATGAGAACACAAGCGTGTCCTTCAACCAGACGGGCGGGAACGAAATCCTTCTGCACTTCAATAATGACGGTTCGTTCAACTATCTCTCTTCTCCGGAAGGAACAAGAGTCGCTGATCTCAGCTTTAACTTTGATCCGGCGAACGGAGCAGGGGTGATAAGCGATGTTTCCATGTTCCTCGGAACTCCGGCAAGCTATGACGGGGTCTACATCTCCGCCAAGGAATCATCCAAAAACAGCGCAGAGCAGGACGGTTACGCAGTGGGCTCTCTTGAAGAGGTAATGTTCAACCCCGCTGGAGAGATTGTAGGCTACTACACCAACGGTGAGGTGATGACCATAGCTCAGGTTGCCCTTGCCACATTCACAAACAATCAGGGTCTTCTGAAAGTAGGCGATACCCTTTTCGCGGAAACGGGCAACTCCGGCACCGCAGCGATAGGCAAGCCGCAGACAGGCTCCAGAGGGGAAATACTATCAGGAGCACTTGAAAACTCCAACGTTGACCTCTCAAATGAATTTGTGACCATGATTACCACTCAGAGAGGCTTTCAGGCAAACTCAAGGGTTATCACAACCAGTGACGAAATGCTTCAGGAGCTTCTGACCCTCAAACGTTAATAACCGTTTTAACGGTCGGCTTTTATCAAAAGGGCGTCTTCGGGCGCCCTTTTTTTATTAATTAAAAAGCAAAAACTGACGATTTATTCATAGATTCTCCTTAAAAGAGAGAGCGTAAGGCGGTAAAACGACTGCCTCACGCCGCAGAGAAGGCATTTTAAAATAAGCTTGACTCTTTTGCTGGCGTTCCTGTATCTTTTAAGGGTAGAATAGTACAAAATGTTTATATCAAAGTTTATTCTTTGAATAATGCAGTCGGACGGGAACGTATGGATTTAGCAACGATTATCGGGTTTCTATTGTCATATATTCTTCTTATCGTTGCGCTTGTAATAGGCGCGGGGGTCGGGGTTTATGTCGATTACCCTTCGGTGCTTATCGTTATCGGCGGTACTCTGGGCATTGTGCTGATCAACTACCCGCTGGACAGGATAACAGGTCTCACCAAAGTAATGATGAAGGCTTTCTTCAACAAGTCCGCTGACACGGCAGAGCTTATACAGCAGCTTGTCGGTTTCGCCGTAAAAGCGAGAAGAGACGGCATTCTCTCTCTTGAATCCGCTGAAGACGAAGTTTCGGACGAGTTCCTGAAAAAAGGGATACGCCTCGCTGTTGACGGAACCGAGCCTGAGGTTATCAAAACGATTCTTGAAACCGAACTGGAATACATGCAGGAAAGGCATAAAGAGGGCGCTGGTATTTTCACCTCTATTGCGGATTTCGCGCCCGCAATGGGTATGATCGGTACGCTTGTGGGGCTTGTCGCGATGCTTCAGAGTCTCAGCGATCCTTCGGCGATAGGTCCTGCGATGGCTGTCGCTCTTATCACCACTTTTTACGGTTCTATTATAATGAACATGTTCGCGACACCTATTTCAGGCAAGCTTAAGGTGCGTTCCGGAGAGGAAGTTCTCCAGAGACAGATTATGATCGGCGGCATAATGGCTATTCAGGCGGGGGACAACCCTAGGATAGTCGAACAGAAGCTCAACGCTTATCTTTCGCCTAACAAACGTAAATCTCAGTTTGACTGATTCCTGCCCGTTCCGGCTGAGAGCGGGCTCATAAAAAGGCAGGTTTGATCTAATGTCCGAAAAGAAAAAGTCCTGCGACTGTGAAAAGGGCTCCCCTAAGTGGATGACCACTTTCACTGACATGAACATGCTTCTGCTTACATTCTTCGTTCTGCTTGTTTCCATGTCGACGCTGGATAAAAAGAAAATTCTCGAATCCCTCGGTTCGTTTCAGGGTTCATCCGGTCTCCTAAGCGGAAGCCGCAATGAAGTGAGCGCTCAGAACATAATGACCCGAATCAACGTAATTGACCAGACAGGGAGTTCAAACGCACAGACAGCGGAAACCCTTCGTGATTATGTCAAATCCGCAAACCTCTCCGATGTTGTCAGCGTCATAGAAACCAAAAAGGGTGTCTCCATAAGAGTTCTGGATTCTCTGCTTTTTGCCCCGGGCAGTGCGGATGTTCAGGGTGAAGCAATACCATTTCTAAGAAAAGTGGGAACAGTTATAGTTGACTCTCCGTATTACACTCATGTAGAAGGGCATACGGATGACACGCCTTCCCGTTCGGCACGATTTCCTTCCAACTGGGAACTTTCGACAGCCAGATCAGTCTCTGTGGTGCGCTTTCTGATTACCGAAGGAGTCAACCCTCAGAGCCTTTCGGCGGGAGGGTTCGGAGAGTTTCATCCTCTTCTGCCCAATATCACTGATGAGAACAGGGCAAGAAACCGCAGGGTTGAGATAAACCTTGTGAGCCCCGAATTTGCGGAAACCAATAAAAATATTTTTGAAGAAGACAACGGAGGACAGTAATGGCGGCAGACGAAAAAGACACCCAACCGGAGCAGGGAGGGAAGAAAAAGTCTAAACTCAAACTGATCATTATTATTCTCCTTCTGCTTGTGCTTCTCGGCGGAGGCGGAGCGGCTTATTTCCTTTTCCTTAAGCCTAATCCCAATCAGGCAGCCCAGCCTGCGGCGGCTGCTTCTGCCGCTCCTGAAGCGGCTCCGAGCGAAGCAATCGCTCAGATAGGCGAGCTTTACCCTCTGGAATCCTTTGTGGTCAACCTTGCAGACCCCGGAGGAACCAGATACCTGCGCGTCACTCTTCAGATTGAGCTTACCGCCGTAAAAGGTCTTAAAGAAGAAATAGATAAGCGTGTTCCTCAGATCAGGGACGCGATAATAACCATACTTTCATCCAAGCGATATGAGGAGATAAACTCCGCGCAGGGCAAGATGATAATGAAACAGCAGATTATGAGGAGAATAAATTCTCTCCTCGCCGCAGGGCAGATCGCCAATGTTTATGTTACCGAATTTGTTATCCAGTAAGAGGGCTTTGATGATAGAGCATGCGAGAAACCAGTTCGGTGAGGTTCTTTTTGACATAAGAGTCGAGCTGGGGCGTAAAAAAGTGTCCGTAAGGGAAATGCTGAACTGGGAGAAGGGAACTATCCTCAAGTTCAACAAGACCTCCGGCGAACCGGTGGATTTCCTTGTGAATAACAAGCCCCTCGCCCTCGGTGAAGTGATGGTTCTTGATGACAGGTTTGCTATACGTATCACAGAGATATTGGACAAGGAAAAACTCACCGAAATGTACAA
This sequence comes from Geovibrio thiophilus, assembly GCF_004087915.1. NCBI lineage: Bacteria > Pseudomonadati > Deferribacterota > Deferribacteres > Deferribacterales > Geovibrionaceae > Geovibrio > Geovibrio thiophilus. The sequence continues at coordinate 604,485 of NZ_CP035108.1, forward strand.
AGACGGAATCTATGGCTAAAATCCGGCTCTTAACCGCCGCTTTTTTGTTTTTTTTATGCTCATTCTCCGCTAATGCGGCGGCAGTCAAATCGGAGCTCACGGACAACTCCCTGAGGATCAGTATTCAGTTTGAAAAAGGCTATTCCGATGTAAACATCATAAAGCTTGATAAATCATACATAATCAGCTTCCAGACCGTGGAGGAGGCTGTTTATTCAGAGGAGTTCTGGGATTCTCCCGCCTCTCAGGCATACATACATTCCGAAGGTGACAGGAAAAAGCTCATAGTGGATTTTGAAACAGCCGCTGAGGAGCCGAAGGTGGAAACAGCGGAGAAGGGGCTTGATGTCACCTTCTCCTTCGCAGCCGCTCCCGCAGTCCCTTCCGCCACCGGACCCGGAGCCTACGTCAGGATGGTGACGGGGCTTGCCGTTGTTGTTGTGATAATTCTCGTCATATACTGGCTTACCCGCAGGATGCTTTCCCGCAGGGTGCTCTCGGAGCTGCCGGGCTCGGGCAGGCTTCTCGGCAAGGTTGACCTTGAGATACGCAAGAGCCTGTTTTTTTATGAGCTGGGGGACGCGGTCTACATTTTCGGCGTTACGGATATGTCTGTTAATTTAATTGAAAAAGTCACGGACGAAGCGGAAGTGCATAAGATAAAATCAGGCTTCGCGAGGAAGGGCGAGTTCGGTTCATACCTGAACTTCTTCTCCAAGGGTTCTGATGTTAAGACTGATCTTGACGCCTCAAGAAACATAATCAGGGAGAAACTGAAATCAATAAAAAAACGCTGATTTTCACCCTTTTCATGCTTCTGGCTCCTCTTGGCGCCATAGCCGCAGATCCGATCCCGTTCCCCGCTTTCCGGTTCGGGCTTGAGGCGGCGCAGAATCCTGATGACGTCGCAATTACGCTTCAGATCATCTTCTTTATAACCATAGTTACCCTTGCACCCTCAATTCTCATACTCATGACCTCTTTTACGAGGATACTAATAGTATTCTCTTTTCTCAGAACAGCAATGGGTACGCAGCAGATGCCCCCTAATCAGGTTCTGGTGGGGCTTGCGCTGTTTCTTACCTTTTTCATAATGACTCCTGTTTTCAATCAGGCGTATGAGAAGGGGCTCCAGCCCTATTTCGCGGAGGAGATGGGGTTCGCGGAAATGCTCACCGAAGCGAAAAAGCCCTTCCGCGAATTTATGCTTAAAAACACTCGCAAGAAAGATATGCGCATGTTTATAGATATAGCAGGCGGTGAAAAGCCGAAAACAGTAGATGATATTCCCGATTTCGTTCTGCTTTCCTCATTTGTTGTCAGTGAGCTGCAAACCGCTTTCCAGATGGGCTTCCTGCTGTTTCTGCCGTTTCTTATCATTGATTTTGTGGTGGCGAGCGTGCTTCTGTCAATGGGTATGATGATGCTGCCGCCTGTGATGATCTCCGTTCCGTTCAAGATACTTCTGTTCGTTCTTGTGGACGGCTGGGGGCTGATAGTCTCATCACTTATAAAAAGTTTTATGTAGTGCTTGAGCCAAGGCTGGTGAAAAATGACTTCTGATACTGTAATAGCTCTTCTTTCCGATGCTCTTAAGATGGCGCTGCTCATAGCTTCGCCCATGCTTATTTTCGGTCTTGCAGTCGGGCTTGTCGTCAGTATATTCCAGTCTGTAACGCAGATTCAGGAAATGACCCTTTCATTCATTCCGAAAATAGTCGCGGTGGTTGTGGCTGTGATAGTTTTTGCCCCGTGGATGCTTCAGAAAATGGTTTCCTACAGCGCCTCTATCTTCGGCAATCTCCATATGTATATCGGAAAATAACTCAGCCGAGGCTTATTATCTCCGCAGGCGCACCTGAGGCGAGTTCGTTCCGCAGTATTTCCATCGCCGGCGATTCGTCAGTGAAGAACAGCTTTCTCACGCTTTTTCCCGATGTATTCAGACCGCTTCTTATCAGATGCTCTATTATTACTTCCGATGAATCCACAATGCTGAACTGAGGATAAAGTCTGGTTATGGTATTTTTGAGGAGAGGATAGTGGGTGCAGCCCAGAACGAGTGTGTCTATCCCTTTTTTGCTGAGTTCCTCCAGATACATCTTCACGGCGAGCTCCGCTATAGGGCTTTCCGTCATCATTTCCTCAACAATGGGAACAAACAGCGGACAGGCGTTTTCGTATATATCGAGCTCAATTTCAGACATGGTTTCCAGTGCCGCGCGGTATGAGCCGCTGCGTATGGTTGCTCTGGTGCCTATAACGCCTATTTTCCCTTTTTTGGAGACTCTCAGAGCCTGCTCCGCACCGGGAAGCACAACACCTGTGACGGGAACATGAAATTTTTCGGAAATTATGTCAACAGCGTAGGATGAGGCTGTGTTGCAGGCTATTACGATAGCTTCGGCGCCGCATTTTGTAATGAGGTATTCGGCGCATTCCAGACTGTAGCTGATTATGGTTTCCCGGGATTTGCCGCCGTAGGGCACTCTGGCTGTGTCGCCGAGGTAGTAGATGTCCAGTGCGGGAAAATGCTCCGCAATGGATTTAAAAACCGTGAGTCCGCCGATTCCTGAGTCAAAAACGCCTATAGCCATTCGGACTTTATACCTCAAAGATTTATGTTCGGCAATAGACGCTTTGGGAGCGCTTAACTTATTTTTGCATCCGTCAGTAAGTAATCCGGTATGATTAAAACAACAAAATAATTTATTTGATTTAACCTTTTCTCATCTCAGGATATTATAGATTAAGTATTAAAATTACACAGAAAGAAGTATTTTTTTCTGATTTATTTTTACCTTCGCTTGTCTTATGATATAATATGAAATACGCAGCGGAGAGTCGCTTTATTTAAACTGCTGATATTTAGCTGGTTTATTCAGTTTACATACAGGCGCTAATTTTATTACGGAGTTGACTTGATGTATATCAAGCTGTTTTTAGGTGAAAAAACGGCTCCGGGAGTTTTCAGTTTTGATTATACCAAAGAGTTTATCCGATCCTGCGGAAAGGATGAGTTTGAAGAGAAACTGAAATTTGCAGATCTTTCATTTGTGGATTCTCCCGAAGCTTTTATGAAGGCTGTTTCCGATGCTGTGGACGAGGCTATGGATAACGAGTTTAAGGCAAGCGAGGTTTACAGGGCAGGCAGATGCCCTGAGACGGGCAAGGTTTGCTATATTTGTGTGAATATTGAGGATTACGAAGAAAAAACTGCCTGAGACCGCATTTTCGGTAAAAGCGGTCAGGCTTCCATGACAGCGTTTTTAAAACGTTTAGCGAACCTGTCAAGCTCCTGCTCGCTGTTTATTGCGTGCTGTTTCGGGTTAATGGACGAAACTATGGTTTTCAGAGGCTTCATTGTCTTCAGATCATAGCGGGCAAGATCAAATATATGTGATTTTTCGAGCTTTTCTCTTTTTTCATCTGTAACTACCAGAACCTTCGGACGGGTCAGATCTTTTCTGTTCGGTTCAAGTATTACGGCTATTTCGCCGGAATCAAGCATCACGAGGGTTCCCACCGGATATATGCCGATTGTGTTGATGAAGAACTTTACCAGTGTCTCATTAAAATGCTTGCCAGACCAGCTGAAAAGGATTTTCAGCGCTTCTGACGGCGTTCTTTCGTGGTTGTAGGTCTTCTTGCTGGTGATGGCATCATAAACATCGGCGATGGAGACGATCTTTGTGATATTGCTTATCTGTCTCTCGGATAAGCCCAGCGGGTAGCCGCTTCCGTCCGATTTTTCGTGATGCTGGAGAGCTGTCATCGCTGTCTCGGAGGGGAGGCGGTCGTTTGCGGTAAGCATTTTATAGCCGTATTCCGGATGCCTTTTTATCTCGGTATATTCATCGTCAGTGAGCTTCCCGGGCTTGTGTATGATGCTGCCGCTGATTCTCGCCATGCCGACATCATGCAGAAGTCCGCTGAGACATATGGTTTTGAGCTCATCAGCGGATTTTCCGAGCCGCTTCCCCAGAGCAAGGGAAATCACAGCGACATTCAGAGAGTGGCTGTAGGTGTAGTCGTCCTGATTTTTCAGATGAGTCATGGCTGTGAAAATGCCGGGCTTGTGGCTGCTGACCTCTACCAGTTCAGAGGTTATTTCCTCTGCCGTGCGGGAATCGATTTTTCCGCTCTGTCTGAGACCTTCGAGGAGTTCCCGCGCCTTGCAGCGTATGTTTTCAAATATCGCGCGCGCCTGAATTATGTCGCTGATTGCAGGGGAGGAATCGATGAGAAAGTAGTCTGAGGTTTCAACGGAGCTGTCCATCATCGCTGTGAGTCTGTCGGTGAGTTCGCCTTCTTTATCTTCCTCAGCGTCCTTTTCTTCCAGAATGTATATGTATGATACACCGGAGTTTTTGAGAACATTAACGGAGCGCGGGTCTGTAAGTTCTTTATCAAAGAAAGGGAAATGCAGCCCGTCCTTTTCGGTGCGGGTCACTGTCATCCCTGTTTTAAGTTCGGAAATATGTATCCTGCGTTCAATTTTCATTCTGTGTTTCCGTGTGTGTATTACCGAATGATAACTTTAATTAATGAATAACACAATATAAACCATATGATTATTAACAAAAGGAATAATTAGCATTGTAGTGGTCATTTATATGTATTCGGGCGTCTCTGCGGTTTCTGCCTGTTAAGGCTGTACAGGTTCTCTTTTATGCGGGAAACAAATAAAAAGTCTGTTTTCTGTAGTAAATGCTGGCGTAACTGCGGCTAATTGGGTAAATTATAAGGATGTATAATAAATAGGCAGATGTTTAAGTTTCAGGCTATGCCTCTCTTTAGGAAACCCTCATGAAGGACAGAATCAGAATTTTAGTAATTGACGATGAAGAAAACATTTTATGGCTCTTCAAGGAAGGGCTGGAAGACGATAAAATAAGCGTGACAACAACCGGCAGCCACAAGGACGGCGAGATCATCCTCTCCGCCGGAGGGGTAAGCATCTGCTTTGTGGATCTTTTTCTCGGCGACAGCAACGGTATAGCCCTTGTCAGGGAGTGGTCAAAGATTTACCCCCATGTGCATTTCATCATAATGACAGCTCAGGATACTGGCTCCAACGTTATAGAAAGCATAAAATCCGGCGCGACAGACTTTTTTCCGAAACCGTTCGACCTTGCGGAGCTGAGAGCCAAGATCCTCAATCTTGCAGGTGATCACGGCGAAACCGAGGAAACCGAAAGCGCAAGCTACGACTTTGAGACCAAGAACCGTAAGATGCTTGAGATCTACAAGCTCATAGGCAAGATCTCCGGCGCTAATATAAATGTTCTTATATGCGGCGAATCCGGCACCGGCAAAGAAGTCATAGCCCACATGATTCACGAGATGAGCAACCGCAGCGGCAAGCCCTTTGTGCCGATCAATATGGCGGCTATCCCCTCTGATCTCATGGAGAGCGAGCTCTTCGGTCACTCCAAGGGCTCATTCACCGGCGCCGTTACGGACAAAAAGGGCAAGTTTGAGGAAGCCAACGGCGGAACAATCTTCCTTGATGAAATTTCCGAGATGGATTTCTCTCTTCAGTCCAAGCTGCTGAGAGTTATTCAGGAGAAAGAGATAAACCCTGTGGGTTCAAGCCGCACCGTAAAGCTGGACACCAGAATCATCGCCGCGTCAAACAAAAACCTTGAAGGGCTTGTGGAGAACGGGAAGTTCCGTGAGGATCTTTTCTACAGGCTGAATGTAGTCTCCATAGAGCTGCCGCCGCTCAGGGACAGGAAAGAGGACATACCCTATCTTGCCAACCATTTCCTGAGGAAGTACAGGAACATCAAGAACAGGGTGCTCAAAATCAGCGGCGAGGCTCTGGGTGCCATGGCTAAATACCGCTGGCAGGGCAACATCAGGGAGCTGGAAAATATTATCCAGTATGCCATAGTAAATACAGACACTGATGAGGTGACCAAGCAGAGTCTGCCTCAGAAGCTTTTCAGCACAGCGCAGGAGAAGGATGCCTCCTGTCTGTCCGATGAGCTTTTCAAACTCGCCTCAAGCATAGTGGAGGCGGAAACCCTTTCAGAGAGCTATAACGCCTTTGAAGAATATATGAAAATTGTGGAATATCCCCTTATGAGAGCAGTTCTGGAAAGAACGGACGGCAATAAGTCTGTCTCGGCTAAGTTATTGGGAATAAACAGAAACACTTTACGCAAAAAAGCGAAGGAACACGGATTTGACTGATTTAAAAAAAGAACTTCTTAAAGTATTTGAAAAAAACGACAACCCTCTCCCCTCCGGCGTTATCGCCAAGCAGATGGGAATAGATAAAAAACTGGTAAAAAAGATAATAAACGAACTCACCCGCACGGGGGAGCTGATTAAGCTGAAATCCGGCAGGTACGCCCCTGCAAAGGAAATAAACCTTATCACAGGCAAAATAGACTTTCACCCCGAGGGCTACGCCTTCCTCAGCCCGCTTTCCGGCGGCGGGAGCGATTACTTTGTACCATCTATGAAGACCGGAAATGCTCTGAACGGCGATATTGTGGCGGTCAGTCTGGAGAAATTCAGAGGCAAGACCGAGGCAAGGGTGGTGAAAATCATCAGCCGCAGCATGCAGAAGGTTGTGGGACGCATAGAAAAATCCCGATATGCCATATACTGCATGCCGCTGGATAAAAAATTCCTTTACGACATTTTCATCCCCGAAGTCCACGCCAAAGGAGTCGAGGAGGGGGATATAGTCATAGTCGAGCTTACTGTCTATCCGGATAAGAAGCGCCGCCCCGAAGGGAAGATTGTAAAAAAACTCGGCACGATAGACGACAAGGGCATAGAAAACGAGATTGTCCTTGCCAAATACAACCTTGAGCGTGAATTCCCCAAACGGGTAATGCAGGAGGTTGAGGAGAGCGCGGAGAAGCTTAAGAAAAACGCTGGCAGGCGCACCGATTTCACGGAGCTTTTCACCGTGACCATTGACGGCGAAACCGCCAGAGATTTTGACGATGCCATCTCCATAGAAAAAACGGAAAACGGTCACAGGCTGTATGTCCATATTGCGGACGTGAGCCATTTCGTCCGCCCTGATACGTATCTGGATAAGGAAGCGCTCAAACGGGGAACCAGCACATATTTTCCCGAATTTGCCATCCCCATGCTGCCGGAGAAGCTTTCAAACGACCTTTGCAGCCTCCGCCCCGACACCAAGAGACTCACGCTGACTGCGGCAATGGAGTTTGACAGCAGCGGAAAGAGAACCGGACAGAAGTTCTACCGCTCCGTAATAAAAAGCGATAAGAGACTGACCTACACATATGTCTTTGATGTTCTGGAGGGCAGGGAGAAGACGAGGAGCAAGGATCTCAATTTCCTTATTTCCGCTTCCGCCGAGCTTGCCGGAAAAATCATGAAGCGCAGAAGCAGCGAAGGCATGCTGGATTTCGATCTGCCTGAACCTGTATTTGAATTTGATGAAAACGGTGATCTGAAAGATGTTCATCCTCTTGAGAGAAATATCGCCCACAGACTCATAGAAAATTTTATGATCGAGGCAAACGAAGCGGTGTCTGAATATCTTGAGCAGCACGCGTCAGCATCGATCTACCGTGTGCACGACAAACCGGACAGACAGAAGCTTGAGGAGTACGAGAACATGTGCGCATCCTTCGGCATACCGGTGAGTTTCGGGGATACGATCGACACCATTGCGGTGCGTGAGGTCTGCGACAGGGTGAATGATTCCAAATATGCCCATGTACTCGGCGGACAGCTCGTTCGCGCCATGGCTAAAGCTGTTTACGCCACGGCCAATATAGGGCATTTCGGGCTGGCTTCGGAATCATACACACACTTCACAAGCCCCATACGCCGTTACCCCGACCTTCTGGTGCACAGGCTTCTGGCAACCGTTCTGTTCAATGATCCGTATGAGATAGACGGGGGCAGGCTTGAAACCTTAGCGGCTCTTTGCAGCACAGCCGAGCAAAACTCCGTTCAGGCTGAGAGAGACATACAGAAATTCAAAATTCTGAAATACCTTTACAGCCATTTTGACGAGCCCTACAGCGCCTACATCAGCAGGGTCAACGCCAACGGCATGTTCGTGTTCCTTGATAAGCTCATGCTTCAGGGTTATGTGCACACATCTTCACTTGAGGGGGATTACTACGCGGTCAGTGATGACGGAAACGCTCTGGTGGGAAGAAGGAAAAAGAATATGTTCCGTGTAGGCGACTATGTGGAGGTCATGCCGGACCGTATAAGCTATGACATGCTTGAGGCGGAGTTCGTGATAGCCAAAGGTTAGGGTATGTCTTTCCGCGGGATGTTCTGGTTTTTAAATTTATGAAATATTCTTGCTATGAAAACGAAAGGTCTCAGTAAATAAAAAGAGGCACAGCTAGCAGACCTTATGGGCAGTTATTTAATAAATAAACCTTGCTGAAAAAGTTACATGGTGATACTTTTTAGTTAAGAAGAGGTACGAATGTCCGATTCTAAAAAGACGAGCTATACAGAACCCCACTATCATCTCAATAAGCTCAAGGAAAACATCAGGAATGAACGTTATCGTTTTACATTGAGAGCTAAAGAAGAGTTAGCTGATTCCGAAACTGATGAAGATACTGTCATAGAGGTAATTCTCAGTATCTATGACAGTGAGTTTTATAAATCCATGGAATCAAAAGAAAGACAGGGAATCTATCAAGATGTGTACAAGGTTACATCGGAACTTGGGCGTATGTATATCAAAATGCAAGAAAATCCTAAAGATTTCACAGTCATAATAAGTACGCATTATGGCTGGGAGGAGTAACATGAAAGCAGAATGCGGTTTATGCAATTCGACTATGACAAAAATATTTGAAAAAGAACTGGTAGTTGGCAAAGAAGAGTACGCAACTAAACTTAATCTCAAGTACATTGAGTGCGATGAGTGCGGAGAGTCGTTTTACACTAAAGAATCTGAAAGTGTAATTAACAAGACAGTCAGTGATATTAAAAGGAAAAAACAAGGACTGTTATTGGGTGAAGAAATAAAGGCATTCAGAAAAAGCCTAGGAGTAACTCAAGAGCAGCTTTCTATAATGTTGGGAATGGCTCCAAAAACCATTTCCAGATATGAAGGCGGTTTTGCAGTACAGAGCAAGCAGACAGATGAACACTTGCGTCTCATGATCAGCAACAGGGACAGAGCCATAGAAAAAGCCATTGAATTAAACTTTTTGGAAGATTGTATAGAAATATTTCCTGTCAGGAAACATAAAAATATTTATAAAACTAAGACAAGAGAGAACCACTCAAATTGTGGTTCTCTTGCTTTTTGCGGGTAACGATATGAAGCTTAAAATGGAAAACATTATCTTTCCGAATATCAGGATCATTGTCGCACCCGATGTTTATAAAAGGGTCTCAAAAGGGAAAAACCTAAATATCTCTATCAAATTAAAAAATAACCACGTTCCGGTAAGCCAAAAAGGTAAAAATTACCAAGTTCAAATGGATTTAAGTATAGAAAATAAGGAAAAAGATCTGATAATTGAAGCTATCGGGGTGGCTTCATTTTTGTTGGATGAACTACAGGATGAAGAACAAAAAGAGTTTGCCCTGAATGTTAATTGTTGTGCAATAATGTTCCCTTACATCAGAGAAAAAATCACCTATCTCACTCAATCAGCAGGTCTTGAACCATTAATCTTGGAGTCGTTTAATTTCGTTGACAGGTACAACAAAAGCAAGCAACAAGAAGAATCAGATACTTAAGCGAGAGCAGTTCCGGATTGCGATTGTTAATTTGACGGCACTTTTCCGATATTCCACTGCTTTAATTCAATGGTGAAGCTTGCTCCTGTGGCGCATTCATTGGCGTATATTCTGCCTTCCATATTGTTCTCAATGATTATTTTGGACATATACAGACCTATTCCGACTCCCTGTCCTTCCTCCTTTGTGGAGAAATAAGGTTCAAAGACCCTGTCCCTTATATCGTCAGGAATACCGCAGCCGTTATCCTCAAGGGTCATCTTAACAATATCCCCCTCCGGCTCCACTATCAGCTTAACAAGCCCTGATTCCTGCGAGCCCGAGCTTCGGGATTCTATTATGGCGTCTCTGGCGTTTGAGATAAGGTTCAGAAGAACCTGTTTGAACTCATTGGGGTATCCGTATGAGGTCACACATTTTATCTGGCTGGGCAGTTCGATCATGCCGGGTTTCAGTATCACCTGATGCTCGCCGTAGAATATTTTCAGTTCAATGTTATTGTTGATAAGCTGCGGATTGATCAGCGAGAGAACCTCCCGCATGATCTCGCATATGTCGAAGATTTCCTTCTCCTTGTCGGGTTTGAAGAAATTTCGGAAGTCATCAATGGTTTTGGACATGTAGGCTATCTGCTCCATGCAGTGATCCCTGAACTGGCTGATGTAGTCCATATTCAGCTCGCCGTACTCAAAAGCATCCTCCACATCCTGAACGTAAAGACCGATTGTTGTGAGCGGCTGTCGCCACTGGTGGGCTATGGCGTTGATCATCTGTCCCATAGCCGCGAGCTTGGACTGCTGCATAAGCATCTGCTCCTGAATGCGGTTATGCTCAACCTCTTCCTGAACCCGTTTTTCGAGATCTTTTTTCTTCTGCGCCAGTATCTGCTGGGTCTTCTTGCGGACTGTTATATCCCTGATGATTATCTGGACGAACCTGTTGTCTCCCGCTGTGAATGAGTTTGTGGCGATTTCTGAGTCAAATTTGTCGCCGTTTTTGCGGTAGAGTTCTTTTTCAAAATGCTGTCTGTTCTCCTGAATAAGATTTGGCATATTTTCATCAAGCTCAAACTCGGGGAAGAGTGAGGTGATTTTTCTGTTTTTCAGTTCATCGCAGGTATAGCCTATCTGCCTTTCCACCGCGTTGTTAGCGTCCTGAATAACCCCTTCGGAATCCATGATTATGATCGGATCCGCTGAAGTCTGGAAAAGGCTGCTGTATTTTTCTTCGCTGTTTTTGAGTTTTTCCTCAGCCTGCTTTCTCTCCTCAATCTCTTTCATGAGAAGACCGTTTATTTCGCTGAGCTCTCCGGTTTTCCTTTTGATTTTTTTCTCAAGAAAAAGACTGATGAGGAAGAGAAAAACGAGAGGAACCCCCAGACCGACTGTTATCAGTCTCAGAGTTGAGGAGAAGTCGTTCTTCTCCTTAACTCCCATCCATTTATCGAGTGATTTGTGATAGACGGAGTTCTTGTCGCTCTTCATTTCGGCTATGTGTGTATCGGTCATTACGGAGAGAACAAGGCTCTTCTGCTTGCCTTTCGGCATGGCGAAACGTATTTCTATCGGGTGTATGAGGATGGGTGTGCGTCTTACATTGTAGCTGTTTTCGTTAAGCTGCCCGAAGAGCCTGTTGATCAGCCCAGCGTCCGCTCTGCCGGAGTCCACCGCTTCGATAATTTCACGGTAGCTTTCGGCGTATACGAAGGTGACATCGATATTGAAGGCTTTGACAAGCCCTTTAAGCCCCTGATCGCTTTTGAAGTATATGTCTGATTCTATAACGGCTATTTTTTTGCCTACAAGATCGGGTATTGAAGTGATTTTTTGCTTTTCGCCGGAGTATATCTGCCCCCAGTTGGTAAGCACTGTTTCGTCATTAAAATGGTAAAGCGCTGCCCTTTCCCGTGAGAAAGCTATGGGGAATATAATGTCCGCCCCGCCCGTTTCAAGCATGCCGAGACATCCGTCCCATGTGGAGATGATGTAGTTTATCCGCAGATTTTCCTTTTCGGCGACATAGTTTATAATGTCTGCGCCGATTCCGCCCACACTGTTTTTATTGCTGATTTTTATCATCGGAGGGTTGTCATAGACACAGTAATTTACGGTCATCACATCTTCGGGCGCACCGAAAGACGCTGATGCCGAAAAGAGAATTAGAAATAATAAAAGAATTCTTTGCATTGCGGAACTCTCACTGTTCAGTGCTTATTACACATCCTAATTTCAAAGAGTTTATTAAGCAAGAGGTAATAGCTATAAATGAGTATCTGTACGGGAACGAATCGGATAAGAATAAAAAAATAACGCCGCTTTAAGGAGGCAGAGGAAAAGCGGCGTTTACCTTTTTATATCAGTAAATTGTTTTTTAGACATTTTTGGCGTATTGGCTGCAGTTTATGCAGTCGCCCATACATTCTCCGTTATCAAAAAGTCTGAGGCATTTCTCAATGGTTCCCTCAACGCTTTTGACGCTACAGTTGTGAATCTGAAACAGGGGCACATTTTTCTGTTTGGAAATGCTTCTTGCTTTGCTGGCAACTCCGTGTGCTATGTTTGAGGTAAGAAGAACTATAGCGTCGCTGTTTTCCAAAATGTCGGCTATGTGGGTCTGTTTCTTGAGAATGACCTTGGTCTTCACGCCGAGAACCTTGCCGGCGTTGATGTACTCTTTTTCGAGTCTGTCCAGCCCGCCTACTATTGATACAGTCATGTTATGTCTCCTTATACACTGCTAAATAAGTTAGGTATGCCTAAATATACCCGGGCAGTAGGATTATGTCAAGCGGATCATTGAAAAATAATTGTCAGAAGTTCACTGAACCTGTGGTAGTAAAAATATAGATTTTATAGATTTATGTCAACGTTGTATTTTGAAAATAAGATTTTCAGGAGTCCTTGGTTTCATCCGATCCGGTTTCCTCAAGTTCAATAATGAATTCAGCGCCTCCCTCCTCTCTGTTCAGAGCGCAGAGTCTTCCTCCCATATTGTTTTCGATGATGACCTTTGCCATATAAAGACCTATTCCCGTGCCCTTATCGGGGTTTTTTGTTGTGAAGTAAGGCTCAAAGATTCTGTCGATAAACTCCGGAGCTATACCGCCTCCGGTATCCTTGACGGATATGCGGACGAGTCCGTTTTCAGCGGTCACGGAGATGGTTATAAGTCCGTTTTTATTCTCCTTCTCTTTGGTTTTTATTATTTCATCCTTGGCGTTGTTGAGTATGTTCATTATCACATGCTTAAACTCGTTGGAGTAGCCGTTTATGTAGATTTCCGGATAAGCCGTTTTGCAGTCAGTGCCGTCTTCACTGCCTTTTGCGCTGCATGAGAAATCCACACTGATCGAATTATTTGAAATCTGCGATGCCATGAGAGCAATAACCTCAATCACGGCGGCGGGAACACTGATTTTTGTTTTCTCCTTGCTCGGTCTGAAAAAATTGCGGAAATCGTCAATCGTGACGGACATATGGTTTATCTGCTTCATGGCATCGGATACTGACGCTGTGATGTATTTGTCGGTTATCTCACCGCAGAAGTGCGCTTCCTCAATGTCCTGAATCAGCAGAGCAAGCGCGTTCAGCGGCTGGCGCCACTGGTGGGCTATTGAGCCGATCATTTCGCCCATAGCCGCCATTTTTGACTGCTGAACCAGAAGCTGCTCCTGAGTGCGGAGCTTTTTAGTTTCCTCATGAACTCTTTTTTCCAGATTTTTAGACAATTCCTCAAGGAGAACAGTCTTTTCCGTAAGCTGTGCAGTGCGATCCTGAACCTTGCGCTCCATCTGGTCATAGGCTTTCTGAATGGAATCTTCCCACATAACTCTTTTCATTGCGCCGTCAAAAATATTCTTGAAAAGCCGGAGCGACGGGCGGAGGTTTTCATATTCCTCAGCAGTGAGCGGTTCCGCGAATTCAAACAGGATTACCGTATCGTTCTCCTGCTCAACACTCATCGAGGAGGCGGCGGCGGAGACCGTGCGCCTGCTTTTAAGAAAGTGCATGGCGGACTGGTTTTCTCTGCTCTGCCAGACAGATTCTATGAAGAGCTCAGGTTGCTCCGCTGTGCGCTCAAACAGCCATCTGCTGAACGCACGGCACTCCTCTGTTCCCGAAGGCGAATCGGACGGATCATACCTGTACAGCATTCTGCATTTGTCTGGTGTTGTTTTATAAACAGCCGCTTTCGATGCCACGATGAGCATGCTGAATTTTATCAGTGAATTACGAAAAATTTCGTCGGTAGGCATGGAGGAGAAGTTGATGAATCCCGCGGAGATGTCGCTTACTGATTTTTCGGTTTCAAGGCTTTTTTTCAGGGCGTTTTCAGCTTTCAGTTTATCCTGTAAATCCTGCTCAAGTTTTTTTCTGTAGTCGTCAATAGTTTCCATATACCTGTTGAAATGGTCTATGAGCCTGCCGGTTTCGTCTGCGGTCTTCTTTACCAAGCGTATGTCCGTGCCGCCTTTTTCGATTGCTCTTGTCAGATATTTGATCGGTCCCGTTATGCTGGCGCTGAGCCACACGGTGAGCGGTATGACGGTGATGACGGATATGAGGAAAACCGCTGTGAGATAAACTTTCAGCCTGAAAAGCGGAGCGTATATCTCATCCAGATAGCTGGAGGAGGCCACTATCCAGTCAAGCTCGGGAATGTATCTGTGGCTCGCGACCTTTTCACGGAAAGACGCTTCCCCGGGATTCTTCCAAGGGTAGTAGGTCTCGCCGTTTTTCTTACTTATCATCTCTCTGATGAAGTATCTGCCGTTTATATCGGCTTCGTTATATACATTGGTGTTTTCGATAACAGGATGAATGAGCACATTTCCGGAAGAGTCTATGACATAAGCGTAGCCGCTTTTGCCGAATTTTTTGGATAGGATCGCCTCCCGCACCTCCTCAACCTCAAGAATGTCCCTGAACGATGCGGACGGCACGGATACTGTGACACACCAGCCGGATGAAGGGATTGTGTATGTCCCTGAGGTGTAGTGGATGCTGTTTTTAACAAACCTTTCGGTTTCAAGGGATGTTTTTCCGCAGGAGGGCGCGTCACCGGTTATGCCGTAAATGAGGAGCCTCCCGTCTTTATCCCTTATGCTCACGGAGGCGTCCTTGAGAGGCGGCTTGGAGGCGATCTCAAGCATGTTTTCCCTGATCACCGTGCCTGAGGACATTGTTTCAATGACGGAGGCACGTTCAAGAAGAACGCCCTTCAGGTATTGCTCGGAAGCGCTGTCCACGGAGATCTTCACCATCTCCGACAAGCTGTCGGCGTAGATATTCAGCTGTTCGGCTATCCTGTCCTGAAGCTCTGTTTTTATGATGAAATAAAGCGTAAAACTGCTTAGGGTAAGGATGCCGAAAAAAAGGAGAACAGCGTAAACAAATATTTTCTGCTGTATGCTTGTAAAAATCACACGTGAACCCATTGTTTCTATACCGCCGCAAAAATTGCCCGTTAATTTAATGATAACCGATCTTTGTTAAAAAAACCCGAAAGAAGGCTGAAAAAGTATATTTTTCCCCGTAAAAAATGTCATAAGCTTGTCAGGACAAGCTTTTAGGAGCTCTCTCAGATTTCTGCTTGCATATTCTAAAACTTTGTCTTATCTATGTACGGGTTTCGCCGTTGTTAAATAACAATAAAGTTGTCAATTGTTTGCAAATGGCAAACCATAAGAAAAGTCAGGAGAATGTTTATGTTCAGGCGTTTAATTTTAATTATTGCTGCTGCGTGTTTTATTTTACCTTCGGCGGCGTTTGCCAGCGGTTTTGCGATTAACGAGCAGGGCGCAAAGGCACTGGGTATGGGGGGCGCATTCGCGGCTCAGGCTGACGATCCCACGGCGGTTTACTACAACCCCGCAGGCATTACCCAGCTTGAAGGAACTCAGGTTTCTTTGGGATTCTCTCTTATTCAGCCTTCCACTGAATTTGAAGGTCAGTATTTCGGAGGTTCTGTTTCCGGTGAAACAGAAGACAAGACTTTTGTCATCCCCAACCTTTATATAACAACAAAAATCAACGACAGGCTTTCATTCGGCTTCGGCTCCTTCATCAATTTCGGTCTCGGAATGGACTGGAAAGACGACTGGGCGGGCGCTTATCTTGTAGGCGGAAGAAACGCTGAAATAGCCACATACACTTTTAACCCCGTTCTTGCATACAGAGTCACAAATGATCTCAGCCTCGCTGCCGGTCTTGTTTACCAGAGAATGGATGTGACTATAGAGTCTATGACCACCCCCGCTGCTCTTGCAAGCGGCATTCCTTCTTCCCCTCTCAAGCTTGAAGGCGACAGCGACGCGTGGGGATGGAACGTCGCCGCTCATTATAAGCTCGGCAAAAACTGGCGTTTCGGTCTCAGTTACAGACCCGAAATGAAGCACGAAGTTGAAGGAACAAGTAAAACTGATTCTCCTCTTGCTGCCGTCTACGAAATCTCAGGAGACTTCAAAGCCGATATAACTCTGCCCGCGGTCACGTACGTTGCCGCTGCATGGTCAAACGGCAAATGGACTTTTGAATTTGACGGACAGTATACACAGTGGTCGTCATACGATGAGCTTAACCCCGAAGGTCTCTCGGACATAGGCGTGAAGCCCAAAAACTGGGATGACGTGTGGGCACTCCGTTTCGGCGGTCAGTATAAGCTTAATGAAATGGTCGATCTCCGCGCGGGCATAATCAGAGACTACAGTCCCATCCCCGATGAGTGGGTAGACCCTATGCTCCCCTCCGGTGACCGCTGGCTTTACACTGTGGGTGCGGGCTTTCATTTCGGCAAAAGCTTTGACCTTGATCTTGCCTACAACTATCTTGATGACGAAAACAGAAAGTTCGATAACGAAGCGGGCAATATCGTAAAAAATACTGACGCAACCAGACTTACCGGTGAGTTCAAAAACACAGACGCGCACATATTCGCAGTCAACCTTACCTACAAGTTCTAAATAATAAACCTGAGGGAGCCCCGCGAGGGCTCTCTCAGACTGATCAAAGACATTAGCAGGCTTGTTTATGTCTGTAAAATCCCCCTCAAGAGCTCCTTCTCCGGTTATGCTCATTTACATTATCTGTCCGCCTCTGTCAGGGATCGCACTGGAAGAGGGCAGCTGAACCGCCTGCTTTTTAATCAAGAGCTTTTTTATCTTCTTAATCCTAAATCAGGGTTGACTTATCCGTCTCTTCATAGCAGAATAACTCATCGGGAATCAGGGAAGCGCGGTTAAAATCCGTCACTGCCCCCGCAACTGTGAGCCGGACGAAAGCTCCTTTTCTTTGCCACTGTCAGCCGTACGGGAAGGCGGAGCGATTAGGGTGACGGCGAGTCAGGATACCTGCCCCGTGGAATAAACTGCCCATCGGAGGGATGGATGAGATTATTACACGCCATTAATATTTCAGCGCATATAATCTTAACATGCTAAACGTCCTCCGGCTGGAACTGTGCTTATTTTCGGAGGATTGATTATATGATTGAAAAAGTTATGAAACGTGACGGACGCTTTGTCCCCTTTGATCAGGAGCGCATAGCGAACGCCATCTTCAAGGCGGCGAAATCCGTCGGCGGAACGGACAGGAACAATGCCGCCGCCCTTTCCCTTATTGTAACCAGAAAGCTTACCGATGCCTGCGAACGCTACGGTTCCTGCTCCGTGGAGGAGATACAGGACTGCGTGGAAAAGGTGCTCATTGAACAGGGGCATGCCAAAACAGCCAAGGCATTTATAATATACAGGAAACAGCGTGCGGACATCCGCTCCATCACAGACAGCATGGAAGGGTTTGAATCCATAGTGGAGACATACCTCGGCGGAAGCGACTGGCGTGTCAACGAAAACAGCAATACAACCTACGCTCTGCAGGGGCTGAACAACTATATTTCATCCACGGTAACCGCCAAATACTGGCTGAACAAAATTTACCCGCCCGAAGTACAGAAAGCACATACGGAAGGGGATTTCCACATACACGATCTCGGTCTGCTCGCCGTTTACTGCTGCGGCTGGGATCTGAAAGACCTTCTGATGAAGGGTTTCAGGGGGGTTGCGGGCAAGGTGGAAAGCAAGCCCGCCAAACATCTCCGCACAGCTCTGGGGCAGATAGCCAACTTCTTCTACACATTGCAGGGGGAAGCGGCGGGCGCTCAGGCGTTCGCCAACTTCGACACATACCTTGCGCCGTTCATAGCCTATGACAAGCTCTCTTATAAAGAGGTCAAGCAGGCTATGCAGGAGTTTGTTTTTAATCTCAATGTGCCTACACGTGTGGGCTTCCAGACTCCGTTTACCAATCTCACCATGGATTTATACGTTCCCTCCACCCACAAAGACGAGGCGGTGATAATCGGCGGCGAAGTTACGGACAGAACCTACGGCGAGTTTCAGGAAGAGATGTTTCTCATCAACCGCGCGTTCATGGAAGTTATGATGGAAGGGGATGCGAAAGGACGTATTTTCACTTTCCCCATACCTACTTACAATGTTTCAAAAGACTTTGACTGGGAACATCCCATAGTTGTTGAGCTGATGAAAATCACGGCGAAATACGGGATTCCCTATTTCGCCAACTTCGTAAACAGCGACATGAGTCCCGAAGACGCACGCAGCATGTGCTGCCGTCTGCGTCTGGACAACAGGGAGCTCCGCAAACGGGGAGGGGGGCTCTTCGGCGCAAACCCCCTCACAGGCTCCATCGGGGTTGTCACAATAAATCTGCCGAGAATCGGCTATACCGCAGGCAGTGAGGAGGAGTTCTTCAATAAGCTCTCATCCCTCATGGATCTCTCGCGGGACAGCCTTAGAATAAAACGTAAGTCTCTGGAGAAGCTGACGGAAAACGGGCTTTACCCGTACGCAAGGTTCTACCTTGAGGATATTCATGCCCGCTTCGGTCAGTTCTGGAAAAACCACTTCAACACCATAGGCATAATAGGCATGAACGAAGCCGCGCTGAACTTCATCGGCGTGGATATTATGAATAAAGAAGGTCTGGAGTTTGCCGAAAAGATACTTAACTTCATGCGCGGCAAGCTGGCGCAGTTTCAGGAGGAGGACGATATGCTCTACAACCTTGAAGCTACGCCCGCCGAAGGAACCTCATACCGTCTTGCCAAACGTGACATCAAGGACTACCCTGAGATCATCACTTCCGGCTCCCTTGAGCGCCCCTACTACACCAACTCCACGCAGATTCCGGTGGAGAAGGCAAGGGATCTCTTCGCGGCGCTTGATCATCAGGACAGGCTCCAGCCGCTTTACACAGGCGGTACAGTGTTCCACGTTTTCCTCGGTGAATCAGTGGATGAGCCGTCGGCAGTGGGCAAACTGCTGAAAGAAATAACATGCTGCTATAAAATACCTTATATAACAATAACTCCCACATTCTCCGTATGCCCGGTGCATGGCTATCTCAAGGGTAAGCATCCCGAATGCCCTCTCTGCGCGGAGGAGAAGAAAGCGGAAATTTTCAAAGAACTGGAAAAGCTCAAAGCCGAAGTTTAGGACTTGGGTAATATAAAAGCGCAAGGAGGCACTATAATGGAAAAGGCTGAGAAAATCAGAGCACTGGAAAAAGAGCTGGCAGATGTAAAAGGCACAACTTGCGATGTTTACAGCAGGGTGGTCGGCTACCACAGTCCTACAAGCCACTGGAACGAAGGTAAAAAAGAGGAATTTATAAACAGGGGGACTTTCAGAGTTTCCAAATGAGTCACACAGACTTCTTTATTGCAGGCTTTACGCCCGTAAGTCTCATAGATTACCCGGGGGAGGTGGCGGCAACTGTCTTCACCCACGGCTGCAACCTCAGGTGCAGATACTGCCACAATCCCCTTCTGGTAACCGGCAGAAAAAGGGACAACAAGTCATCCGAGTTTTTTTCTTATATGGCTGTAAGAAATATAGGGGCTGTCGCCGTAACCGGCGGCGAGCCTCTTTTTTCAGATCATATCACTGATTTTGTCACTTTTCTCAAGAATGACGGAATCAAAATCAAGCTGGACACCAACGGGTTTGCCCCGGCAAGGCTGATACCGCTTCTGGAAAAGAGGCTTATCGATTACGCCGCGGTGGATATAAAAGGCTTCTGCGCGGAGGACATAGAGTACATGACCCGCACTGCCCGCTCCACCGAGCCTTTTGTGAAAACCATCAGGGCTCTTAAGGAGAGCGGAATCCCCTTTGAGCTGCGTTATACCGCATGGAAGAAGCCGGACGAGGAATCCCTCTTCTGGCTGGCAGACTTCGCGCGGGATGTGCCTGTGGCTCTCCAGTTTCTTCAAAGATCAACGCCGCTGCTGGACAAGCGTTTCTCCCCGCCGATGAACAAGGCTGAGTTTTACTCGCTGAAGGCTCTGTTTGAATCATATTTCGGCAAGGTTGCCGTCAGGGAGTGACAGTTTTTTATTGTCTGTAATTCTCAAAAAATGTAAGCTTCCGAAATTTAATTTGTTTTTTTGGGGGCTTATATGCTCGGTTTATCAGGATGGGCGGTTCCGCTGGGATTTATTCTTATGCTTCTCAGCGCCGTGCTCTGCATTATCTACGGAATAATCAACTGGAATAAAGGCTACATGACCGATGAGGAATTTCTTCAGGAACAGGCATGGGCTGAGGAAGAAAGAAAAGTTGAGGAGACACTCTGATGGAAATGAGTCTTCCTCTTCTTACATTTGTCGTCATAATCTACCTTTCGATTGTCGGCTGGCTCACAGTTAAGGCATACAAAGGCACTGTCAGCACTGCTGATTACATGGTCGCCGGACGGCAGATCCACCCCTTTGTCATGGCAATGTCATACGGCGCAACGTTTATCTCGACATCGGCGATTGTCGGCTTCGGCGGCGCGGCGGCGGTTTTCGGCATGAGTCTTCTCTGGCTTACTGTTCTTACTATTTTCGTGGGCGTTTTTGTCGCCTTTGTCTTTTTCGGCAGACGCACAAGGGTCATGGGACTGAATCTCAATGCCCACACCTTCCCTGAGTTTATAGGTCTGCGCTTTCAGTCCCGCACGCTTCAGGGGCTCGCGGGGCTTCTAATATTTGTTGCCATGCCACTTTACGCCAGCGTGGTTCTCATGGGCGGAGCGAAGTTCATAGCGCAGATATTAAGCGTTAACTACAACGCGGCTCTCTTTTTCCTCACTGTCATAGTGGCTGTTTACGTTGTTATGGGCGGGCTTAAGGGTGTTATGTATACCGATGCCTTTCAGGGCTCGGTGATGTTTGCGGGGATGCTTATCCTCCTTTTTTTCACCTACTGGAAAATGGGCGGAGTAATAGATGCTCATCAGAAGCTTACGGACATGGCGGACATAGCGGTGAGCATATTCGGCGCTCAGGGGCACACGGGCTGGACATCTTTCCCGACCCTCGGCTCGCCGTTCTGGGTGACGGTGGTCACCACCATGGTAATGGGTGTAGGGATCGGCGTTCTGGCACAGCCTCAGCTTATCGTCCGCTTCATGACAGTTAAAAGCAACAGGGAGCTTAACCGTGCCGTGCTCATAGGCGGGGTGTTCGTTCTTGTGGCTGTGGGAGTGGCGTTCATAGTCGGCGCGCTCTCTAATGTGTATTTCTATTATATGAATCCGGAAACAGCGGGGAAAATATCCCTCGTCGCCGCCAACAAAAATGTGGAGGAGATTATCCCTCTCTATATAAGCAAAGCCATGCCACAGTGGTTTACCGCGATATTCACCATAACCATGCTTTCAGCTGCAATGAGTACGCTGAGCTCTCAGTTTCATGCAATGGGAACCTCCCTCGGCAGGGATATTTATGAAAAATGGCTGAGAAAATCGGGAAATTCGGTGCTTATCACAAAAGCGGGCATAATCTTCACGATCATGCTCAGCTACTTCTTCGCGTGGGGGCTGCCTCTGTTCTTTGACGGCGGAACAGCGATAATCGCAAGGGGAACGGCCATCTTCTTCGGCATATGCGCCGCAGCCTTCCTGCCGCTGTATTTCGGAGCGATATACTCAAGACGGATCACGAAGTTCGCAGCATTCACAGGCTTTACGGCGGGAACGATAATCAGCTTTTTCTGGCTTTTCTTCGTGCATGACAAGGTTTCAGGACCTATGATGATTTGCAAGGCGGTATTCGGCGTGAACTCTCTGGCGGAGGGCACTATCTGGGCGGCGGTTGACCCGCTTGTGATAGGTCTGCCCGTGTCGGCGCTGATTACGCTTGCCACAGCATTCGCAGGAAAACAGCTTCCGAAGGAACACGTGGAAAAGTGCTTTCACGGCATCGGGAAATAAATAAAGATAAGGGATTTATCTGTTGACAACGGATTAAGGAAATCATAATATTTCTTTCCCTATTATGCTAAGCCGTGGTGGTGGAATTGGTAGACACGCAGGTTTCAGGTACCTGTGGGAGTTAATCCTGTGGGGGTTCGAGTCCCCCCCTCGGCACTACAGAAAATGGCTTCGGAGAAAAATCTCTGAAGCCATTTTTTCGTTAAATGACTGCATCTGACTACATCGATTCTTAATTTAAAATAATCTTTTCCGGCGTTCCGTGAGCAGTTTTAAATATTTTTCCTTCATGCCTGCGGAAAGAAAGCTTTTCTCAATTGTCTTGCCCCAGCCCGCAGAAACAGATTCAAGTGATGACAGCGCTTTATCAATCACCTTCTCATTCAGACCAAGCCTTTCTTTCCCGTAATAATCCGCAAGGTCGGCTTTGGTTATTCTGTTCTTTTTGGCATTAAGCGGCAATGCAAGCTCTTCTATGGGGTTGGGAACAGCAGCAGTTGTGTTGAGGAGATCATAAACAGGTGAAAGCTGAACTTTACCGCCCTCATATATCAGAGAGAAGTTTTTCAGGTGCATATCCTCGTTTCCTGTGATAAACGAAAACAGGGTCAGCTTAAAAAGCTTCTCTTTTTCTATTTGCGGGAAAGTGCAGTATTTTTCTATTATTTTCGCCACCTGCTCCATGCTGGAGCGGTACTTGGTATCCCGTGTCGCTCCGGACAGCTGGGCAAAATCCTCAACAGACAGTTTCCTGTTTTTTCCCGCACGGTCAAAACGCTTAATTACATATGTGAGTGCGCCGTCTTTACCGTAAATCATGAAATGGAGCGGCACATCCAGTCCGTAAGATTTCGCAAGCCGCATTGTCAGGTCTTCATTTTCGGGCAGTTCAGGGTAATCGGCAGACTGCGGCTTTAGAATATACTGCCCGCCCCCGTTCGTAAGCTCAAAAACGCCTCCCTTGACATTCAGCCTTGCGGGCAGCTTCGGCTGAACGCCTTGGATAGACATCTTTTCAGACCTAGCCGCTGCCTCAATGCGGAGCTCGTCTTTCGTGTAAGGCAGTTCATGCAGTTCTTTCAGGCTACGGTTAATGATTTTCAAACCCGCTTCACTGTATCTGTAATTAGTCTCTTCATAGGTAACCGGGCACCTCATTCCGCCGCCTCTTTCACAGTGACAGAACCGACAAGATCAGCCCCCACAGCGATTAATTGTGAAAAAGAATCGTTGCGGTCGATCTTGAGCCTTCTCAGCAGTGATTCAAGCAGATAACCCTCCGGCAGAAGTCCGTCGAAAAAAGGCGGAAAATCATCAAACTGATAGGGTTTGCCTGCTACAGGAAGTGTGAGTGAAACTGCTGTGCCGTCATAATCCGGAAGATATTGGAATTCGTACCCGCGTTCAGTCTCAGTGAGAAATCCGGCAGGTATCCCCTGTTGGTATACAAGCGCCTTACGCATCTTTACTGCCTAACGGAGAAATATATTTCACTTTAATATTAAGGATGTGCAGAACCTTTAAAATATTTTCGTATCTGATTGTCATTTTGCCTTTTTCAAGGTCATATATGAGGTTTTTCGCAACACCGGCATGTTCCGCAAGCTCTTTCTGTGTCAGCCCTGCCGCCTTCCTTGCATCTTTAATTATCTCAGCAAGTTCCATACAGATACCCTCCATAAAGGGAAAATTCTATGTTTATAGATATTATTAACCCAGAAGCAATAAAAAACAAGTATTTTTCCCTCTATAAGGGTAATTATATCTGATTATCATGAAAAAAAACCAAAATAGTTATTGATTGGCAGGATATTCCCACTATAAAGGGCAATTTTGACAGATGAATGTAGTCACTGGGACATGCGGGGAATGTAATATTAAAATCTTTGTGACTATTTATGAGGTTGTCCTAGATAATTGAAATAATCTAGGACAGGCTGTAAAGCTTTATCAATCCAAGAAAAGCATTCTGCATTTGTTACGCCAAAAACCTGAGATCACCCCAACAGCCACTTCCAGAGCGGCAGAATATGTATAGTCCGGTCATCTTGCTGAAATGTTTCCTCCTCGTCCGCAGTGATAAGATAAGCCTCGCTCATTTTAAAATATTCCATTGCTTCAAGAAGCCCGTTTAGCTCACGTTCTCTTGTTTTGGGGCTGTCAATTTTATAGCTGACATTTACCAGAACCTTTTTACCTTCTGCAACGCAGTAGAAATCTACTTCCTGTTTTCCGCTGTAGTAGTAGATCTCAGGCGTCTGTCTGCGAAGATGCAGAAACACGGCATTTTCATATAGCTTACTGAAATCATCCGTAACGAAAGCATCGTAAACCCCTTTAAAGCCGTTATCCACTGAATATATTTTTCTGGGATTGCGATTTTCCTCCTTTATACTGTTTCTGAAGACAGGAATGCTGAAAACAGCATAAGCGTCTTCCAGATATGAATAATAATCAAAAACTGTATCTTTGCTGAGTTTATACCCCTGTGATTTCAGATCATTGTAAAGCTTGTTCAGGCTCACAAGTGTGCCTATATTGCAAAAGCTGTATTTTATTATATGTTTGAGCAGACTATTATTTTTTATACCGTATCTCTCCACTATATCCTTATAGACTATCAGATCCAGATAATCTCTGAGAATACGTCTTTTTATATCAGCAGACTGCAACACTGTTTCAGGAAATCCGCCGTCTGTGAGATACTCACTAAGAGCGTTTTTTATATAGCTTACGGAATCTGAACTGTTGAAATTTACCTTTATACCTTTTGCTTTTAAAAAATCTGCAAAAGAGTAAGGGAAAATTTCATAAGTGAGGGTTCTGCCCCTGAGCGATGTGGCTATCTCCTTACTGAGAAGCTTTGAGGAAGAACCTGTGACAAAAACCCGTATGTTCAGTGTGTCGTATATTCTCCGCACGTATCTTTCCCATCCGGCAATGTTCTGCACCTCATCAAGGAAGACATATACTGTTTCATGCCTTTTTTCAGGGCGCATCTCATAATAACCCTCCATGATATGATTCAGATCTCCCAATTCTGTGGGAAATAGGCGGTCGTCTTCAAAGTTTACATAGATTATATTTTCGGAAGGAACCTTTTTCTTGAGGGAGTTTATAATATCAAAAAGAATACTTGTCTTTCCGCAGCGCCGTACACCTACCAAAGAGACTATCTTTTCACTGCCCACGGGAATATCATATTCTCTGGATATGATATTATCCAGCTTACGTTCCTGAAAGTCAGTGATAAGGGTTTTAAAGGTTTCTCTCATGTTTATCCTCCCATACAAGGATAAATATAAGTATCTTTATCCTTCTTGACAAGGACAAATAAAGCGATTTTTATCCTTCCTTACAAGGATAGAAATCTTAATACCCCAGACATCCCCTGCATCCGTTGTACTGGCAGTCGGGGAGAACCTCGATCCTTCGGCCTGCCATTTCGCTGAGAAAGTGAATAAGCGCGCTGTTTGCCGCTACGCCGCCCGCGGCGAAGATTTTCTCCGTTCTGAATTTTTTCATAAGCGGGTACAGCCTGCGGGCTATGGATTCGTTAACGCCCGCCCCGATCTCCTCCGTTGTGTAGCCTTCGGCTATTTTGCCGATTATTTCGCTTTCGGAAAATATGGCACAGGTGGAGCTGAGCTTTACGGGGTTTTCGATCATTTCCGCCAGCTCATCCAGAGTTATCCGCAGTATGCTGCATGCGTTCTCCAGAAAGCGTCCTGTACTGGCGGCGCATTTATCATTCATCACGAAATCTTCTATATATCCGTTCTGCACGCAGATAACCTTGCTGTCCTGCCCGCCGACATCCACCAGAACGAAGTCCCTCTCTTTAGTTGCTTCAAGTGCGCCTTTGAAGTGCGCTTTTATCTCGGAGATTACGTTAGCGTTTGCAAAATTAAGCAGATTGCGTCCGTAACCCGTTGCAGTTATTGAGTCAGCATGTTCAAGTCCGGCGGCATCCAGATCTATGACGAGCCCCTCAGCCCCTCTTCTCACGAATGAGCGGTAAAACTCAGCCGTGTCCCACCTGCGGTAGGTGATTTCGCCGTTTTTCAGAAAGGCGAGCTTAACGTACCTGCTGCCGAGGTCTATTCCCGCTTTAACGGTCATTTTTCCGTGCCTCCAGCATCTCTATGAATGATTCTATGCGTATTTTAGTCCTTGCGTCTATGCCGGAGGGGGAATCACCCTCTATGGTGAGTACGGGCACGTCCATATGCTTTCTGATGGTGATGTCCTGCATCTGGCGGTAGCAGAACGACTGCACATAGTGTATAAGTCCGTCTATTCGGCGCTCTGCCGTCTGCTGCCTGATGTCTGCGATGCGCCCGAAAACATCATACGGATAAGTGTATTCGGCGTATCTTGCTATATAGTCCGGGTTTGCGCTGGGGATTGCGAACTGCCGCTGGATCTCGTTGAAAACAACGGATGCCCCCTTCTCCTCTATGAAGCCGTACATATCGTCATATATGGTGGGAACGCCAAGAACGCCTATGCGGATTTTCCGTCCTGCGCTGCCGCGCGCCTCTATCTCCGCCAGCTTTGTGTCAAGCTCCGCTTCGTAGGCAACGGGTTCCGTATTAAAGTCAGTGGAGGTCACAAGCCAGAGGTGGTTCTCGAATCCTGATGCTTTCTCCTGTGCAGTGAGAGTATCCAGCCTGCGGAGCTTCTCCCGTATAGGGTCTGTGCGCTTTGTATATTCCTCTGCGGCTTCGTATGTGGTTCCGAGTGATTTTGCCAGCGAGCGGAACTCACGCTCAAGGAAGCTGCGCCTGTCCTCTTTTCCGAAGGGGTAGGCGAAGCTGTGAACGGGGATCCCGTGCTCCATGAAGAGTTCAGCCAGCGCATGGGAATTGCTGCAATCCCCCTCGGTCACGGCGATAACTTCGTCTATGCTGCCCCGAATCACAGCTGTGTATATCCCCTTGATCCATGCGCAGATGTTGCGGGGCAGGCCTTCCGTCTCGGCGTAGTCGATAAAAACCGTCGGGTCTTTGTCGGTTATAAAAATATTATTGAGATCCACGGGAACATGTCCGGCGGCAAGGATAATTTCAACGGGGATTGTGGTGGTGAAGCCTATGCGTTTTTTCATGTAATACTGAAGTCAATATACCTGCGGACTTCCTTATGAAGCCCTCTGCGGTTGCGGAAGATTATTCCGTTTTCCTCAAACATTCTGTCCATCTCGGCGAAGTCCACCAAATCGTAAATTTCGTCCGTTACCGTGTCTTTAAGTCTGTAAACTCTTGTTGTCTCGTTCTTTATGACGAGAGAGCACTCCAGATCCTTTCTTTTTTTATAAATATGGACATGAAACACGCCGCCCTTTTCCTCAAGGCGCACTTCGTCCCATGTCATGTCCTCGCGGACAAGCATCCACCTTTCCTGATACATAAATCACCTGTTAAAAATGTAAGAACGGGGATAAATATACGCACATATGCTCTGAAAAACAAGACTTGGTGAGGGACTAGTTCTTTGTCTTTTTGTTTTCACGGTAGAGAGCGGCGTATTTTTCTATGTCTTTAAGCAGGCGGACGTTATACTGCCCCTCAAACTGCTCCGCTGTTTTCTGCCCCATGATTACATCGAACAGGTCGTTGTCGAAAATCTTCAGAAGCAGCTCACAGAGCTCTTCCATGTCTTTCTCCGTGTAGTATTCGGGAAGATTGTGTTCCACAAACTCACGTACTATCATCTCGTTTTCCAGCATGGCGCGCCTTGCGGCGAGAAAGATGGCTTTTTTAAAAAGAGGGGAGTCTTTCATCCGTTACCGACCTTTAAATGTTTTTGTAATGTTTCCCTCATAATATCAATACTTACAGGCTTTGCAAGATAATCATCCATTCCAGCCTCAATAAAGCGCTCCCTGTCCCCTTTTATGGCGTATGCGGTGAGGGCTATTACGGGCACATGCTTAAAAAAGTTTGCTTTCTCATATTCATTTATGAGCTTTGCCGCCTCTATGCCGCCGAGCTCCGGCATATTTATGTCCATTATCACAATATCAAACCCGCCCTGCCTGAACGCCTCAACAGCCTTGCGCCCGTTGTCCACACAAACGCTCTCAAGCCCGAGCTCCTTGAGTATCAGCCGTACCATCTTCTGGTTTACCGGGTTGTCCTCCGCCACAAGAGCTGTTCCCTTGAACCCGCCCGTTCTGCCGTTCTGCTTTTCGTCCCTTATCGGCTCATCATTCATGTAGCTTGTTGCTATGTATACTGATTCGTATATATCCGAGAGCCCGATTGGTTTGAATAAAACTGACGAGGCACGCTTTCTCAGGTCTTCCTCCTCAAAACGCCTGTGTATATCCATAATCAGAACGATCGGTACACCTTCGTGTGTGCGGATGCTCTCAAGGAATTTATCTTTGGTGTTTTCCGAATATACATAAAAAACCACGTCCAGAAACGGCAGTTTCTCAATATCATCCAGAGAGGAAAAATAAGAAACCTCATTGCCGAAGGCTTTTAAACAGCGCATTATCTGGCTTTCAGTCACTCCGGGGTCGCCCATGTCGTCATTAATAAAAACAGCGGAATAACAGTCGCTCACTCTAGCGGCGTCCACTGATGGTTTTGCGTTTATCACCCTGAAATCAAGCTCAAACCAGAAGACAGAGCCCTGCTTCTCCGCTCTGTAAAAGCCTATTTCACCGTGCATGAGCTTGACAATATCAGATGAAACGCTTAAGCCTATGCCGCCCAAGCCTTCAAATCTTTCGGCTATTTCGGTGTCGTATTCAGAGAAGAGCTTTTCAAGCTCCGTCTGTTTCTCATCGCTGACGCCGATTCCGTTGTCCTCCACAGAAAAGCGAAGCCTTACCGCATTCTCATTGCGGCGGACGGCTGTTATATCAAGCATGGCGCAGCCGCCCGGGGCATTGAACTTCACTGCGTTTTCCACAAGATTTGAGAGAATCTGGCTTATGCGCACCACGTCACCTTCGAGTTCACAGGGGATGCTGTGATCCATATAAAGAGCGAACTCCATACCGCTTTCCGATGCCATGAAGCCGAAAAGCTCACTCATGGACTCAAAAGTGCTTAAAGGGCTGAATCTGTCGTAATTGAGCACAAGGCTTCCTGTCTCCAGTTTGGAGAAATCCAGTATGTCATTCACCACACCCACAAGGTTGCTGGAGCTGTGCTTAATGATCCGCAGAAACCTTTTCTGAATTTTATCCAGCTCCGTTCCGTCCAGAAGCTCAATAAATCCCAGAACACCGGTCAGAGGCGTGCGCAGCTCGTGGCTGATGTGGGAGATAAGCTCCGACTTGGTGCTGCTCGCCTTTCTTGCGGCGGCAGTGGCCTTTTCAAGCTCCAGCGTTTTCCGTCTGTTCTCATAATTCATGCGGTTGGCGTAAAGAGCAAGCTGCCTGAATTCCTCATAATTCATGCTGTCTGCGTCTATCTCCGCGCCTTTTTCCGCCGCGCCGGAGAAAAAGTCCAGAAATTTTGAGAACTCACCCTCAAGCTTGCCGGAAAAGCGTTTGGCGATGAGGTAGGCCGCCGCGAAGACTATTAAGAAGGTTAAGCCCACTATAGCCATGGACTGAAGCAGGCTCACCTGAAGCTCATGTTTGCCCTGATCTATGATTTTCCGCACATCTTCGAGATAGATCGCAAAGCCTATCACCCAGTTCCACTCAGGATATTTCAGGTTGTATGAAGCCATGGAGGACGGGGTTTCTGCGTCCTCTCTAATCCAGTCAAAACCGTGGTAGCCTTCACGGCTGTTTTCGGCAAAGGTCAGGATCTCCTTAAGGGAATCACGCTTCACAGGGTTGTCTATTTCATTTATGTTTTTGCCGATGAGATCTTTTTCGGAGTGGCTGAGCATATTGCCGGAGCCGTCCAGAATATAGAAGAACGCCTTCTCACTGCTCACAAGATGCTCTATCCTTTGCAGAGCCTCCCTTTTCACCTCTTCCGCGACATCCTGAACATAGCCGCCTGTGCCTATGATCAGTCCGTAGGGCTCAAAATAGCGTACGTAGGATATTTTTCCGTAGGAAAAGTCGTTCACGCCGGGCTTTTTCCATTGATAGGTGACAAAGCCGCCCCCCTTCATGGCGGTTTCCTTTATTTCACGGACCACATATCTGCCTCTGTAGTCCTTTATTTCAGAGAGGTTTACATGCTCCGGCAGACCAAAGTCACCCTGAATCTGCCTGAAATTCTTATCGAATATAAAGAAATAGCTGTCTGCCCCGAAGGTAAATTCGGAAAAGGTTTCGGTTATTCTTCTGATAACTTTTTCTCTGGGTTCGGTTTTTCCGTATTTCCCGTGGATATTCTCAATAAAGCCGAAGCCTTGGTCAAGCCTGCTGCGCACCTGCGTTTTCAGTTTTTCCTCGGCGAGACCTTGTTCATTTTCCAGAAATGTAGCAACTTTGTAGGTCATCGTCTGGAGATTTTCCTTACCCTCTTTGAGAAGTTTTTCGTCCACGGCATCGCTTTTTGCCGTGAAATCCCTGTACTCGTTATAGGCAAGGAACGATGAAAAAAGTATGATAAACAGAAAAACCGCAGCCAGACTTGTCAGAAAATATGTTCTGCCAAGAGAGTAAGTTTTATACACTTCTCACCTTAAATAAATATTTAAGTAATTTTAGCACTGAAATAGTTATTTTCCAATAAAAGCAAAAAGTTAATCAGCTTTCAAACTGCCCAGTTCCTCCTCTGAGGAGGGCTGAACCGTGACCGAGCCGAATTTATGGTAGATAACAAACCCGGGCGGTGTGCCCTTGGGCTTTTTCACATGCTTTTTTCTTGTGTAATCCACCGTTACCTTAGCCTCGCCTTTGTGCTTGCTGAAGGCGGCTGTTATGGCGGCTGCTTTCAGTATGTCTTCCTCATCCGGCTGGGTTTCGCAGCGGAGAATCAGATGGGCGGAGGGTATCTTCTGGGCGTGGAACCAGTAGTCCTCCGGTTTTGCGAACTGAAACACCAGACGGTGGTTGGTAACGGAGTTACGTCCTGCGTAAGCCTTGCCGCAGGGGAGCTGAAAGCACATGAACTGCTTCTGCTTTATCTCCTGCTTGGTTTTGATTCTGTCGCCGCGGCGCATCTCATCCTCAAGGGCTAAGAGCTCCTCTTCTCCGGCGGAGTTTTCTATGAAGTAAATCTGCTCCTCAATCCCTTCGAGAAACTGCTCTATCTCCTTTATTCTTTCCTCAATCCTGAAAACCGAGCGCTCCATCTTAGCGGCTTTCCTGAACAGCTTTCCTGCAAGGGCAGAGGGGTTTTCGCCTTCGGGAATCATAAATCTGCGCATTTCCACACCGCTTTCGGTGTAAAAGTTAAGCTCCGTCTCGCCCGTTCGCCCGTCTATTTCGGCGAGATTATCCCGCAGAAGAACTCCTTTTTCGTAAGTGTCTTTCCATGCGGAGGCGTCACTCAGTTCCTTTTCAAGCTCAAGGGTCAGAGCTGTGTATTTCTTTCTCTGCTTTTCGTAAAATCTTAAAAGACGCTTCTTCGCCGCGCCGCTTTTTCTGACTTCAGCGTCACCGCTGAGGATGCGGGCATACTGCCCGAGCTCCACGCTCTCTTCCGCTTCGGGTGATTTAAAGGGAATAACCTTGCCGTTTTCGGTTATGTAAAACCCGTCGTCTTCAAAGAGGGAGCTGTTTATGTACATGCAGGTTTCGGCGAAGGAAAAGCCGGACATTTTCAGCTTTTCCGCATGTTTTACAGTGAGAGGGTAAAAGCCGGCAAGCTCGGCGAAGCTGCCGCAGTTTTCGTGATTTTCGAGATTAAGGCGTTTGTTCGCTTTAGGCGCGGCGTATTTTTCGCCTATTCCGAACGCTCTGTCAGCATCGGCATTGCTCTTATTCAGGAGAAACAGCACAGTCCCCTCACCGTCGGTCACGGCGACGTTGGACATGCGCCCTATCAGCTCCGCCATGAGTCTGTACTGAATGACCTTTCCGCTGGGGCGGCGTTTAAGGAGGGTGAATCGCACAAGTCGGTCGTATTTCCGGCAGTCTACGGACTTGAGAGTCGCTCCGCTCAAGGCTTCCAGCCTGTCGGACTGTGAGCCGTCGCACCTGTCCGCGGGGAAAAGGGCAGGGGAGTCCCCACAGCGTATGCGTATACATTTCACCCCGTCCGAGTAAAGGGAGAGGTACATTGAATCATCAGTGAGACCTATGCGGTTAAGCTTGCTTCCCGCGAATTCTGCGTTCAGCAGACGGACGATTTTGGTAAGTGTCAGCCCGTCCATTAACTCTCGGCTTCCGCAGGAGGATTGTCCAGATATTTGGCGAACGCCTTCTTGTCAAAGCATTTGGCATATGCCTCTTCCGGAGATATTCTGCCCGCCGTGAGCAGTTCCTTTATGGCGCCGTCCATAAGCTGCATCCCTTCGCCTCTGCCGGTCTGAATGCTGGAAGGGATCTGGAATGTTTTGCCTTCCCTTATGAGGTTGGCTATGGCGCTGTTGACAAACATTATTTCGAGAGCGGCGACACGCCCGGACTTATCAACTCTTTTGAAAAGCTGCTGGCACACAACCCCCTTGAGTGATTCGCTGAGCATGGCGCGGATCTGCGCCTGTCTGCCTTCGGGGAAAACATCTATTATCCTGTCCACAGTTTTTGCCGCGGAGTTGGTGTGAAGCGTACCGAAGACTAGGTGCCCCGTCTCGGCGGCGGTTATGGCAAGCTCTATCGTCTCAAGGTCGCGCATCTCGCCCACGAGAATAACATCGGGATCCTCACGGAGCGCAGCCTTGAGCGCCGCGGCGAAGCTCTGTGTGTGCGCGCCGACTTCACGGTGGTTTATGAGGCATCTGGCGGGCTTGTGAACAAACTCCACCGGATCCTCAACCGTAAGAATATGGTCGGGTCTGTTTTTGTTGATGTAGTCAATTATTCCGGCAAGGGTGGTTGATTTACCGCTGCCCGTGGCTCCGGTAACGAGTATCAGACCCCTGCTGTAGTCGGCGAATCTCAGCACCTGCGGCGGCAGACCAAGCTGCTCCACAGTGAGTATAGTATCGGGAATTATCCTGAAAACGGCGCCCATTCCGCGCTTCTGGCAGTAGTAGTTGGCACGGAAGCGTGCCTTGCCGGTAATTTCGTAGGCGAAATCGAGGTCTTTTTTATCAAGAAACTTCTTCCACTGTTCATCGCTGCATATTTCCGAGAGAAGCTCGGTGAGCATCTCGTTAGTGAGTTTATCATACTTGAAAGGGATTTCCGTGAGCTCGCCGTGTTTTCTCATCTGCGGCTTTACCCCTGCGGAAAGGTGCAGGTCGCTCCCCCCCTCATTCATTAAGTGGTTGAAAAAAGCGTCTATCTTAGCCATGTTCCCCTCCGCAGAGTGATAATTATGTCAGTTTACACCACATTTTCGGGGATTTAAAGAGCTTATGGAGAACGGAAAATATTAGCGTGAAAATTTTCATGCTTAATTCGGACTTTTTTTGTTGACAAATAAAGGGCGGAGACCAATGTTATAAACAAGGAAATTTTCCCTCCCCTCCTTAACACACATGCTTGGCCGGTCGCTTCCCCAATGCGGCCGGCATTTTTTATGTGTTAATCTCCGTAATGTTCCGCACTTTATGTAATCCTCTGAAAAACATGGTACTATTGTTATTTATAAGAGGTGCGGGGATGCGCGGGAAGTTTTTTGCTATTTTCATTTTTTTCATCATGATGATGCCGGTATTAATTACAGGCTGCGGCTCAGGACCGGGTTCTTCGGACGGCGGGGAATCGGTCTACTCCATGCTGCCGGAACCGGAAACAGGGAACACAGCCTCCCTCAGCTCCTCAGGTTTGTTTAACATTACTCAGACAAGCCTGCTCAGCGGGCAGATAGGCGGTTCGCCTTTGTCGGACTATGCCTCCTACGCAGCCAGAGACAACATGGCGGGGTGGGCATTCGGGCTGGACAGGGATGCTCTGGAAGCAACTCTGGGTGAAAGCGTCGCCAGCGGATACGAAAACAGCATTGCGGAATTTATTGATGAAATATTCACTCACCCTTCGGTAACTGCAAAGCTGCATGCGGCAGTCGAAAACTTCCCGCTGTTCAGCGGGGTAAACGACATAGCTTCTCTGAGCACCCTGCATTCAGTCAGGCTTAAGTCCGTCTCCGTTGCCGACGGGGTTTATACGGAAAGCGGGGCTCAGAAATCTGTCATTACCCTCAATTTTATCCTTCCATTTGAGCTGACATCGCAGAATCCGGATCTTTCCGCCTGCTCTGACGCAATAACGGAGATTGAGACAAACGATAACCTCAGCGAGTTTATCAGCCCCGTAAACACGGAATGGAGCTATGAAATAAGCGCCAGTCTCGTTTTCTTTGCGGATGATTTAAGCGGTCAGCATGATGAAGCGCTTCTCACCAAAAACAGCGATATTCTCGGCGAGGAAGAGGAGGCTGCCGCCGCTCGCAACTTCGGACAGATCATATGGTTTCTGGAGAACCTGAACAGTCACCAGATTCCCTCATATGACGCTATGTTCGTGTTCAGCGCCTCAAATAGCCTTATTTCATCGACTCTCGGCAAAATCCACGGAACAGCGAAAGGAAATGAAGATGTGGGCTGCCTCATGGCGGTTGACGCACTCATGCCCGAGGCGGCGCTTATCATTCCCAACATAACTGATGAGAGTTATCTCGACACGGATTACGAATATTACACGCATACATATAACGATGATCTTGACGGCGTTACGGACGGAGATGAGCACGGCGCCGCCTGCCTCCACGATAAGGACGGAAAAATAGTGATAATCGACGGTGAATCCTCCTGCGCCACAGCCACAGGGACATATGACTTATCCGACAATCTGTCCGCTGCGGGAAGCTCTGTGCTTTCCGGCATGACAGCAGAAAGAAGCGTACGTACGCCCTATCAGAAGATTGTGCAGGGCGCTGAGCATTCCCATGATGACGTATCGGTCAGATCCACTTCCGGCATATGCAACAAAAGCCCGTGGAGCCATCTCCGGACCCCCAGATTCGGCAGAGGGATAAGGCTCGCCGTGAGCGAATGGGCAGTACACGGACAGGTGGCGGATCACTGGAATATTCATTGGTATCAGAGACCCGGCAGCGCTCTTGCCCAGTCCGCTATAAGCGATGCCGCCTATCTGATCAAGCTTATCGCGCAGGATACCCTTGTGGGGGGCTCATGGTGGGGGTTTGCCTTCGCCTCTGCGGGGCAGGCTTATAAATATGCCTCAAAGTTCAACATTTCCGTTGCGGGGCATAAAATGGGCGGCGATACCAACAGCCGCATAGGGGATCTGATAGTTGCGCTGATCCGTTACGGAACAATGGCTTCAAGCGTGAAGCAGTATCTCACGTCCATAGGCATCTCCGAGACGGTGGACGGTATAGCCCAGATGATTCAGACTCAGGCAACGGGATGGCAGGACTACTACAGCGGC
Organism: Geovibrio thiophilus; assembly: GCF_004087915.1. NCBI lineage: Bacteria > Pseudomonadati > Deferribacterota > Deferribacteres > Deferribacterales > Geovibrionaceae > Geovibrio > Geovibrio thiophilus. The sequence continues at coordinate 639,924 of NZ_CP035108.1, forward strand.
TCGCACAAGGTATGCGGCTATCAGTTTAATTAAGGCAAAGCATAGCATAAGGCTGTTCATCGCTTGCAAAGTCTTTTTTAAGAAAAAGCGTACGCTCTTGCAAAAACTCTCTTTTCCCCCTCCTTTGTAAAAAGAGGGGGTTTTCATTTTAACAGCAATAACTTCCCCATCTGTTAAGGGTGGATTGATGTGGATTTGCATGTACGGCTTAACTATTTTATGTACCTTTGAATAGTGCCCATCAATTCTTCGATGACGGCGTCGGGATGGTCTTCCTTGATGGCGGAGGAGACGCAGCTTTTCAGATGCTTTTCCAGCACCATGAGAGTGACCTTGTCAAGCCCGCCCCGCACGGCGGAGATCTGGTTCACTATGTCTATACAGTATGAACCGTCCTCCACCATGCGGATGATGCCGCCTATCTGTCCCTGAATTTTTTTCAGTCTGTCCAGCGTATCGGCGTGTTTCAAGATTTTACCTCATAGCCTTCGTCCGTTATGGTTTCCTTAATGTCATCAAGGCTTACCTTTGCTCCGTCAAACTCTACCTCAACGGATTTCGCCGCAAGATCAACCTTAACGGACGCCACGCCCGCAACCCCGCCGAGGGCTTTTTCCACTGCCATTTTGCAGTGACCGCACTTCATTCCGTCAACTTTAAGTTCCGCTTTTTCCATTACTGCACTCTCCTTAAGTATTTGTCAGGGTTCCACCTCTTGAGCCTCAGCGCGTTCAGCACCACGGAAACGGAGCTGAACGACATCGCCGCTCCCGCTATGATCGGGCTCAAATAGCCCATGGCAGCGAGGGGGATTCCCAGTATGTTATATATAAGCGCCCAGAACAGGCTGAGTTTTATGTTGTTCATTGCGCTGCGGCTTATTTTCAGCGCAACCGCGAGCTCCTTCATCGTGCCCTTGAGCAGTGTCACGCCCGCTGTCTCTATGGCGACATCCGTACCCGTGCCCATTGCTATGCCCACATCAGCCAGAGCGAGAGAGGGGGCGTCATTTATGCCGTCACCGACCATCACAACGCTTCTGCCGTCCGACTTGAGCCTTTCTATTACATCCTTTTTGCCGTCGGGCAGGACTCCGGCTATGACATTTTTTATTCCTGCCTCATGCGCCACCGCTTCCGCCGCCTTCTGCGTGTCTCCGGTGAGCATGAATACCTCAATACCGAGCCTTTCCGCATATTCCACAAGGGCTTTCGCGCCGGTTTTTATTTTGTCCGAAACGGCGATCAGTCCCGCCGCCTGTCCGTCTACTGCCACATAAACAAGCGTACGCCCGAGAGCTTCGAGCTCTTCCGCGCGTTTGTCGAGGGATGAGAAGTCCGCATCAGTGAGCCTTCTGCTCCCCACGGCAACCGTTCTGCCGCTGACCGTCGCCTTTATTCCCTTGCCTGCGTCAGTTACCGCGTTTTCCGCCTGCGGGAGCTCAAGCTCCGCCGCCGCTTCTATGACAGCCTTAGCCAGCGGATGCTCCGACAGCTTTTCCGCTGCCGCCGCAAATTTCAGCATATCGTCCCTGCTGAATCCGGGCGATGTTTCAGTCTCCCTCACCGCAGGCTTGCCTTCGGTCACCGTGCCTGTTTTGTCAAGCACAAGAGTGTCTGCGTGACTGAGCTTTTCCAGATGCTCTCCGCCCTTGAACAGCACTCCGAAGGAGGCTGCTCTGCCTGTAGCCGTCATCACCGAAGTGGGAGTGGCGAGCCCCAGAGCGCAGGGGCAGGAGATCACTATAACGCTGGTGAATATGATGATAGCCTTGGTGAAGCCAGCTCCGAGTATGAAAAACCAGAGAGTGAACGCCATGAGCGCAAAGATGATAACCAGCGGCACGAAGTATGAGGATATGACATCCGCCATGCGCTGAATCGGCGCCTTGATTGCCTGAGCGTCCTCCACCATACGGATTATCCTGCTGAGGAGAGTATCAGCGCCCACACGGGTTACCCTGACGAGGAGTGTTCCTCCGCCGTTCACCGTTCCCCCGGTTACCTCTGCGCCTGACTCTTTCAGAACGGGAAGGCTTTCCCCCGTGACCATGGATTCGTCTATGTATGAGGAGCCGGAGATTATCTCTCCGTCCAGAGGGATCTTTGTCCCGGGTTTAATCACGAGTGTTTCGCCGATCATAACAGATTCGACTCCTACCTCAGCCTCTTTTCCGTCATGAATAACCACGGCAGTCTTTGCGCCGAGCTCCATAAGGCTCCTGAGCGCATCCGCAGTGCGTGATTTGGCTATGGATTCCAGATACTTGCCGAGGAGGACGAGGGTGATCAGCATGGCTGATGCCTCAAAATACAGATGCCCGTCAAAGAACATGCTCACCACGCTGTAGAGGTACGCGGTTGTGGTGCCCATGGCTACAAGAACATCCATGTTGGTTGAACCGTGTTTCAGATTTGCGTAAGCGCCCTTATAGAATCGCCACCCGCCCACGAACTGAACGAACGAGGCAAGAACAAACTGCACCCACTTATTCATGAATATCAGCGGAAACATATTGAGCTCAAAAACATGGTCGAACATGGCGAGGCTCATGGGGAGAGTGAAGATGACTGAGAGGATCAGTATAATTTTTGTTTGCTTTTCCGCCTCAGCAGTGTCGCCCGCCTCTTTGGAGGCTCCGAAGCCTATGTCCTCAATGAGGCGGATTATGTCCCCTTCATTGAGAATGTCTCTGTCGTAAGCAACACGCCCCTTGGCTGTGCTGAGGTTTATGGCAACTTCGGATATGCCTTTCTGTTTAGAGAGTTTTCTTTCTATTCTTGATGAGCACGCAGAGCATGTCATTCCGGTAATGTTGAGCTTTACACTTTCTTCTTTCATACATATACCCCGTAAGGGTATAGTACGCCGATTACATTACAGATCAAGGGGAAACTTGCTGAAAAATAAAATCAGGAGTTCAGGCGCTTGATTTCGGCGGCTTTGTGTCCGGCTTCTTTCAGAACCGCTTCAAAATCCGCCAGAGTGAACGGTTTTTTGAGAAAACCGAAAATACCCAGATTCTCAGCCCGTTTTTCATAGTCCGGAACATCATATGCGGACATAACCACCACTACAAGCTCAGGGTTGTGCGCCTTCATTCCGGCTATCATCTCGAATCCGGTCATTTCAGGCATCCATAAGTCTGTAATTACTATATCCACGGAGGTTTTACCGAAAATATCCAGACCGTTTCTGCCGTTATCCGCAAGCACAATCTGCCCGAAAAGATTCCGCAGAATACTTTCCATGGCTCTTCTTGCGTAGCTGTCATCCTCCACAAAAAGGGCTGACAGGATTTTCAAATCATTCAGTTCCGACATTGCAATTCTCTCTCAATAAAATAAAAAATTAGGAAGCGCCAAGTTTCCCGATCATAAGTATAGCTTTTCATCCATATCTTTCAACCTTTCACAGAGAGAATTAATAATTCTTAATGAAAGTCTGTGGTTTAATCCTATGAGCTCGCTGAAGGCATCGGGCTCGATTCTGAATATGACTGAATCCGTCCCTGCAACTGCCGTGGCGGTTCTGGGGGTTCCCAGAAGGTTTGCCATCTCTCCGAGTATGTCACCCTCTCTTACTGTTCCCACAGGTTTTTCGATACCTTCCAGATATATGTCCACGCTGCCTTTGTATACGTAATAAACCTCACGGGAGGTATCTCCCTGTCTGAAAAGCTCTCTGCCCTGCGGATAAAAGTCTGAGTAGCGTTTCATTACGGATGAGTTATGCCCGAAGAAAAAACGCTCAAATATGTTGCGCTTCTCTTCCTTATGAACGCTGAAAACCTTGTTTATCACAAGAATGTCCGTTCTGTCGCAGACGTATGTAAATTCGGCGCAGATGAAAAATACCTGACAGACCACATAAACCCAGAGAAGAAGAGCTATGAGTGCGCCTATGACACCGTAAAGGATGTTCATTTTTGCCATTCCGGTCATGAAGCCGAAGGCGAATTTCAACACAAAAAGAAGAAAGGCGAACAGAAGAGCTCCGCTTAAAGCCGCCGGGGTGGACGGACGGCGAACGGGAAGATACCTGTAGCAAACGAAAGCGCCCGCAAAAGCTGCAATAACGGGGAGAATAAACCCCAGCCCTCCGAGACGTCCGATGATTTCGGCGCCGGCTCCTGCCTGCATCAGCATTCCGCTGATGAAACCGAGGACAAGCCTCAGCCCCGCAAAAAAAGTAACCAAGAGGAACACGGCGGGGATTATGACTATGGAAATGAATGCGGTTATTATGAAATTTCTGCTTTTAGGGGAGGGGAATATAACATCGAACGCCCTCTGGACGGACGCTAGGATCAGTCTTGATGTCCAGAGGAGGTTCAGCGCGCCGAATATGCCCACGGCTCCAGCGACACTGCCGCTGAGTCCGAACCGGGCAAGAAACTCCCTGTCGAGGTTAGGGCTGAAACTGCCGAGTATGCGGAAAAAATCCTCCGAAAACGCCGCGTGACTGTCCAGAAAGGATTCAAAAATAGTAAGCATCAGGAGTATGATGGGGATGATTGACAAAAGAAAGTAATAAGCCACGGCGCCGGCGTGGTTGGTGAGCTCGTTCTCCATGTAGCGGCTGCATGCGATATAAAACTTCTGGATAAACGGTGTGCGGTTTTTCATATGTATGGCTCCGCGGCGGCGGGAAGAATCAGACAACCTTAACATGCCAAGGCTCAAAACGAACGCCGTAGGGATTTTTCCTGTCGTAGCGTATGCGCATGTAGCCTTCTTCCATCAGTCGTGAGTATTCTCTGGTGGTGGCGAACCTGTCCGTAAAGTTGAAGTGTCCCCAGCCCTTTATGCCCACGTCAAAGTCGCCTGTGCCGTGGTATGAGTAGCCTATGGGCGCTATGGAGCGGGATGCCATGGAAAGGTTCCCTTTTGTTTCAACAACTTTGGCAAGGAAAAGTCCCGCCTGCTTGACGATGCTCCTCACACCGGAGGTGAGTATGAGCGTTTTCATGTCCGCGGTGATTTTGGCGTAGGTGGCTTCCGCCTTGCCCTTATATATGAAGTGTCCTGTTCCGGGCATTTTGAGCACGTGTTTATCTTTTACCTCTTCATAGAGGCTGTTAAAAATCCTGTCCCCGTAGAAGCCGTAAACAGAGGCGCCGCGGCGGAAGAATTCCTCCATGAAGTTTTTCTCCTGCGGGGTGAACTCCGCCAGAGATCCCCTGAGACTCATGGTGGAGAGAGCGTCACGGTAGGAAAGCACATTGAAGTTGCCGAAGCCGACAAATTTCATCAGTTCCCGCAGCTTGACGTTGCAGCTCCGGATGAGGGCAAACTCCGCATGTGAGGCTATGACATCATCCTTGAAGCTGTGATTAAATTCTTTTATTTTCTTGAAATACTCGCTGTTATAAAGCTTCTGTCCGTCCTCAATGCGGCATACGGCGGAAGCGGGGTCTTTTTTTTCATCGGGAAAAGGGAATACGAAGCCCAGAGCATCCTGTGCGCTTAAAAGGCAGGAGGCTGCGGGAATAGCGGCTGCAAATTTCAGAAAAGTTCTTCTGTTCACGGTAAAGCACCATGTTAATTATTCTGCGGAGCAGTAAGCGTCAAATCCGTTACGTTCGGCATAGGCGAAAATATCAAAGCCCTCAGGGGCGCATCCGCTGAAGTCACAGGCGGCGGCGAAGCTTTCCCATCCGTTTCGGACTTCGGAGGCGTCCTTCTCCGTCAGGATACCGTTTTCACAAATATCCGCGAAAACCAGTTCCGCCTCTCCGAAGCCGCCTTCAACAGAGGCAGCCCGGGAGCTTCCGGAATATGTGAGCAGCGTTGTCTCCGTTCCGTTTTCGGAAGCGTACAGGAATGAGCCGGAAGCGCTGTCAAGAGCGGCAAAAGGCTCTTTTTCACCTATAATGTAAACGTAAAATATGTATCTGTTTTTATCGGTTTTGTTGTCTGAGACATTATCGCCTATATCCACTCTAACATGATCCGACCTTACACTGAGGAAAAGATCGCATCCGGAGAGCATAAACATAAACAAAAAAATGACCGTAAACTGTTTCATAGCCCACTATACAGCATTAAGGCGGAATTTGAAAGAAATTAGGGATAAAAAATATTGGAAATAAAAGAGGGAACCGTGCCGGAACTCCCTCTCTGTTTGTCGGCAAAGTAGTTTTGTTTCGCTGCCCGCCTGAAGCGGACTGTGCCGCTTCTTTTGTATCAGTAATTTATGCCTGCTGCCTGAACGCTTTCCGGATCATGGCTGTGGCAGGGAGTCACACCGTATGTCATGTCGCAGTTGGGGCATTTTGCCTCATAGGTTTCCATGGAGAAGCTTTCCTCACAGTTGGAGCAGTGGATAACCATGGGCATAGACATGGGCATTGCGCTGTAGCCCATATTTCTGAGCTTATTGACTACCTGTTTTCCGTTTTCAAATGTTCCTGAACATCCTTGGTGCATAATTATTACCTCTCATTTAATAGCAGCAAACCGTACGTCCTGTCGGTTTGCTGTACACGCTCGCGGGTGGGTAAACCACCCTTCGCTCCGCACGGCGCAACTCCTTCCTTGGAGTTGTGGGATTCTTCGTGTCTCCTGAAACAGTATGTGTCACTGCGAGCTTCAGCGAAGCAGTCTCTCAATATTTTGTGACTGCCGCGTCACGTTGCTTCCCGCAGTTCAGAGCGGAACGTACTTAACCTTTCTTTGTTTTGAAAGAATACATCCATTGCGTTATAATTAACTTGACGGAGATCAAAAGCCGCAAAAAAATCTTTATCGTTTTAATTTTATGTATTATAGTGCTTTTGTTAGGAAATATTGACAAACATCATTAGATTATTATTTTTATAACGGTTATAAGATTATTTTCCATGGAGGTAAGCATTGAAAAAATTGCTTCCGCTTTATATCAACAGGCTTAGTCCCTGTTACAGCCGTGATCATCTCGGCAACCACGGCTGCTATGCCAGAAACGATATACCCAGATTCCTTCACCTTACGGCTCTCGGCAGGTTTGATGAGGCGTTTTATGTGCTTAAGGAGACAAACCCATTCAGCTCCGGCTGCGGAAGGTTCTGTGACCACCCATGCGAGACAGCCTGTAACCGCACTAAGTTTGATCAGCCTGTGGACATAAAGGCTCTTGAGCGTTTTGTGTCCGATGCCGGTTATGAAAAGGGTCTCAATCCTGTTATGACCGGAGAGCCGAAAGATAAAAAAATCGCCATAGTCGGCTCCGGTCCCGCAGGGCTCTCATCAGCTTATTTCCTTGCCCGCTGCGGCTACAGAGTGGAAGTCTTCGAGAAGCATGAGGTTGCGGGCGGTCTCCTCACCGAAGGCATACCCGCCTACCGCTACCCCCGTGAGGTTTTTGAGAAGGAGCTCGCCTTCATAAAGGAGACGGGCGTTACAATACATACATGCGCGAATATAAACAAGGAAAGCTTCAAGGACTTGGCAGGAAACTATGACGCGGTCATAGTCGCCACCGGAGCCCATAAACCCGGCGAACTGGGTATAGAGGGTGAACAGCTTGAAGGTGTTGAAAACGGCATCGCATTCCTGAAAAAGGTAAATCTCGGACAGCTTGATAAGCTCGGCATAAAAAAAGGCGAGAAGATAGGCGTAATCGGCGGCGGCTACACGGCGATGGACGTTGTGCGCTGCGCGGTGCGTCTGGGTGCGGAGCCCACAATGGTTTACAGGCGTACATCAGCCGAAATGACCGCTCACCACGGCGAAGTTGAGGAAACCAAACAAGAGGGCGTAAAGTTTAAATTCCTCCGAAGTCCTCTTAAAATAGAGAAGGCGGATGACGCTCTCAGGCTCACCGTGCAGAAGATGAAGCTCGGTCCCGTGGACGAGAGCGGACGCTCCAAGCCCGTCGCCGTCTACGGTGAGACGGAGACTTATCACTTCGACCGCATAGTTCTTGCCATAGGCGACAAGCCGGATCTCTTCTTCGTGGGCGAGAAGTTTACTGTGGATTTCCCCCGGATGATATGCCGTGATCTGTCAGAGGACGCGCAGAGCAAAATTTTCATCACAGGTGACGCCGCCATGGGCGCAACTGATAATACCGGAATGGTAGTCCGTGTTGTGGGGCTCGCTCAGGATACGGTGAAAAGCGTGCGTGAGTACCTCGGCGAAACGGTTGAAACGGATAAAGACAGAAAAACAGCCTTTTATAATACACTCAACATCAAATACTTTGAGAAGAGCGGCAGACTCATAGAGGAAACGCTGCCCATTGAAAAGAGGATCGGCAATTTTGAGGAGATAGTGAAAACCGTGGACGCTGACCTTGCTCAGCTCATGGCCGGCAGGTGCTTCAACTGCGGAATCTGCATTCAGTGCGACTGGTGCTGGCATTATTCGGACGGCAGCCTGATCAAGCTCGACAGGGAATGGACACCTGAGAAGGACGCTTTCTATTATGAATTTCTCACTGAGAAGGTATCAGACGCCACCTTTAAAAGTGTGGAAGCCTGTCCCAGAGCGGCGCTGAGCATATCGTCCGCAGGCAGCTCCGCAGAAAACCTCCGTGAGGAGCAGTACATAACCAAAAACGAACTCGAAGGGAGAAACTGATATGATAAGTGACGGACTTTCCCGTTCGGGAAATTTGAGCGTATTTGAGTTCTCCGGCGGAGAAGAGGGGATCGCAAGCGGTGCCTGCGGTCTTCTCGGTGTCGTGGGGGATTTCAGCCTCGGCGCTGTGCTCAAAGCGGCAAGATGCCTCCAGTACAGGGGGCGTGCCGGAGCGGGCGTAACCCTCAAGGGGCTTTATAAGGACACTAACTTCTACAATTTTCACATAATGTTCCGCAGCAAGGACAAGATAAGCGAGCTTGAAAACGTTATCGGAAGCTGGGGTGTGCGCATTCTGGATAAGTTCAACATGGTGCAGAAGAAATATTATTACGACTACGACCTGCCCATAATCATGCACTACTCCGTCGTACCTCCTTCCGTGGACGAAATGATGTACAGGGAAAAGATGAATGATGAGGCGCTGTATATGGTGAAGATGGTGAGCCGCTTCAACACGGCGTTCAAGGACGATGCCCGCATCTTCTCAAGCTCCAAATACAACGGAACCTTCCTCACCGCCTTTGAGCTTCAGGACACCATAGATATTTACAACCTCCACCAGTTTGAGGAGCATTACTACGAGGCATGCCTGATCCACCTCCGCTGGCCCACCAGCAAAGGGCAGGGGCTTTGGTGGGGACCGCAGCCGATCTCACTCGGCGAGGTTGCCGGAGCGCACAACGGGCACCTTTCAAGCGATGTTTCCAATGCGAGAGCCTTGGAACAGCTCGGCATCCATCTCCATGTGGGTACGGATTCGGAGGCGTTGTTTCTCCAGACTGAATATCTGCTTAAAAAAGGCTATTCTCTCAAGGAGATAGAATGGATAATCTGCCGCAAGTTCCCGCAGGAGCTGGCGAACATGAACACTGAGGATCTTGCCCGTTATAAGGAGATTCTGAATAATCCCGTTCTGGAAAGAATGAAGATTTCAGGTCCCGCCACGGGGATAATTCTTGTGGGCGACGTGATGGTCGGTCTCACCGACAGGGATCACCTCCGCTCATTCAGCATAGGGATAAACGACAAGGTGGCTCTCATGGGGAGCGAGCAGAGGGCTGTAATCAGCGCCGCTTACTTCATGAATGAGGAACTCACAATGAGCGACCCCGAAGCCGGCAGAGTAGTCGGCTTTGAGGTTAAGGACAGGAAGGTTAAACGCCTTGACTACGGGTGGAAGAACAATGCTTGAATATAAAAAAGAGATAGTCGTAAAACGGTCAATAAGATACACGGAACCCACTGACACGGGGATATTCGCTCAGGGCGCCAAGTACTGGGTGAAGGTCACTGACGATGCCGAGGAGCCCGGCAGGGGCTGCGTACACTGCGCAACCTGCGTGGAATCCTGTACCCATAACCTCACCAAACCCGAATCTGGCATGGGAGTCTTCAGCATGGAGACTCGTTATCTCGATGCTGACGGCAGTCGTGTGGAGCCGGAGGAGAAGGACAGGGCGGCTTTTCTGGAGAAGATACTCTGGATCAACCCTGATGAGTGCTGCAACTGCAAAAGATGCGTGAAAATGTGCCCCCAGAGGGCGATCAAGGTTACGCACAATCCCGACTATCAGGAGGTCGGCGTAACCCTTTCCGGCTCGGAGGTTATCAACAACATAATCAGCCGTGCCGCGGGGAAATCAACCGTATCCAGCGCGCATCTTGGCAAATATCCTTCCAAAATGGATCAGGACTGGCTGATAGACGCGGCGGAGATCCTCTCTCCTCAGCGTGACCACCTCCATGAGTTTGCGGGGCAGATGCGTAAGATGACTCTCGGTAAGAGGGGCGCCCGCTTCGTTTGCGATACGCCTATATTCGATGTTCACCAGAGCTACGGCTCAAACAGCCATGAGGCGATACTCGCCAGAATGACGGCGAGCATCAAGCTTGGCAGACCCTTTTTTACAGGGGAGGGATATATCCACCCTGATATGATGCCCGCAGCCAAGCACTGCATATTGCAGTTCGGCTCAGGGGGCTACGGTCCGTGGCTTGAGCTTGACAAATTCGCCGGAATCTCCATGAAATACGGTCAGGACGCCAAAAAAGGCAAGGGCGGCAGGCTTCAGGATAAGAAAAACGATTACGAAATAGCGCTGCTCCGCTGTGTGGAGGCATTGCGCCACCTCACTGCGCCGAACCCCCAGCACCTCCAGTATTCCATTGAGGAACTCCCTATGAGGGTGGAATCACTCCGCATGCTTCTCGGGGATGATAAGCTGATCGGCGCCGATGTTTACGGCACAGCTTGGAACTTTCCCGAAATAGCAGTGGCAATCGCAAAGGCGGGCTTTGACTACATAACAATAAAGGCGGGGGACGGCTCCACAGGGGCGGCACACTCCGTTGACCTGAAAAACCGTGGACTGAACGTAGTTTATCTTACCCATGCGGCTGATCTCGCTCTGCGCAGGGAGGGCTTAAGAGAGGATATATCCGTGATAGCCGAAGGCGGCGTGATGGACAGCTTCCACGCTTTTCTAGTTATGCTCGCCGGAGCGGACTTCGTGGGGATGGGTATGCGCCACCTTCATGTGCTCGGCTGCACCCTTTGTCAGAGATGCCACACCGGTCAGTGCGCATGGGGAATAACATCCCGCCCCTACGGTCACAGAATAGACCCCGAAACCGCCGGTGACAGCATAGTGAAGATGGTTCACAGCTTCCATGAGGATATGGAAGGGCTCTCCGCAGGGCTCGGCATGAGCACCCACTCGGACGTTGTCGGTTCACGCCGCTTCCGCTACCACGGCAGCGATCCTCTTCTGTTTGACACCTTCGGGCAGAAGGATTTTCCTAAACAGGTGCAGACAATAATAATGAAGGAGAGCAGAAGCAAGGTCTTTATCCCCGAAAAAGAAGCCTCGGAGGGACTCAGGGATAAGTTTGAGGCGGTTCTCTCCAAAATCGAAGGCGACAGCCTCACAATTGACATAGGTTTTGACCAGATAGAAAGTCTCGAACTTAACTTCATGATGAAGGAGGCTGTGCGCAGAGGCGTGAAAAAGTTCTTCCTTGACAACGTCATGGGGCAGAGAGTCATAGGCACGGGCATTAAGTGCGATGAAATAACCGTACGGGGGCTTGTGGGGAACCACTCCTTCGCCTTCGTGAACGGAACAAAGATAAACGTAATTCCCAACCACTCCACAGTTACTACCGTTCCCGCCAACGCTCAGGTGGGCGTGGCTAACACGGCAAATCCCGGCGAAATAAACATAGCCGGAGACGTGAGTGACCTTTTTGCCGCTTACTCGGTAAGCGGAACTTACAGAGTCGCCAAAAGCGGCGGCGTTCGCAATCTTCTCCTGATGAAGGCGGGTGTGCCGGAAGAGTGGAGGAATATAGACACGGAAAGGTTTGAGAATGCTCCGAAGGACGAAATTCTCCGTGAGCTTATAATGAAATACCAACGGAGAAGGGCGGTGAGAAGCAGAATGAAGTGGTCTGACTTCGTGAAGCTCGCCGAAGCCAAGCTGAAAAAACGTAAGCCTCCGGTTGTGGTTTACGGTCTCGGCGGTGAAAGACGCATGGGCGACTACTTCATGGAGTACGCTCAGGGCGGAATAGGCGTTGTGCTGAACGTGGCGGATATAGCAAACCCCATCGGCTACTATGTGTGCAGCGGAATGACCGCAGGCTCGGCTTACATCAGGGGCGAAATCCTCCCTGAACAGCTCGGAGCGGGCGTTCGCAGGCTGGATTATCTTACGCCGGAGGATCGGAGCTTCCTCAAAAAGCAGATAGAGGAGTTCATCGCCCGCTTCATAGATGTGGATATAGACGAAAAATACAACGCCCAGCTTAAAACCTTTGCGGAGACCTACGCAAAAGACCCTGAGAGGATATTCTCAGGCTTCTGCAAAATTATTCCGAAGGCCGCTCCGGCTCACAATAACGAATAATAACAGTAACGCCGTCCCTGATATGTCGTGGGGCGGCGTTTTTCATAACAGGATCAGGTATGTATTCTCTGAAAAGATTTCCGCCGTCCGTAAAAAGCGCAAAGTACATAGCAGATTACTGGCATTTTCGTTCGGCTGCCGCAGAAGCGGCGGAAATCAGAGTATTTCCGGACAGCTATTTCAGCGTTATCTTTGACCTCAATTCACCGGAAAACACATTCATAACCGGAACAATGAACCGCTCTGTGAAAAACCTCATAGACGGCGGCTCGCGTCTTTTCGGTGTGCAGTTGAGACCGTTTCTTGTTCCGTGCCTTCTGAAGGATTCCGCAGCGGGCTTTGTAAACTGCGTACTGCCTGCGGATTTCATCCGCGGGCGTGTCGGGGAGATATGCGGAAAATTAAAAAACTGCCGCACTGAGGACGAAATGGCGGCAGCAGCTGAATCCCTTCTTCTTCCCGTTCTTGAGCATGCCGGAGTGGAAAACAATGTGTTCCGCAGAGTGTCGGAAGCGATGCTGAAGGGCAGTGCGCCTGCAACCGTCAGGGAAACGGCGTTTCTCGCCGGAATATCCGAAAAGCAGCTTGAGCGGTATTTTATGTTCCACACGGGGCTCGGGGTGAAGGAGTTCGGTCTTTTAACAGCATTTGAGCGGAGCTGCCGTATGCTGGAAAACGGTTCCTCATCCACGCTGTGCGCCCATTCCCTCCGGTTTTACGATCAGCCGCATTTCATCAAAAACTTTCGCCGTTTTTCGGGCATGACTCCCACGGAATACTTAAATGTCGGATTTTTACAATACAGCAGCCGGACATCAGGCTATGATTCTGCCGTGAGGTGAGCTATGAAACTGGCTTTAACTGCCGTATTTGTTAAAGATATGGAAAAATCAAGGGCATTCTACTCCGGCATCCTCGGGCTGAAAGAGCATATGGACAGCGGTGTGCATCTCTCGTACAACTGCGGTCTTTCCCTCTGGCAGGAGGACGCCGCGCTGGGCACGATTCATTCTGAAAAGGTTCCGGCTGGCGGCGGAAGCAGGTTTGAACTTTGTTTCGAGAGTGAGGATCTTAAGGCGGATTTTGCCCGTGTCAAATCGGGCGGCGCCCGGGTGATCTCTCCTGTCGCAGAGCAGCCTTGGGGGCAGCGGGTTTTCCGCGTCTATGATCCGGACGGACATATAGTTGAGGTGGCAGAGCCTTTGACAATGACCGTTAAACGGTTTATCTCCGCCGGTTTAAGCGTGCGGGAAATAGCCGATAAAACAACTATTCCTGCGGAAATTGTGGAGCAGATGGCGAAATAGGGAACGCTGCGGGGTGCTGCTCAGCAGCACTCCTGCTCGCACTTGGTCATGGCGTGGATCGCTTCCTCATCGTCCGCTTCCTCAAAAAAGTCCATGATGAACGGGGCATTCTTGCAGACTATGTAGAGCAGCACCTCTCTTGAATCCAGCTTGGGGTCTCTGGCGTAATATGCTTCGGGGATAAGGCTTATGAACTTGTCCCAGAAGGCGTTGCCCGTGTCTGTCTCTTTCAGTACACGGAGCAGGTTGTCCACCACTGCGCAGGCGTTGTCGAAGCAGTTTATATTTTTAAAGCTCGTGTAGCTTTCATCGACATTAATATTCTTTTTGCAGTCACACACTAGACGCCCCCTCTCTTTCAAATAAGGTATAACTATATAAGGTTTTGAGGATTTTTCCATAATTTTTGAAATAAATATTAAGCCTGATTTGTGCTTAAAAGGAAAGATTCAGCGCCCGAAGCGGCTCTGCGGGCGCCGATTAAAGTTTTATCCGGTTATTCCCAGTCTCAGGTATTCCTTAAAGATGCACCTGTCCATTACAAACGGGATATTTGCGTATTCCGCCATGCGCTTACCTTCTTCCGTGATCACATCCTCCTGAAGCCAGATGAGCCCCGCTTCCCTGCCTATCGCCTCACGCACCACTTCGGCGGCAACGTCACTCCTGCGGAAAACATCGACAATATCAGGCTTAACGGGAACTTCCGCTACGCTGTCATAGGTGGGCACACCCAGAACCTCTTTCTCCACGGGGTTCACGGGGTAGACTGTATATCCGTTTTTCATAAGAAATTTCATTATTCCGTTGCTCGCTCTTTCCGGCTTGTTAGACGCGCCGACTATGACCACGGTCTTTGCTCCGGTAAGGAGAGATTTTAACTGGTCATCGGTTAAATTAGTCATGGCTTCCTCCGTTATTTTATATATATTATGATCTACATAAACCCTAAGCGTGTCAAGGAAGGATATGAAATGATACAGAGCCTCTACAGCTCCTCATCCGCATTGCTGGCTTATTCCAAAGCGCAGGACTCAACCGCGCACAATATAGCCAATGTCAATACGCCTGCGTTTCAGTCCTTTTCACAAACCTTTTCGGAGCTTGCTAATCAGGGCGGAGTGAAGCTGAATTCCGTCCGCACCGATGAAGGCACGGGCTACCTCATCCCCACCGGCAATTCCCTTGATTTCTCCATAAACGGAAACGGCTATTTCAAAGTGACTGATGCCGAAGGAAACGAGTCCTACACCAGACGCGGGGATTTTTCCGTGGACGCGGCAGGAGATCTCGTTACGAAGGATGGGGGCATTGTCGCCGCAGGCGTAGCAGACGGCGGACGGCTTGAAATCGCCGACAACGGCGAGATATTCTCTGACGGAGCCTACAAAGGGCGCATAGAGGTTGTGGACAAAAACGGCAACCCCATGCCCGAGGACTCATACGGCATAGAGCAGGGAACTCTTGAAGCCTCAGACACGGACATAGCCAAAGAGATTGTGGACAGCATGGTCTACCTCAGTTCATATAAGGCAAACATAGTCACCACACAAACCGCAGATCAGATGCTCGGAACCATCATCGACATGATGGCGTGAGCGGACACAAGTCTATTCTATTATCCTTAAAATATCGTTAAGCACATCTTCCGTGTCCTCCACTCCCAGAGAGAGGCGGACGAGGGAATCACTTATTCCTCTGGCGGCTCTCTCAGCAGGGGGCATAGCCGCATGGGACATCATGGGAGGATATGAGATAATGCTTTCCACTCCGCCGAGGCTCACAGCGAATGCAGCGTACTGCATCTCCTTCAGCAGCCTGTGGGTGAGCTCGGTGCTTTTAAGCTCAAAGGAGAGCACAGCGCCCGCTCCGTCACTCTGCGCCCTGTTTATTTCATAACCCTTGTGTTTTTTCAGTCCGGGATAGAGAACCTGCTTTACGTTCGGATGTTTCTCCAGAGCTTCGGCTATTGCCTGCGCCGATTTCTGCCCCGCTTCCATGCGCACTCCGAGTGTCTTGAGCCCTCTGATAACCAGCCAGCAGTCGTTAGGCGGGAGAACAGCGCCCACTGAGTTCTGTATGTATTTTATCCTTTTTCCCAGCGCCTTGTCAGCGGTTACGGCGAATCCGCAGAGAACATCACTGTGTCCGTTGAGGAACTTTGTTCCGCTGTGAAGCACTATGTCACACCCAAGTTCCAGCGGGCGCTGGAGGTATGGGCTCATAAAGGTGTTGTCCACCAAGGTAATGAGGTCATATTTCTTTGCCAGAGCGCTCATAGCCCTGAGATCGGTGATTTTCATCAGCGGGTTTGAGGGTGTTTCAAGGTACAGCGCCTTGGTTTTGCCGGGGATTATCGCCTTTTCAAACGCGCTCAGGTCTGTAGCATCGGCGAATGTCGCCTCTATTCCGAAGCGGGAGAGCAGCCCAGTGAGCACACGCCATGTTCCGCCGTACACATCCTCACAGACCACAAGATGATCCCCGGGGGAGAATATCATAAGCGCCGCGGAGATTGCCGCCATGCCGGAGGCAAAGGCGTATCCGTGTGAGCCGCCTTCGAGATCCGCTATGATTTTTTCCAGCGTCTCTCTTGTGGGGTTGCCCGAGCGGGAGTAATCATATTCGCCGAACTCGGTGACGGATTTCTGCCTGAATGTCGAGGCGTGTATGAGGGGGACGCTAAGGGCGCCGGTGTGCGGGTCTGTGTCATAGCCTGTGTGAACAAGGCGGGTGTTTCTGCCAGCTTTTTTATCAGTCATTTATACTTCTCCGTTTTCGATTGCGTTTCTGAGGTCTTCTATGAGGTCGTCCGCATGCTCCACACCAATGGAGAGGCGGAGAAGCCTGTCCGTTACTCCGAGGCGCTCCCTTATCTCCGGCTCTATGTCCGCATGGGTCTGGACTGCGGGGAAGGTGACGAGCGATTCTGTTCCGCCGAGGCTTTCGGCGAAGTGGAATACCTTTACGCTTTTAAGAATCTGCGGCACGAGAGCAGGAACGTCAATCTCAAATGATACCATGCCGCCGAAGCATTTTGCCTGCTTAGCCTGAACATCGTGCCCTTTGTGGCTTTTCAGCCCGGGGTAAAAGACCTTTTTCACTTTCGGATGCGTGTTGAGAAATTCCGCGATTTTTTGCGCGTTTTCCGACTGCTTTTCGATGCGGAGATGCAGGGTTTTAAGCCCTCTGAGCACAAGCCAAGCGTCATTCGGAGCAAGGATTGAGCCGACGGAGTTCTGGAAGAAGAACAGCCTCTCCCCGAGCTCCTGTGTCTTCGTCACAAGCACTCCCGCAACCACATCATTGTGACCGCCGAGATACTTGGTGGCGCTGTGGAGAACTATATCCGCCCCAAGCTCTAAGGGGCGGAGTGAACAGGGAGAGAGGAATGTGTTGTCAACAACGTATATTACGCCTTTCTTGTTTGCAAGCTCACCGAGAGCTTTTATATCCGCCACCCTCAGCATGGGATTGGTGGGCACTTC
This sequence comes from Geovibrio thiophilus, assembly GCF_004087915.1. Classification (NCBI taxonomy): domain Bacteria; kingdom Pseudomonadati; phylum Deferribacterota; class Deferribacteres; order Deferribacterales; family Geovibrionaceae; genus Geovibrio; species Geovibrio thiophilus. The sequence goes on from NZ_CP035108.1 coordinate 657,194, forward strand.
CACAAAGAGCATCTTGACCGCAGCGTCCTCAAGCGCCGTCTCAACCGCCGCAGTGTCGGACGTGTCGATGTACACCGCCTCAATGCCGTACTGGGCGTACACCTTCCGGAAAATGCGGTATGTTCCGCCGTAAAGGTCTTCGGTTATCAGAACCTTATCCTTCGGCGCAAGCAGGCGGATCACGTTATCCACCGCAGCCATGCCTGAGGAGAAGGCGAGCCCTCTTGCTCCGCCCTCAAGCTCCGCCATTGCCGTTTCGAGTGCTTGTCTGGTGGGGTTTGCCGTTCTGCTGTAGTCAAAGCCTGTGCTCTCCCCGAGAGCCGGATGGCGGAATGTGGCGCACTGGTGGATAGGCGTGCTGATTGCCCCTGTGTGCGGATCTCTTCTGCTGCCCGCCTGAGCGAGAATGGTATCTATATTTAAATTTTTCATGAAAACACCTTATTTCTTTTATGTAAGGGTATGTGCCTGACGATTTTGCCGGTGAGAGCCCCGCAAGGGAGAAAATGTCTATGATCAGCGCATTCGTGCGCCGGATACGGCAATTTCTTCCGTGCGGGTGCTATTGAATGAGGGGAGGGGGGACTGCGGGCAATTGATTTCGGAAAAGTTTGATTCGGTCATAATCTGCTCCTTTAACATATAAAAATACAGGGCTGACGCTTTTGCCGCATACAGCCCTGTGCAAGTTTATTGTTATGCCGTGACTTCGGGATCGGCGTAAAGTGTTGTGGAGAGGTAGCGCTCTCCGGTATCGGGGAAAACGACAACGATGAGCTTCCCTGCGTTTTCGGATCTGGAGGCTATTTCCTTGGCGGCGTGGAAAGCGGCGCCGGAGGATATTCCCACAAGAAGCCCGTCCTCTTTGGCAAGGAGGCGTGAAGCGGCAAATGCCTCAGTGCTTTTGACTCTGAATACTTCATCCACTGCCGTTCTGTCAAATACCTGAGGCACGAAGCCGGCTCCTATACCCTGAATTTTATGGGGTGCGGGGCTTCCACCTGAAAGCACGGGGGACTCATCCGGCTCAACGGCGATTATCTGAACGGAGGGCTTCTTCTGCTTGAGAACCTGCCCCACGCCTGTGATTGTTCCGCCTGTGCCCACGCCGCCTATTATAATGTCAACCTTGCCGTCTGTGTCACGCCAGATCTCCTCCGCGGTAGTAGTCCTGTGTATGGCGGGATTTGCGGGGTTGTTAAACTGCTGAGGGATGAATGAGTTGGGCGTTTCCGTAGCGAGTTCCTCAGCCTTTGCCACTGCGCCCTTCATGCCGAGGGGTCCGGGGGTGAGTACGATTTCCGCTCCGTATGCTTTAAGGAGCGCGCGGCGCTCAATGCTCATTGTTTCGGGCATAGTGAGGATCAGTCTGTAGCCCCTTGCCGCGCTGACCAGTGCGAGGGCTATACCAGTGTTGCCGCTTGTGGGCTCTATGATGACAGTGTCTTTATTGATGAGACCCGCATCTTCTGCGGATTTGATCATCGCAAACCCTATTCTGTCCTTCACACTGCCGCCGGGGTTGAATGATTCGAGCTTCGCCACGATTCTGCCCTTTGCGCCCTGAGCCGCGCGTCCGATGGCGAGCAGCGGGGTGTTGCCGATTAAGTCAGTGAGTGTTTCTGCTATTCTTCCCATATGATTTCTCCTTTTATATATAAATTCTATGGATTTTATGTAGTTTTAAGAAAAATAGATCAGATACAGTACGATGTCAATAGTATATTTTAGCATAAAGTAAGCCTCCGCTGTTCCCCGCTGAGGCATTTTGCAGGGAAAGCGGAAGCAGGAGAGAGCGCCGTCAGACTTTGTTAACGGAGTTCATGCTCTTTTTTATTCCGAACTGCCGCCACGTGTAGTAAACGGCAGGGATTATAACCAGAGTGAGAAAGGTTGAGGTGACCATGCCCCCTATCATAGGCGCTGCGATTCGTTTCATAACATCCGCCCCGCTGCCAGTAGCCCACATAATGGGTATTAGCCCTATGATCAGCGTGGCGACGGTCATTATCTTCGGGCGCACTCTCTGCACCGCTCCGTAGATAACCGCCTCCCGCAGGTCTGAGAGACTGTTCATTTTTCCCGCCGTTATGCGTTCGTCATACGCCTCATCCAGATAGACTATCATTATGACGCCCGTCTCCGCCGCCACTCCGGCAAGGGCTATGAGCCCAACCCAAACCGCCACGGAGAGGTTATAGCCGAGGAAATACAGGTACAGAAAGCCGCCTATCAGGGCGAAAGGCACAGAGAGCATCACTATCGCCGTTTTGGTTACCGAGCGGAAGTTCAGGTACAGAATGATGAATATCAGCACGAGGGTGAGAGGAACCACTATGTTGAGCTTCTCCTTCACACGCATCATGTATTCGTACTGACCGCTCCACTGCATGATATAGCCCTGCGGAACAGTGACTGCTCCGTCAACCGCTTTCATGGCACGTTCAACGTAGCTGCCTACATCCGTGCCTGCGTCAATGTCGACATATATATATGAAACAAGGAGTCCGTTTTCATTCTTAAGCATGTCGGGACCTGATTTCATGTAGACGTCCGCCACTTCCCCGAGGGGAACATAGCCGCTTCTGCCGCCGGCTTCACCCTCTGAACCCATGCCGCCGGATGCCGGAGCCGCAGCTCCGCCCATGCCCACGGGGATCAGAACGTTTTTGATCGATTCAATGTCCGACCTGAACGCTTTTTTGTAGCGCACGGCAACGGGGTAGCGTTCCCTGCCTTCCACTGTTCTGGTGACGGGCATGCCGCCGATTGCGGATTCTATCACCATGTTCACGTCCTCAATTGTGAGCCCGTGCCTTGCCAGCCTGAACCTGTCCGGCTCTATGTAGAGATAGTAGCCGCCGTCTGTTCGTTCGGCGTAGACGCTCCTTGTGGCTTGAACGGTTTTCAGCACTTCCTCAAGCTTCTGCCCCGTCTCCTGCAAAATAACCGGATCTGCGCCGTATATCTTTATTCCCACAGGGGTTTTTATTCCCGTGGAGAGCATGTCGATTCTCGCCTTGATGGGCATTGTCCATGAGTTTACCCAGCCCGCCACCTGAACCTTGGTATTGAGTTCCTCTATGATTTTGTCCCAAGTCATCCCTTCCCGCCATTCACTTTCCGGCTTGAGAGTTATCACTGTTTCAGCCATTGAGAGCCCTGCGGGGTCAGTGGCGCTCATGGCGTTCCCTGCCTTGCCGAAGACTGTTTCCACCTCAGGCACGCTTTTTATCAGCCTGTTCTGCGTCTGGAGGCTTTTTGCCGCCTCCGCGGCGGATATGCCGGGCAGGGTGGTAGGCATGTAGAACACCGTGCCCTCGTTCAGCGTGGGCATGAACTCCGAGCCGAGCCTTTTAACGATCGGATATGAGGCGCCGACGGCTATGATTGACAGAACAATCACAGCATACCTGAACTTAAGCGCCAGATGCACAAAGGGGCGGTAAAGGAACACGAGAACTTTCGTAACGGGGTTTTTGTCCTCCGCCAGAATTTTACCCTTAATGAATATAACCATCAGCGCCGGAACCAGAGTCACCGAGAGGAAGGCGGCAAACATCATCGCAAAGGTTTTAGTGTATGCCAGCGGCTTGAACAGCCTGCCCTCCTGAGATTCCAGAGTGAACACAGGCAGGAACGAGACGGTGATGATAAGCAGTGAGAAGAACAGAGGGGCGCCCACTTTCTTGGCTGCGTTTATTATAGTTTCCACTCTGTCCGCTTCGGGGTTGTGCTCAAGCTGCTTGTGGGCGTTCTCCACCATAACAATGGCGGCGTCCACCATGGCGCCGATTGCGATCGCTATTCCGCCGAGAGACATCACGTTTGAGGTAAGGTTGAGATAACGGAACATCACGAAGGACATAATAATGGCAACCGGCAGGGTGATGATCGCCACCATAGCCGAACGGAAGTGGAAGAGGAACACCATGCACACAAGGCTGACGATTATAATCTCCTCTATAAGCTTATCCCGCAGGGTTTTGATAGAGTTGACGATAAGCTCCGAGCGGTCATACACGGGCACAAGCTCCACGCCTTCGGGGAGAGTTTTTTTAAGCTCCTCCGCCTTTGCCTTCACTCTCTCTATAACCTCAAGGGCGTTTTCGCCGTAGCGCATTACTATGATGCCGCCCACAGTCTCACCCTCGCCGTCAAGATCAGCTATGCCTCTGCGCATGGAGGGACCCGTCTCAACAGAGGCTACATCACCTATGAGAACCGGCACGCCCCGTTCGTCAAAATCGACTACTGTATTCTTTATATCCTCCGTTGAGGAGATGTAGCCCAGCCCTTTTATCATGAAGTCACGTCCGCTGAACTCAACGGAGCGCCCGCCCACGTCACGGTTGCTGTTTCTTACCGCTTCGGTGATTTTCGTCACGGGTATGCCGTATGCCCTGAGCCTGTCCGGATCGAGGTTGATCTGGTATTCCTTTATATGTCCGCCCACTGAGGCAGTTTCCGCCACACCCTTAACCTCTTCAAAGGCGTATTTCAGGTACCAGTCCTGAAGGGAACGGAGTTCCGCGAGGTTGTACTTATGCGCAGTGTCTTTCAGTGCGTACTGATATATCCAGCCCACTCCCGTGGCGTCCGGTCCCAGAGAGGGGTTCACGTCCGGCGGAAGCTGACCCCTTATTTTGCTTATGTATTCGGAAACACGGCTTCTCGCCCAGTATATGTCCGTGTCATCCTCAAAGATTGCGTAAACATACGAGAACCCGAAGAACGAATAACCCCGCACAACCTTCACCTTCGGAGCGGCAAGGAGGCTGCTCACAAGAGGGTAGGTTATCTGATCCTCCACCAGATCAGGGCTTCTGCCTGTCCACTCGGTGAAGATGATCACCTGAACATCACTCAGGTCGGGTATTGCGTCCAGCGGGGTCTTTTTAACAGACCATATCCCCCAGCCTGTGATCATAAGCGTGAGGAGGATTATGACAAATTTGTTTCTCGCCGAGTATTCAATGAGTTTTTCTATCATGTCAGAACCCCTTTACGGGACTGATGCCTTTAAGCTGCGCTTCGGAATCCAGCAGGAAGTTTGCTCCCCTAGCCACAGTCTCTCCTTCGGACAAGCCCTGACGAACCTCTGTAAAGCCTTCATTCTGAGCGCCTGCGAGTATCTCACGGGGTTCAAAACGCCCTTCGCCGAGACTGACAAAGACTATTTTCCGCCTGCCGTCGTCTATAACAGCGTCGGACGGAACCGCAAGAACCCTGCCCGCCGGAAATTTAGCCAGAATCTCAGTATACATAGCGGGCTTCAGCAGTCCGCTGCTGTTGTTTACCAGAAAGCGCACCTTAAGGGTTCTGGTTCTCTGTGAAACCTCGGGGTAGATGTAGTCCGCCGTGAGCTCATAAACCACGTTCGGAACCCCTGACAGTGTCACTTTCGCCTTGCTTCCGACTCTTATATATTTCAGTTCGTCCTCATACACATCCGCTATGATCCAGAGGTTAGCGAGGCTCACAGCGCTGAAAAGTTCCATGCCGGGCTCGGTTTTCATCCCTTCGCTGACGTTTTTCGCCGTGACATATCCGGAGGCGGGGCTGTATAGCGTGACAGTTTTTTTCACTCTGCCTGTTTTCTCTATCTCCTGAATCTGCTTTTCCGTGATGTCCCAGTATCTTAGCCTTTGTCTGGCGCTTTCGGTGAGACGTTTTGCGTCCTCAGAGAACACTTTTCCGTATGCTCCGCCGGAGGACGGGCTGACATTTGCCGAATGCTTGAGAAATGCCAGATACTCTTCCTGAGCGGCTACCGCTTCCGGACTGTATATTTCGGCGACCCGTTCGCCTTTTTTGACATTTCTGCCCTTGTAGTCTATGTAAAGCTTCTCGATCCATCCGCCGAACTTGCTGTTGACGGAGAATGAAGATGTTTCGTCAACCTGAACTATGCCCGGGAGTTTCAGCGTTTTTACCGACTCTCTGTATTCCGTTTTTGCGGGCTTAACGCCGAGCTTCTGTATCAGTTCGCCGGAAAGCTGAATGGACGGGGCATCCTCAAACATGCTGAAATCATCCGCATACGCGGCGGGGGTAATGAGGAGCGCCGAGGCTAATAGAGGTAAAAATGTTTTATTCAGGTATCTGCGTGCCATAGAGCGTTCCTCCGGTCAGTGTATTAAGGGCGCTGAGCTTCTTTTGTCTCAGGGCGCTCTGCTCAAGGTATTTCATTTCGTAATCAACGGATGTGCTCACCGCAGTGATAACTTCAGAGGCGGGCATCATCCCCTGACGGTATCCGGCGAGAGCCGAATCCCTCAAAAGGCGGGAACGTTCAATTACGCCGCCTCTGTATATTTCCATTATTCTTTCAGCCGCCTCAGCGGAAGCGACAAATTCAGTCACCATGCTTCTGAGCTCGTGACGCATGTCGGCAAGGAGCGTGTCCGCCTTGAATTTCTTTGCCCGCGCGGAATCCGCAGCCGGCTTCTGCTTTGTTTTATAGTAAAGAGGGAGATTGAAGCTCACGCCTACAGTCCACACATCGTCCATTTCGCTGAATCTGGGTTCGTAGCCGGCGGATATGGTGAAATCGGGATACATCTCCAGCTCCTTCATCCTCACCTCCGCTTCCATCTCACGAACTTCGCTCTCCATTGCTTTTACAGTGAAGGAGTTGTTTCGGGCGAGGATGTAAATTTCGCTTATGCTTTTATCAAGGGGTAGCTCGGGGAGGCGGGCGAACTCGCCGAAAACGTCCGAATCCTGTCCTGTTATGTGGGCGAGGGAGGTTTTCAGCATCCTTTCCTGCTCCTCAAGCATCTCTTTTGCTTCAAATGCCATGTATTTTTCGCGCTGAAACATCAGCACCTCTGCCGATGAGCCCTGAGCGGAGCGGAATCTTGCTTCCGCCGCAGACTCCAGAAGCCCGAGGAAGCCAATCTTCGTATCCAGAAGCCTTTCGGATTCCTGAATGCGGTAAAGGTCAAGATAAAGCGCTTTTATATTATAGATAATACTGAGCTTTTCGTTCTGTCTGTTTATCTCTGCGGTTTTTGTTCTGAAACCTGCCTGTTCGGTCTGTGTTTTGAGTTTCCCCGGAAAAGGGAACATCTGGCTGAACATCACAGTGAAACGGGTCATTCCCGCCGTCTCGTCGCCGATGGTGATTCTGTCCGTGCCTTCGTTTATGTAGCCGAGGCTAACCATCGGGTCGGGCAGGCTGCCCGCCACGGATTCGAGAGATTTTGACGCTCTCACGTCATATTTCATGGATTCAAGCCTTGTGTTTCCTGAAAACGCCTTGGTTATAAGGCTGTCAATGTCCACTGTATCGGCGGAGGCACTGAGTCCTGTTAAAATCAATGCCGCAGTTACGGCAATTGCTGTAAGCTTCATTTCCCTGATCCTTCTTTAAAAAACAGGCGGATTCCGCAAGATGCGAAACCCGCATTTGACAGTTATCTCACGTCTACCGTGAAAGCCGCTTTGTTCATGGTTTTTGAAGGGGGAGCAACGAAGCGCACTTCCACGTTCCACGGACCCGTCATGCTGAGATCAAGAACGGCTGAATAAACGCCGTTTTTGAATTCCGCCATTGCTTTGTAGTCCATGGCGGGCATGCCGGGCATAGCGGGCATGGAGTAATACACTGCGACTTTACCGTCCTGAACAGCTTTGCCGCCCTTGTCTTTGATTACGACAGAGACAGCGTTTTTGCCTTTAACGGGGGGATTTTTATCCAGAGAGGATATAACGGTGAAGTCACCTGCCTGTTTCGTGACCTCAAAGGGTGCGGCAAATGCCGAAACAGCGAGAATCAGCATGAGCGCCATAGATAAAATGAGTTTTTTCATTGATTGCCTCCTAAGTGCAAATCTTTATTTTAACCCGCAGAGGGTTATAAAAAGTTTCACAGTTTTTCCGCCGCTAACGGAAAAACAGAGGCTTTCAGGACTTTTTTTTCGGGGGAGAAATGTGCGGTTTCCGCAAACCGTTTTTAAGTGCATAAAATCTATAGTTTGTATATGGCATACTGTATGTCGCTAATCATACAAAGTCAATAGGAAAAAAATGAGCGCGAACCGGATCAAGTTTTACCTTTTATCCAGCCTCTGCCCAGCACAATATCGTTTTCATAAAGGACGACAGCCTGTCCGGGTGCGGCTGCCTTTTCCTGTATTTCAAAGTCTATTCTGTATACGCCGCCGTCTTCGGCGTAAACGTTTGCTTTCACCGGCTTATGTCTGTATCGGATTTGGGCGAGGCACGAAAAGCCGTCCGCAGGTATGAAGCCCTCCCGCCATGAAAAACCGTCCGCCATAATGGATGGGCTTAAGAGGTTTTTCTGATCATCGGTGATTATCACACGGCTGTTTGCCGCATCTATCTCCTTTACCCAGAAGCGTTTGAAGGTCGTCAGACCGAGATTTCGCCTCTGACCGACGGTGAAGCCGTGGAAGCCTTTGTGCCTTGCCATCACTTCGCCCCTGTCAGTGACAATCTCACCGTGTTTAGCCGATGAACCGAAACGGCAGCGGAGCATCTCGGCGAAGCTCTCAAACCCGCCGACAAGACAAGCGTCCTGACTTTCGGTGCTTTCAGCTGTGGGCAGGTTCAGGCTGCGGGCGTATTCACGAACCTGCGGCTTGTCCATTCCGCCGAGAGGGAAAAGCGAGCGTCTGAGCTGCTCCCCTGTGAGCCCTGCGAGGAAGTAGGACTGATCCTTGTTTGTGTCGCTGCCTCTTTTCAGTACGGGCATACCGTTTATAAAGCCGATCTGCGCATAATGTCCTGTTGCCACGTATTCAGCGTGCAGGCTGCGGGCGAAATCCTGCAAAATGCCGAATTTCACATATTCGTTGCATAGCAGGCACGGATTGGGCGTTCTGCCGGAATCATACTCCTTCCATGATCTTTCAAGCACAGCTTTTTCAAAGTCCTTCACACAGTCATAAACATAATGACG